>CAYRLZ010000064.1:0-16430 GCA_964425275.1 uncultured bacterium | reverse complement strand
GTGATATTGGGGGTGATATAGAGGGCGATATTGGAGATGATATAGAAGGCGATATAGAAAGTGATATTGGGAATAATATAGAAGGTGATATAGATAGTGATATTGGGGGTGATATTCTGGGCGATATAGAGAGTGATATAGAGGGCGATATAGGAGGTGATATTGGGGGTGATATTCCAAGTCTAACCGAGAGCCTAATCCCGAAAGGCTTCCTCTATCCCGCGGAATAATAGATTCTACTTACAAAATCCGAACGGGTTTTGGGGATGGCCAGAGTGGGCAATAGCCAAGGACCATTTCTTGACAAAAACGATTTTTATCTTTATTATAACCGAATGCCTAGGAATCGCCTCCGAAAGACAGGCGTTATTACGGAAAAAGACCTTCAAGAATTGTCTCTCTTGCCACCACCGGCGCGCCTTGAAAGTGGTCCGTGTGTGATTGTTGAGTGTGTGGAAAAAATCCCCTGTGACCCTTGCGCCAGTGCTTGTCCGAGGCAGGCAATTAAGATTGAGGGCGGTATAAATGAGATTCCAAAGGTAGATTTCTCCTTATGCAGTGGTTGTCTTCTCTGTATCCCGAAATGCCCCGGTCTTTGTATCTTTGTTGTTCACAAAAATTACACCGAAAGGCATAGCCTCGTCTCACTTCCTTATGAGTTCAATATTAAGTTTAAGGAAGGGGATGAAGTTTGGGCATTGGACCGAAAGGGGAAAAAAGTGGCAAGGGGTGTGATTGAAAGGATTATCACCAAAGAGGCATTTGACCACTGTGCGATAGTTCAGATAAAAGTCCCCAAGAGATATTTTAACCAGGTCCGAGGTTTTCAGGTTCGTCTCCCGACCAAGGCCCGAAAGTGAAGTATCTCGCCATTTTCTTATGATTTTATTTTTCTCTTTACTTTTCTCTTATCCCTTATCGGTTACGACGACGGATGACGCCTTGGCAATTTTAGGAAATCCAGCATACCTCTCAACCAATCGGGCATTTAATTGTTATCTCATTTATAGCCGACGGCAAACCAATTTCTCTTTTGCTGGACAGTTGGGAAATTTAGGATTTTACTATCAGAATCGACCGCAAACCTATTTTCTCGGTAGCGGTTTAAGGATTTCTAATCTTTTCTTAGGAGTTAGATATGGTCAGAAGGGTTTTTGGAATTTGGGGATTGCCTACCGTTGGAGAAATTTCATATCCTTAGGGTTGGTGGCAACTGGATTAAGAAGGGAATTGCCGCTAATCGCCGGCATTGCCTTAAGGCCGCTAAAACTTCTCTCTCTTTATTATGAAGGCTCAGTCTCGGGTCGGCCTTCGGGCATTTCTCATTTCTTTGGGTTTAATGCGGTCTTATTCCCAGGAGCTGAGATAAAATTTACTACGGATACCGACTTAAACCTCACCTTAGGATTTTCTCTATCCTTAGGCAAGCCCGGGCTCTCTTCTTTTCTCACTTATCCGCCAAAATCCAAAGAAGGTCTAAATACTGAGATTTTATCTCTTTCTTACCACACAGAGAGAAAGCCAAGCATCTTGCCGTTATCCAAAAGATATTTAGAGATAGAACTATCCCAAACTCGCTCCGATGTCTTGCCCGGTTTCTCTTTATTCGGCAAGCGCGCGAGCGGAAGTTTGTATGAACTCCTTGATTTGATAAAGAAGGCGGGCGAGACAAAATGGATAAAGGCCATTTTGTTAAAAATCACCCCGGATTTTTCCTTAACCCTCTCCCAATGCGAGGAGTTAAAAGGTGAACTTCGTCAGTTTCGGAAATCAGGCAAAAAGATTTTTATCTATACACCTCATCTCAATACAATCAATTTCTATCTGGCAACCGCGGCGGATAAGATTATCCTCCATCCGCTTGGTGAGGTATTCCTGCCGGGGATTTATATCCGGACAATGTTCCTCGCCAACCTTTTGAAGAGATTGGGCATTGAGGTTGATGTGGAGAGGGTCGGTAAATATAAGTCAGCACCAGAGGCCTTAACCGAAGAAAAATTAACCCCCCAGAATCGGGAGCAGTTAGAAGCGATACTGGATGATATGTATGAAGTCATTCTTGCCGCTTTTGCCGAGAAAGGCATTGACCGAGAAAAGGCGGAGAGTATTATAAATCAGGGGCTTTTCTCGCCGGCCGAAGGGAAAAAGAAAGGACTCTTGGATATCTTAGCCTATGAGGACCAGTTAGATAGTATAATAAAGGAAGAGACGGCAGTCAGCGGAAAGGTTACGGAAAGAAAGTTTCAGCAGATTAGATATTATAATGACGATTGGGCGGAGAAGGATAAAATCGCCATCGTCTATATAAATGGTTCTATCGTCTATGGCGAATCAAAGACCGATTTCTTAACCGGGGAGTATGTTACGGGTTGTAGGACAGTTGTTCGTTATCTCCGACGAATAAGAAATGACCGTCGGGTAAAGGCAGTTATCTTGCGGATTGATTCCCCAGGAGGAAGTGGTTTTGCCTCGGATATCATCTGGCGGGAGATTGAACTGACAAAAAAGAGAAAACCGGTCTATGTCTCAATGTCTTCCTTGGCCGCCTCCGGTGGTTATTATGTCGCCGCCAATGCTAAAGAAATCTTTGCCTTAAATTCTACCCTCACCGGTTCAATCGGTGTCTTCGGTCTAAAGGTGATTACCCGAGGCGGCGAAGAGAAACTTGGGATAACCCGGGAGACGCTAAAAAGGGGCGAGAAGGCCGATTACTTCTCACCGGATCGACACTTTACCGAAGAGGAGAGAAAACTCTTCCGCCAGATGATTGAAGAATTTTACGACCAGTTCCTAAATAAGGTTGCCGAAGGGAGAAGAATGAATAAGGATAAGGTTGATTCCTTAGGTCAAGGGAGGGTATGGAGCGGGAAACGGGCTAAAGAATTTGGTCTGGTTGATAAAATTGGGGGGATAACTGAGGTGATTGAATATGTAAAGAAGGAGGTTAAATTGAAGGATGCGGAAATTGTCCATTATCCCCCTTTTCGGAGGGGCTTGCCTTTCATTTTTTAGTAAGTTATGCCGAAGAGAGGAATAAAGATTGTCTGCCGTTGTGAAGAGATAACCGAGGAAGAGGTGATTGAATGGATTAGGAAAGGCTATCGGACACCGGAGGAATTAAAGCGGATTTTACGAATCGGAATGGGGCACTGTCAGGGGAGGAGTTGTCTCTGGCCATTGGTTAAGATAATTTCCCGGGAGACAAAAATTCCGGTGTCGGATATTGCGCTGCCCAAAAAACGACCGCCGCTCAAGCCAATTGCCGGAAAGATATTGGCCACATTTCGCAATCAAGGTGATTGCTAAGTCTTTTCTATGCGTCATTCCGATGTGATAATTATCGGCGCGGGGGTGGTTGGGGCCAGTGTTGGCTATTATTTAGCCAAGAAGCGATTAAAGGTTTGCCTCTTGGAGAAGAGTTATCCAACCTCCGGCTCAACCGGTAAGGCAATTGGTGGTGTGCGACAACAATTCTCTCACGAGTTGACGATAAGAATTATGATGGAGAGTGTAAAAATCTTCTCTTCCCTTTCCGAAGAATTAGCGATAGATATTGAGTGGTATTCGGGTGGTTATCTATTTCTCGCCCACAGCGAGGAAGTAAAAAATAATTACTTAAAAGCAATGGAAATCCAGAAGAGGTATAATCTACCGGTAAGATTTCTTACACCGGAGGAATGTCAAAAGATAGTCCCTTCCCTTTCTTTAGATGGTCTCCTCGGTGGCGCCTTCTGTCCGACCGATGGTCAGGCCAATCCCTTTAAGGTAACTTTTGGCTATTTAGAAATGATTAAAAGATTGGGCGGTAAGATTTTCACCTACACCACGGTCAAGGAGATTAAGAAAAAAGGCAGGGGATTTTTCGTTAGGACCGATAAAAACGAAATCTACGCCGCGGATACGGTGATAAATTGTGCTGGTCCTTGGGCCAGTGAAGTGGGCAAATTGCTTAATTGCCATATTCCGGTATATCCGGAGAGACACGAGGGGCTGGTTACCGAAGAATATCCTTATTCTTTTGAACCGATGATTGTTGATTACCGAGCGGATGGTTGCTATTTCTTCCAGTTCCATTCCACCCAACATATTATTGGGTGCTATACGCCGGTGCCGCCGGTTTTTGGCTTAGACACAAATTCCACTTTTGAATTCTTATCGGAGATGCCCCGCCGGATGCAAAGGCTCATCCCAGATTTGGGAGAGGTGAAAGTTTTAAGGCAGTGGGCCGGAAGTTATGAGATGACGCCAGATGGCAATCCGATTGTCTCCGAGACGGAGATAGATGGTTTTTATGTTGTAGCCGGGATGTGTGGACATGGATTTATGCTTGCCCCGGCTATCGGGAAATTATTCGCCGAAAAGATTGTTCAAGGGAAAAGTTCCATCCCCTTAGACGAATTCCGGTTGGATCGGGACTTCGGTAAAAAGGAGGTGATGCGATGAAACTCAAAAATCCCTTTTTTATCTTACTAATTATTTCTTCTCTCTTCCCTTTTAGTGAAGGCACGGCAACAATTATTACCTTCTCACCATCAAGGGCATCAGGAAAGGTGGGAGATGTCCGAACATTTCAGATTGAGGCCCAATATACTCACTTGCCCTGCCTTAGTCCAGTTGAGACGGGTGAGTTCTCTTATGAAAAGGTCTTTCCGGTCTCGGTCAGTGAATGGGAGTCGCTCGCTTCAGGTAGGTTCCGGAAAATCGTTACTGTTAGGTTAAAAGAAGCAGGAAAAGGAAAGATAAGACTCTCCTTCGTCTGTCCGATAAAACAATCAGTGGGTGAGGTGGTGATAGATATTACGAAGCGAACATTAGAAGAGACCTACCGAGAGGCAAAGACCTTATTATCGGATTTATTGGTTGGTAAAGAGATAAATCTTGAATATCTCAAAGATACCCTTAGGGAACTAATTACTGAGTCTTCTAAGACAAAAGATAAAGCGATAAAAGACTTAGCCAAAAAGGGTAAGGAGATTATTGCGGCGATAGAAAAGATTCAAGTCCTTTCTTCGGAGGCGATTGAAAGGTAGAAGAAGTTTTTGGCGATTAGAAGGAAATCAATCGGCCATCCTTGATATAAGCCCCAACCAAACCTTCCATTGTCTCTCCGTAGCCAGTGGCGGAGGCACCAGCAAAGGGATTGGCATTGGTTCCGGCACCAACGGTTGACCTTTCAATTTTGTCTCCGCTTCGGTTCAGAGGTCGTAATCTTCAAAGCCGAACTTTCGGGCAAATTTTATCCCACCCTCGCCAACTAAAAAGAGGTGGTTAAATACCGGGTCATCCTCCATCATCCGCACTACTGTGCAAACGCTCCCACCGTAAGCGATTAGGGCTATTTCTGACATCTTGGACAAAAATGGGTACTTCGGTTACTAATCTTTTCCCTTTGAATCAGAGTGCCACAGATAAAACAGGGCTTGCCTTCTCGGGCTTTAACCAATAGATGGCTTGCATAATTGCCACCAATACCTTTGGGTCGGAAATAATCGGATAGGGTGGTTCCTTTGTATCTGATGGCCGCTTTCAGGCAAATTTTAATTGCCCTTACCAGGCGGGTTATCTCGTCATCGCTTAATGTCGCGCCACTTCTTTTGGGGTGAATCTTTGCCCGGAATAATGACTCATCGGCATAAATATTTCCGATACCACATCCAATTCGCTGGTCTAAAAGAAGTGACTTTATTTTTCCCTTCCGGTTTTTTAATTTCGCTTTGAGGAAGGTTTTATTGAAGTCCCTTTCCAATGGTTCCGGACCTAATTCTTGGAATCCCTTTAATTGCTTCGGGATATTTTTTTGGATTAAATAAACTCGTCCAAACATCCTTGGTTCAATAAAAGATAAGCCTTGATGGTTTAAGACCAAACGTAACCTTTCGTATTTTAATTCGCAGTCCGGGGAAAGGTCGTTGATCAGAAATAGCCGGCCGGAAAGTTTTAGATGAAAAAGCAATTTATTACCGTTATTTAATTCAAATATCAAATATTTTCCCCGGCGGCGGATATTAATTATTTTTTTCCCCTTACTCTTCTTGACGAAACTTTTGTGGTTTGGGAAACCGATAATCTCCTTCCGTTTAATTACAATATCTTTAATCCTCTTTCCCTTAATATAGGGCACAAGTTCGTTTTTTATCGTCTCTACTTCTGGTAATTCCGGCATCCTTTCATTATAATAATAATCCAATAATCGTCAAACCTGTCACTCTAATAGTTTTTATCATAGTTGACAGAAAGGGAAAAATTTGTTAGGATATTTCTTATGGAAGAAATAAGGATTGGTGTTTATATCTGTCATTGCGGCGTAAATATTTCTAAGACCGTTGATGTGAAGGTGGTTGCCGAGTTCGCTCAAACCCTACCCAATGTGATAATTGCTCGGGATTATCTCTATATGTGCTCAGAGCCCGGGCAGGATTTAATCAAGAAGGATATTAAGGAATATAATCTCAATCGGGTTGTTGTTGCCTCCTGTTCCCCGCGGATGCACGAACCAACCTTCCGCGGCTGTATCTTTGAAGTTGGTCTTAATCCCTATCTCTTTGAGATGGCAAATATCCGTGAGCAGTGCTCTTGGGTCCACGATGATAAAAAAGAGGCAACCGAAAAGGCAAAGGATTTGGTGAAGAGCGCGGTTTTTCGGGCAATCTTTTTAGAGCCATTGGTGCCGAAAACCGTGCCGGTGACAAAGAGGGCTTTGGTGATTGGTGGCGGAATTGCCGGGATTCAGGCGGCATTAGATATTGCTGACGCCGGGTATCAGGTCTATCTGGTAGAAAAGGAACCATCCATTGGCGGTCGGATGGCTCAGCTGGAGAAGACATTTCCGACTCTTGATTGTGCGGCCTGTATCTTGACCCCAAAGATGGTTGATGTGGCAAGAGAGAAAAATATTTCCCTCCTCACCTATTCCGAGGTTTGTGATATCTCAGGGACAATCGGTAATTTTAAGGTGAAGGTGAGAAAGAAGGCAAGATATGTCTCCTCCCAGCTTTGTAATGCCTGTCAGGATTGTGAGTTTGCCTGTCCGGTTAGGGTGAAAAGCGAGTTTGATGTTGGGTTAAAAAAGAGGACGGCAATCTACCGTCCCTTTCCCCAGGCGGTGCCCAATGTTTATACGATTGACCGAAAAGGAATCTCTCCTTGTCGGACAGGTTGTCCGGCTGGGGTTAATGCTCATGGCTATATTGCTTTAATTGCGCAAGGGAGATATGAGGAGGCATTGGACTTAGAGAGAGAGGCAAATCCCTTTGCCTCGGTTTGTGGTCGGGTCTGCAATCATCCCTGCGAAGGGGAGTGTAATCGGAAAGAAGCCCCCATTGCTATCGCCTCCTTAAAGAGATTTATCGCCGATTATTGGTTGAAAAGTGGAAAGAAATTACCGGAGCCAATTCCCAAGACCAAATCGCAAAGGATAGCGGTCGTTGGCACAGGACCTTCTGGTCTTTCTTGTGCCTATTTCTTAGCGAAGATGGGTTATCCGGTAACTTGCTTTGAAAAACTACCAGAGCCCGGGGGGATGTTGATTACGGGTATTCCGGAATTCCGTCTACCCCGAGAGGCGGTGAAGGCGGATATTGATTTTATTTTAGCCCATGGGATTGAAGTGAAGACCAAAATGACCTTAGGTAAGGATTTCTCACTTGAGGATTTATTCTTCGATGGGTTTGCTTCCGTTTTTTTAGCCACCGGTGCCGATCGGGATTTAAAACTTAATATCCCCGGTGAAGATTTGGAAGGTGTCTATTCCTGCCTAAATTTCTTAACCTCGGTTAATCGAAAATTAAAGGACTTCGCTCCAATCGTTCGGGATAAGGTAGTTTGTGTGATTGGCGGAGGGAATGCCGCCTTTGATGTCGGAAGGGTCGCCCTTCGCCTTGGGGCAAAGAAGGTTCGGATTATCTACCGGCGCAGCCAGGAGGAGATGCCAGCCAACCCTTGGGAGAGAGAAGAGGCGGAAAAGGAAGGGATTGAGATTATTTATTTGGCAGCGCCGGTGAAAATAATTGGTCCTTTAAAGGTAAGGGCAATTGAATGTCAGAGGATGGAATTGGCTGAACCGGATGCCACCGGTCGGAGAAGACCAATTCCCATTCCGGGAAGTGAGTTTATCTCAGATTGTGATATTCTAATTCCGGCAATTGGGCAAGTCCCCGATACCTCTTTTCTTCCCGATTTTGCGAAGACGAAGCTGGAGACATTGGTTGTTGACCCCCAGACCTTAATGACTTCCCAAGAAGGGATTTTTGCGGGTGGTGATTTAGTTTCTGGACCAGCGACAGTAATCGAAGCAGTGGCGATGGGAAAGAAGGCAGCCGAGTCAATTGACTCTTACTTAACTAAAACAAAACCCTTAGAGAAAAAATTCCTCCCCATTGTGCGGTTTTCCGAAGAGGAATATAAGAAAGTTCCCAAAGTGCCGCGGACAGTAATGCCCAAAATTCCAGTCTCGGAAAGGAGGAACTTTTCCGAAGTAGAGATAGGTTTTTCCGAAGATGAGGCAAGGCGGGAGGCAGAGCGGTGCCTTAATTGCTCCGTCTGCTGTGAGTGTCAGGAATGCGTTAAGGTTTGTAAACCAGGGGCGATTGATTGGACAATGGAAGATGAAATCTTAGAATTAGAGGTTGGGGCAATTGTCCTGGCCACTGGTTATGAAGAATTTGACCCAGAAGC
Source organism: uncultured bacterium (assembly GCA_964425275.1). GTDB lineage: Bacteria > Hydrothermota > Tepidihabitantia > Tepidihabitantales > JBDRVQ01 > CAYRLZ01. Next base: position 7,757 of record CAYRLZ010000064.1, on the reverse strand, counting down.
AAAGCCCGAGTTTGGGTTCGGTAAATATCCGGAGGTGATAACCGGTCTTCAAGCAGAGAGGCTCCTTTCCGCCTCTGGTCCAACCGGAGGCGAATTTTTAATCAACAGGAAAAAACCAAAGGATATTACCCTTATCCATTGTGTCGGTTCCCGCGATAAACAGATTGGTAATGAGTATTGTTCCCGAGTCTGCTGTATGTATATCGCCAAACAGGCACACTTGGTAAAAGAGCGATTGCCCGATTGTAATGTTAATGTCTTTTATATGGATGTCCGGGCATTCGGAAAGGGTTATGAAGAGTTTTACGACCGGGTAAAACAAGAGGGGATAATCTATCGCCGGGGAAATCCATCCGAAATTTATCGCGAAGGTGAGAAACTCGTTGTTCGGGTTGAGGATACATTGTTGGGAGAGGTGATTGAGCACAAGACCGATTGTGTTATTTTAGGAACTGGTCTGGTTCCGAGTGCCGATAGCAAAAAACTCGCCTCTCTCTTAAAATTATCCCTCTCCCCGGATCGATTCTTTTTAGAGGCCCACCCGAAATTGCGCCCGGTTGATTCAACGATTGACGGTGTCTATTTAGCCGGCACCTGTCAGGGACCAAAAGATATTCCAGATACGGTTGCTCAGGCAAAGGCGGCGGCGGCTTCGGTTATTGCTCTCCTTAACAAAGACCTGATAACAATTGAGCCAATTGTGGCTTATGTTTCTGAGGAGCGATGTTCTGGTTGTCATATCTGTGAAGGTCTCTGTCCTTATCAGGCACTAATTTTTGATAGCGAAAAGAAGGTGATGGTGGTTGAAGAGGTCCTATGTAAAGGCTGTGGGGTCTGTTCATCGGCCTGTCCCTCCGGTGCCATAACCTTAAAGCACTTCACAAAGGAAGAGACCTATGCTCAGATTTCCGCCCTCGCCTGAATTTTTTGCCAATGGGGATGATAAAAAATAATATGGAATTTATTCTAAGACTTAATCTGAGGTGGAAAAGATGAATGCCGGTCTCTTCGGGACGGTCGGTCTCCGAGAAGAAATCTCCTGCCCAACCCTACCCTATCCGGTTTTCCAATCCCTAATTAAAATTCCTTCTTGGTCAAAGAGAATAATCAATATTGCCAACGATTAAAGTATGATGAGTGACTATCTATTTATTCCATTCCCTTCCATTAAACAAGTAATGGAGGCCGGAGAGATTCTCAAAAAATCTGGGATTGAAGTCTTATTAATCCCGAAGAGAACTCCGGATTGTGGTGTTTATCTCCTCTTTCCCGAATCCTTAAAGGACAAGGTAATAAAAATCTTATCAAACCATAATATCAAATCCGAGGAGGTGTTAAGATATGAAGAAAAATAATTGGGAGGTTGATGTGCGCGGTCTAAGTTGCCCGGAACCAGTCATTAGAACCAAAAAGGCATTGGAATCAATTAAAGAGGGAGAGATAAAGGTGCTAACCGATAGCGCAATCTCCCGGGAAAATATCATAAGGTTTGCTCAGAATGCCGGCTGTGAGGTGAATTGGCGAGAAGAGAAAGGAGTTTTTGAGATTGCCGTCAGAAAGACTTCCGAAGTTAAAGAAGAGGAAAAACGTTACCAAGAGGCAATCTTTATCACTTCCGATACAATTGGTTCAGGCGATGAGCAATTGGGTAAATTACTGATGAGGTTATTCCTCCATACCCTAACCGAATTATCCAGGAAGGCTGACTATCTCTTATTTATGAACAATGGTGTGAAACTAACAATTGAAGGCTCAGAAGTCTTGGAGACCCTAAAAAGACTGGAAAGTGCCGGGGTTGAGATAATGGTCTGCGGTACCTGCCTTGATTTCTATGAGATAAAAGAAAAGGTAAGGGTCGGGAAGGTCTCAAATATGTATGAGTTAGCGGAGAGACTCTTAGCTTGCGAAAAGGTCTTGAAGATATGAAGAGAAGACTTTTGGATTTTGCCCGGGCGGCCGGTTGAGCATCCAAGGTCTGCCAAGAAGACCTGATGCAGGTTCTGCATCAATTACCAAGGTTCGCCGACCCAAAAATCCTTGGCGATTGGGAGACAATGGATGACTGCGGTATCTATCTTATTACTGATAATTTGGCAATCGTCCAGACAATTGATTGCCTCACACCAATCGCCGATGACCCCTATATCTTCGGTCAGATAGTAGCGGCCAATTCCCTCTCCGATGTCTACGCGATGGGTGCCCAACCCTTAACCGCTTTAAGTTTTATCAGTTTTCCGGTAAAAGAGATGGAAAAAGAGACGATAAGAAAAATTTTAGCGGGGCTGTTTGATAAAGTAAAAGAAGCCGGGGCGGTGATTTTAGGTGGGCATACCTTAAAGGATAGTGAGGTGAAGTGCGGATTAGCCGTAACCGGAATTGTTGAGCCGAATAAGATTGTCACCAATAGTAATGCCCAGGTAGGGGATAAGTTAATTCTTACCAAACCATTAGGGATTGGAGTGATTACCACTGCGGCCAAGGGAAATTTAGCTCCCTCGGATGTTGTAGAAAGAGCCAATCACCTTATGACCCAGTTAAACAAGGTGGCATTGGAAGAGATGCTTAAAATTGGTGTGAATAGTGCTACTGACGTTACCGGTTTCGGTCTCTTGGGTCATGCCTTAGAGATGGCGAGAGCAAGTGGAGTGAATTTTCGGATATTTATGGAAAACGTGCCAATTATTGAAGGGGCATCCCTTTTAGCCAAAGATGGACTCTTTCCAGAAGGCTCCTTAAAGAATTTGGCATATGTGAAACCGAGGGTCGATTTCTCATCGGCGGTCAGTCAAGAAGAAAGACTTCTCCTCGCTGATGCTCAGACTTCTGGTGGATTGTTAATCTCCGTCGGTGCGGATAAATCCGAAGAACTAATTACCACACTTAAAAAGAGGGGGATGGAGTATCCGGCAATCATCGGCGAGGTATTAGAAGGGGAAGGAAAAATCTTTGTTGAAAAATGAGTAAAGAATTAGGGGTCAATCAATTTTTATATCATATTCTTTAATCTTCCGATAAAGGGTAACTCGGTTTATCCCCAAGACTTCCGCTGCCCGGCGGATATTGCCTTCACTCTCTTTTAAGATATTGATAATATGTTCTTTCTCTACTTCCTGTAATGACTTGCCCGAGATTGATTTTGCTTCTCTTTTCTTCAAGAAATCGGGCAGGTGTTCGGGTCGGATTATATTCTCTTGAGTGATGACCACCGCATGCTCAATGGCATTTTCCAATTCTCGGACATTTCCCGGCCAATCGTAGTTCAAAAGAATATGCATAGCCGGTTCGGAAATCTTTTCAATCTTTTTTCCGGTTTCCACAGAAAACTTCTCAATAAAATGTTGGATTAAAAGAGATAAATCTTCCTTTCGTTCGCGCAAAGGCGGAATTGTGATGGTAATCACATTGAGCCGATAGAATAAGTCATCACGAAATTTCCCTTCGTCAACCAATTTCTTTAAGTTCCGATTGGTGGCGGCGATAACCCGCACATCCACCTTAATTATTTCGGTCCCGCCCAAACGTCGGAATTCTCGCTCCTGTAAAAATCTTAATAGGTCAACCTGGGTCTTTAGGCTTATGTCGCTAACTTCATCCAGGAATAAAGTGCCACCGTCGGCTAGTTCTACCTTCCCCTTCTTCTGGGCGACAGCCCCTGTGAATGCACCCTTTTCATAACCGAAGAGTTCCGCTTCTAATAATGTCTCGGGCAGGGCGCCACAGGCTAAGGCAACAAAAGGGGCAAATGAGCGCGGGCTTGCCTCATGGATGGCCCGGGCGACCAATTCTTTACCAGTCCCGGACTCACCCTGGATTAAGACCGTTGACTTAGTGGGGGCAACGGTTCTTATCAATTCAAAGACGGCCTGCATCTTCGGGCTTTTGCCGATAATATCGTGAAACTGGTAGCGCTGGCGCAGTTCTTTGCGTAAGATGATATTCTCCTTCACAAGATTCTGGTGCTCAATAATCTTTTTGATTAAGATAGCGAGTTCTTCGGGATGAAATGGTTTCACGATGTAATCATAGGCCCCAGCTTTCATTGCGGTGACCGCGGTATCAATAGTCGCATAGGCGGTGATGATAATCACCGGTAGATCCCGGTTTATTTTTTTTACCTCTTGAAGGACCTCCAATCCATCCATCTTGGGCATCTTGAGGTCAAGGAGCATCACATTCCAGTCTTCTTTCTGGACCAATTCTAATGCCTTAAAGCCATCTTCTACCGCTAAGACATCGTAGCCCTCTTCTTTTAACCAATCGGTTAGCGATTGGCGCATAATCTCTTCGTCATCAACAATTAAGATTCGTTCCATTGAACTCCTTTCCGGCTACTTGCCGCTATCGGCTTTTGCCTTGGCTTGACAAAACCGCCATCCGTCAAAAAGAATAAAAGGAAGGTCCGGCGACAGCGGGCGATTGGTCCGTCTCCTTGCAGTGAGGTCTCGCCCGATTTTTCGGCGGGCGGTCTCGGAAGCGAAAGACGACGGGCTAAAATTCCCTGACAAACGGAACAGAAACCGACCTGTTTCTGGTCAATACCCAGGCAGTTGGGGGAAAAAGACATAACGCATTGATTATCACGGCAATGAACCAGACCAAAGGTATGACCCAATTCATGAATTGCCTCCTTCACCGCCCGGTTTAATAGGAGCGGTTTGTTAGATGGCAGGTCATAGTATTCCTGGTGAAGTCGGGCTAATGATATGACCGCGGCACAACCTTCTAAATGAGCCTCACCAAAGACAAAGGTTAAGACCGGCGTACATAAATCTACTTCGGTGATACCTAAAATCTTCACTCCGTCGTCCGGCAGTTTACTAATAAGTTCCTTTAAGATTTTTGTGGAGTAGTATTGACCACGTTTCGGTTCAAAGGCATAAGCCGGATTTGAGAGATTAGGAAGCACCTTGACCGGAAATTGAAAGACGGCGGTTATCTCTTTTTTAACCTCTTCCAAAATCTCCCATTCAATCTCACCCAAAGGTAAGATATAGATTGAATCTCTCATCATTATTTACCGCTACTGTGGCAGTTCATTTTTCACTGATGTTTACCGGTAATCTAATGGTAAAGGTTGTTCCTTTATTCACTTCACTTTTAACTTCAATTTGACCCTGGTGTCGGTTGATGATGCCATAGACAACCGATAGTCCAAGACCGGTGCCTTTTGGTTTGGTCGTGAAGAATGGGTCAAAAATCTTCGGCAGCGATTCCGCTGGAATCCCTTTGCCGGTATCGGTAAATTCAATCTCAACCATCTTAGCGGAAAAAGCGGTGCGGGTAATGATGGTCAATTTACCACCGTTTTCCATCGCCTCGGCGGCATTGATAATGATATTCATAAAGACCTGCTGGAGTTGAGCAAAGTCAGCGATAATTTGGGGAAGGTCACCGTATCTCTTCTCCACCTCAACATTTTGGAGGTGCAACTTATGAGCTAATAACTCCAATGATTCGTTAATGATTTGGTTGACATTAACTGATTTTAAGTTTGGTTTGGACTGCCGGGCAAAGTCTAATAGATTACGGACGATGGTCGTACAGCGGTCGGTCTCCTTTTCCATTATGTCTAAATAACGGCGGAAATCGCCATCTTCGGATTTTTTCTCCAAACGTTTTCTCATTAATCGGATATAGGTGAGGACACCACTCAGGGGATTATTTATTTCGTGGGCCACCCCGGCCGCTAACTGTCCCAGGGTGGCTAACCGTTCGGAGCGGATTAACTGCTGGCGCATAAATTCCTTCAATTGTTCATCCCGTTCTTTAAGGGATGAAGCCATAAAGTTAAAACTTGCCCCCAATTCCGCCAACTCGTCTTTGGTATTAATCGCTACCTGGGAGTTAAAATTACCCTGGGAGATTGAGCGGGAGGCCTGAACTATCACCCGCAGGGGTTTTAATATGGTGCGGGCTAAAAGTTGGGAGATAGTAATGGCGATAACAATTCCGAAAAAAACAATGCCGAGGAAGGCGGTTATCGTCCGCTTCTTCATATCAATAAACTTTTTCTCTAAGATTCCGACATAAAGAATCCCGATAACCTTTCCGGTGATATTTCTTATCGGCTCATAGGCTGAAATATACCAGTCGTTGACGACAAATGCCCGGCCGGTATAGGATTTCCCTTTTATTAGAACCTGGTCAAAGACATCTTCGGCGATTTGGGTACCGATTGCCCTTTTCCCATCCGGATGTCGGACATTGGTTGAGATACGGATATCGCCGAGGAAGATAGTAGCGGTTCCGATATCCCTTCCTTTATAGGTCTCATTACGGAAGACGACATCCTTTATCTTATCGACAATGGTATAATTTTTATTAAGTAGCCTTCCGCCATAAAGAACACCGAGGAGATTTCCGCTTTGGTCAAAGATTGGTGCCGCGGCGCTGAGCACCATTCCCGATGTCTCTTCGGTTTTATCTGTTGGTTTGGCTCGGGGAGTAGGGATGACCTTAATATACGCCAACTCGGCTAAGACTTCACCTTCCTTTAATAATTCTTCTTTGGGAATAATTGTTGTTCCGGCGATTGGTTCTTTATTATTAAGCACCCATCGGACAAGTTCATTATCGGGTTTATCACCATAGATTCTTGGATTTCGTGACCTCAGGATTACTTTACCTGCCGGGTCGGTGACACTCAAAATGTCTAAGAATTCCCTTATCCTAACCGTATTCAGTTCGGCATAAAGACGCTGGCGATTTTTACCTAAGATGTCTTCTTTTATGAAAAATCGCGCGGCGGTGAGGCGAACGATGTCTTTTATATTTAATAAGTTTTCCTGATAGATTTCTCGTGATGAGTTGAGGTCACTGACTACTTTATTCTGAGCTTGTTTCACGATACCGTCGGCAATGAAATGAATTCCGGTCCAGATGGCCAGAGCACCGAGAATAGCAATCACCAGAAAGAAAGCGAGGGTAATTTTTGCCGTTAGTCTAAGTTTCATCGTAGAGACATTAAATCACAAAACTTGCCACCTGTCAAGTCAAGAGAAAGAAGTTTAAGAGGGTTGGGGATTATTTCTATTGTAGAGAACAGATAGATTTTTCTATAATTCCCTTAATCGGAGCAAATGATGACTCTATCGGATTGATTGTCTTAATATATCACTAATACCTCCTCGGAAAGTTAAAATAGGTGGTCTGTAATTCCTGGTCTTTTAATAGACAATCAACTGCCGTTGGATACCTCAGATACTTCAGCAAATTGCCGAAGGCGGTAGAATATTTGACTCAAATGGCTTTTAGCTATGGCTCATTCTGGGCATTCTTATTTTAACCTGTCCGCAACCTAAACCGCTGGAGTTTAAAGTATAAAGTTATGTGTTATCTCCTTTGGTGGTTTTAGTTTGGCACCGGCTTTTTATTATATCATAAAAATCCAGTTTTTCAATTTTCCACATAATTTGATTATATCTCCCAGGAATAAGAGGAGGATACAGGGAAAGGCATAGGGAGAGACCAAGAGAACCTATCAGGGAACGAATCAGAGGGAGACAGAATAAAGGATTAAGAAAGGGTAAGAGAGAGGGCAAGAGTAAGAGGCAGAGAAAGGGGTTAAGGAAGGAATAGAGTAAGAGACCCAGTAAGGCATTAAGTAAGGGATAGGGTAAGCGGTAGAGGGAACGATACCCTAAAAGAAAGGAAAAATCCGATAAGTCCTGTAAAATCAAAAACTTAAAGGCAAAATGACCTGATAAAAAAGTTTCCCCACACGAAACTTCTATCCATTAGAATAGATATTAACCTTT
>CAYRLZ010000063.1:0-7800 GCA_964425275.1 uncultured bacterium | reverse complement strand
TTTTTCCTTTCTTTTAGGGTATCGTTCCCTGGATGCCTTACCCTATCCCTTACTTAATGCCTTACTGGGTCTCTTATCCTATCCTTTACTCTATCCCTTACCTAACCCCTTTCTCTGCCTCTTACTCTTGCCCTTTCTTTTACCCTTTCTTAGTGCCTTGGTCTTTCTCCCTCTGATACGCTCCCTGATAGGTTCTCTTGGTCTCTCCCTGTGCCTTTCCCTGTCTCTCCCTCTTGACCGCTTATTATATGTCTTCGGTTCTAACGGGTTAGGTAATAAAATAGATGGCGGAGAATTGCTGAAAAGAGAAAACAAGGATAAAATATCTTTCCCTTCTTATATTTCTTAAAGTATTGATACAAACTCTTATGCTGTTCAAATATCATTCTCCCCCAAAAAAGTTTTGTGGAGGCGCCCCGCTTGTGAATCACTTCGGCATTTGGATAATAAATAACTCTTAATCCCTTATCCCTTGTCCGCTTTAAGAAATCAACATCGTTATAATATATCGGGAATTTTTCATCAAAGAACCCAATCGCCTCAAAGACTGTCCGGCGCAAAAGAAGAGCCGAGGCCATCGGCTGGGAAACCTCTTGTATCTTCCCGTAGTCAAAATATTTAATTCGCCACCGACCAAATACCGGACTTTGCGGAAAGAGATGGGAAAGCCCGGTAATCTCCCAGAATAAGATTTGGTAATCCGGAAATTCCCTTATTGAATGCTGAATTGAACCATCAGGATTTAATATCTTGGGCGCCAGAACCGAAACTGATGGGTTCTCTTCCATAAACCTTACCATCTTCTCACAAAAACCCTCCCCAAGTTGGGTATCGGGATTTAGGAGTAGAATATATTTACCCCGACTCATCTTTATCCCTTGGTTGTTGGCTCGGGCATAACCGAGATTTTTTTTATTTCGGATTAGTCTCACCCAAGGATATTTTACCTTTACAATCTCAGTGGTTCGGTCCTGGGAGGCGTTGTCAATCACCAGTATTTCATATTCCTCTTTTTTGGGGATTGTGGCTAAACACCCTCCAATATCCTTTTCACTCTGGTAGGTAACAATGACGATGGAGAGGGATAATTCCTTCAATAACTATATTCTTTCCCGGTAATAATTTAGCATCTCCTTTAGTGTCTCTTTTATCTCCCTTTCTGGTTTCCAGCCGGTTGCCTTTTGGAACTTCTCGGTAGCGCCGGAAAGATAAGGAATGTCATATCTCCTTTTTCTTTCCTTTTTAATGGAAATCTGGATTGGCTTTTTGGTTAGAGAGATTAAATACTCTACCCCTTCCCGAATCGTAATCGGTTTACCAGTTGCCACATTATAAATCTCACCGGTTTTAGCCAGACGAAATGCCATCTCATAAGCCCTCACCACATCCCGGACATCTAAATAATCTCTCCGGACATCAATGTTCCCCAATGGTAAGGAGTTGGGGCTGATGCCTTTTTCAATCTCAGCAATCCTTTTGGCACAATAGGGGAAGACGAAATCCTCCCGCTGACCAACTCCGATGTGATTGAAGGGACGCAGGATGAGTATATCCAACCCCTGCGCGGCAAAAAACTTGGCACATTCTTCGGCCAGCATCTTAGATAAGCCATAAGGACTTACCGGTCGCAATTGATAATCTTCGTTCACCGGTCTTTCTTTTGTCTTGCCGTAAACATCGGCCGAAGATATGATTATGACCCGCGGGGAAAGGGTTAATTCCGTCAGTGCCCGCAAGAGATGGTAAGTTCCGATAAAGTTGATATTAATTGTCTCTTCGGGATGGGAGAAAGAAAAACCGACCGAACTAATTGCCGCTAAATGAAATATCCCTTCCGGTTTTATATCATCAATCAGTGCCTTCAATTGTTTATATTTTAATATGTCACATTGGCGGTAATTCACCCCAGAATGGGGATTAGTGACCGGGAGGAGATGGAGACCAAAGATTTCGTAGCCTAACTCTTTAAGGTGTTGGGTTAAATAATTGCCGACAAAACCCTCAATACCTGTAACGAGCACTCGCTTCATTGGTGGTAAAGATAGGAAAGTGGTGAAATAATATCAGACCCTTTCTCGCCAATAATCCAAAAGGTCTTTTAAGGTCTTCTCAATCGGGATTTCCGGCTTCCAGCCCAGTTCGTTTTTAATCTTGGTTGCATCGCCGATTAAAAGCATCACATCCGAAGGTCGGAGTCTTTTTGGGTCAACCTCAACTTTAATTTTAACCTTAGAAAAAGAGATGATAATGTCTAAAACTTCTTTTATCTGATACCCCTTACCCCGAGCAATATTATAGACCTCACCTGGTTTGCCTTTGGTCAAGGCTAAATAATATGCCCGGACAACATCCCGGACATCAGTAAAATCTCTTACCGCGGAAAGATTTCCGACATAGACCACCGGTTCCCTTTTACCCTTTTCAATCTCAGCCACCTGTTTACAGAAATTAGAGGTAACGAAAACATCGCCCCGCCTCGGTCCTTCATGATTGAAGGCTCTGGTTCGGATAACTTTGAGTTGATAACTTTTGTAATATTGATAACCCAAGAGGTCTTGGGCAACCTTACTTACACCATAAGGACTAAGAGGTCTTAGGGGGTTGGTTTCTTTAATTGGTGTCTCTTCGGGTAGGACATAGCCGTATTCCTCAGAAGAACCGGCAATCTGAATCCGGCAGTCTAAATTTTCCGCCCGCACCGCCTCAAAGATATTCAACTCGCTTATGATATTGGTCATCAGGGTTTCCTGGGCTGCCAGCCAAGACATCGGGACATAACTCTGGGCTGCCAGATGAAATATTCCATCGGGTCTTATTTTTCTAATTACCTCCCGGGTAGCAAAAGGGTCTCTTAAGTCGGCTTCCAATAGTGAAATCTTATCTAAGAGGTGAGCAATATTTTCCATCCGAGAACGCCAGCGATAAATTCCGAACACCTCATCTTTCTTTTCCGATAGTAGATATTCGGCTAAATGGCTACCGACAAATCCGGTAATTCCGGTGATTAAGAGTTTCAAGTTTTCCTCCTTTTTTATTTAAGTCGGAGACGCAGTAATGCCCCATTGGGAAGAAAAAATGGCCTTCGGTAGGCCAGAAGCGATTTCTGCGTTTCCTATCCCTTTTGAACCTTACCGGCTTTTATACAGTGGGTGCAGACCCAGATTTTTTTTGTCTCGCTACCGAATTGGGCACGCACCCTTTGCAGATTAGGTTCAAACCGACGTTTAGTTATATTGTGGGCATGGCTGACATTATGCCCAACAATACCAACTTTACCACAAATCGCACAGTGTTTTGCCATATTAAAATTTAGCCAATTTTTTCTAATTGTCAAGCACACCTCTTGGGATAATGGAAAGGAAGTCTAAGAGATTATTTTTAAGGATAGATCAATTGCCTTAGCCGAATGGGTTAAGGAACCAACCGAGATATAGTCAACTCCAGTTTTGGCGATTGCCCGCACATTTTTCAAATTCACCCCGCCGGAGACCTCTAACTTCACCCCCTTCTTTCTCTGGCTCACTGCCTCTTTTATCTCTTTAAGACTCATATTATCAAGCATAATCAATTTTGCCCCGGCCTTCTGGGCTTCCTGAAACTCTTTAATGTTTTTTACTTCAATCTCTACTTTCAGTCGTTTTCGGTTTTGCTTTCTTACAGAATTTAGTGCTTTTTTTATATCCCCAATTATTTTAAGATGATTATCTTTAATCAAAATCATATCAAAGAGTCCAGAGCGGTGATTCCTTCCCCCGCCGACCCTTACCGCATATTTCTCTAAATTCCTTAACAAAGGAGTTGTCTTTCGGGTATCCATAATCTTTGCCTTTGTCCCTTTTACTTTACTAACAAACATCTTAGTTAAAGTGGCAATACCACACATCCTTTGCAAGAAGTTAAGGGCAACCCTTTCCGCGGAAAGGATTGCCCTCGCCTCTCCCTTTATTTCTGCTAAAATCTCACCCTTCTTAAATTCTTCTCCGTCCTTTTTCCTTGGTTGGAAAATCAGTTCTTTATTTAATGACTTAAAAACCAGTTCACAAATTCCAATCCCTGCTAAAACCCCTTTCTCCTTTGCTTGAATCACTGCCCGGCAAAATTGTTTGCGCTTAATTAGATACTCGGTTGTCCAGTCTCCTTTTCCCATATCTTCTTTTAGAGACCTTCTCACTAAATTTTGGATACTGGGTTTTAATGGAAGACCTTTTTTCATAAAAAAATAAGGGGGAGAAGGTATTAAAACTTCCCCTCCCCCTTCCTTTTCAATGCTTAACGTCCTGGTGCGGTGCTGACATTACCGGTATTTCGGTTGTCGTGGCGCCATCTTGGCCAGGCAGTATTAGCCGGTGTGCCGGTTAATCTTCCTTTAATCGCACAGACCTGGTCACCCAATGGGCAGTAAATCGTCCCATCTGGACCAATTATCACCGAAGGCTCAACATCCTCATAGGCCGCCTTCACCTTTAACTTTCCCAATTCCGGAATCTCGGTAACCCACCTTATCTTACCGTCGGTCTGAATGGCGAAAAGAAGTCCCTCATCATAAATATTGATATAGAATATACCATCAGCGGCAAATGCCGGGGTAGCGGTAATCGTTAAGGCACCACCCCTTTTATCGGTGAGCCTAATCGGGAAGCCGGATTTTGATTGACCATTTTGGTTAACAGAATGGATTCGTCCGTTCTCGTCGCCAAAATAGATGTAGTTATCAGTTCCGATGACTGGCGAAGAAGAAATGGGCGCACCAGCATCATACTCCCATACCTTTTCCACCGAAGTTCCAAGGTCCCGGATGGCAAATAGTTTCCCACCGTCATTGCCGGCATAGATAAGATTTCCGGAAAGAATAGCTGTGCCAATTGCCCGTGGCTCACCGACATAAAATCGCCAGATTCGGTTTCCATTAATATCTATCTTCCATAGATAGCCGATTTCATCACCGAAGATAATCTCGTTACTGGCATTGGCCACCGGTGAAGATGCGGCACGGACCCTTACTCCAACCTTGGCGTGAACCATTCCGTCCGATTTGTTTAGGATATAAAATGTATCGTTAGTGCCAAATGCCACATAGTCTCCAACAATCACCGGCGCTGTGCTGATATCCCAAGAACTATCCTCAGACTTGGGGACGACCCAGTTGCGTGATAAGGTTGGTCCAAAGGAATATAAGCGGCAGTCATCGTCGGCAATGAAGATATTCCCCTGGGCATCAATGGCCGGAGTGCCGGTAAAGGAGGCCTCATAAAGGGTAGTGGCGTCCCGTTTTTTTCTCATTGTGCTTAAACTTACCTGGTAAAGTGAAGGATATTCGGTCTCATCCGAACCAAATACCAGGACGCTATCCGAGCCACTGATTAAGATTGCTGGAGAATAGCAAGCGACAGTTTCTTTGGTGGCAAAACTCCCTATTACATAGCCTTCCTCAAGGCAGTTGAGAGGATAGGGGTCAGAGGTATCAGAGAGGGCACCCTTTTTATCCTCGGCGACCGCCTTTATATTGTAAGTTCCGGTATCCGGAAAGTTATAACCTAGGATATCCGAACTACCGCTTGCCTGCCAGGAGCCGGTAGACACCTTGCGCTTTTTCCAGACGAAGAGGTAGCGAATACTATCGTTTTCCGGGTCGGTAGAACCCTGCCCATAGAAATAGGCACTTTCACCTTTGGCGACACCGCTTAGATTTTCAATCACCGGTCGGATTGTCGGCTTAGTCGGTTTTCCATTAGGGATGATTCTAATCGTTGCCGCTTTTGACCACTCTTTTTGCTCATTATTCTTTACATCCTTGGCTCGGGCCTTAATGGAAAAAGTTCCCGCCTCAGTATATTGATGACGGATGTAAGCGGTCTCACCGGTTCCCGGATAAGTCTCTTCGGTTGTTTCAATTGGACTGCCATCCCCCCAGTCAATTATGTAGTAGATATCGTCTTTATTTGGGTCAGTGGTATAAAAACGAACCTCTGGGGCAGACCATTGATAAGCGGAATCCGGGGTAAAAACCACAACGACCTTAGGTGGTCGGTTCTTCGGGCAACCGGTAAACAAAAAGATGGCAAAAAGGCAAAGGGTAATGAAGATAATTCTTCTTGTGATGTTCATTTCTTCCTCCTTGTTGTTAAAAAATAATTACAGCGATAATCGCCGGCATCGTTTATTTAATCGCCTTTAATACTCTTTTTATTATCTTTTATTATCGCCGTAATCATCTGTTCTTTATCGCCGTTATTACTTTAATATTTAATTACCACTGGTCCATGGAAGGTGCCTTCTTCGGGCACGCGCCTCGTTCCACCCCTTCCATCCTCGGCATAGAAATAATATTTATGATAGACACTCTCAATGAGCCGGGTCTTAAAAAAATAAATCCCCTCGGATTTTTTACCTTTCCTGAGTCGCATCGGGTATGGAGTATCATTAATCACCACTTGAATGATTGATGGTGGGTCACCGTCCGGGTCTTTATAGGTAGCAGAGAAGGTAAATTTCGTTTTTGGTCCACCAAGATTGGGACTCAGTTTTAAGTCAACTAAAACCGGGTCATTATTTTCGGCTTTTTCAACCTCGGGTCCACGGATGAAACCTTTTCCGGGAAGAGTAATTTTTGCTCCACCAAAATCTTCGGCCGAGAAGTAATAACCGTAAGGCTGGGCCTTTAATTTTCGTTTCACCAGATAGATTCCATTAGAGGGAGTTCCTTTGTGGAGGGACATCGTGCAGGGTATCTCGTTGACATAGGCGATAACCGACCTCGGTGGTTTACAATCCGGGTCAAAATAGTGGACGGTAAAGGTATAAATCTCTTTTTCTGTGCCGTAATCAAAATAGACACCCCCCTCGGTTAATCGCGGTCGGCGATTATACTTTGTGCGGAGACCAACGAAAGGTCCTTTCTCTTCCCCAAAGCGCGGGAGGCGGTCAAATCTTCCCTTTTCATCCTCGCAGTAGAAATAAAAAGAATGCTCACCTGGCGGAAGAGTGATTGCTGGGGAACGATAAATGCCTCTCCAAGGCTTACCTTTTTTTCTTTTAAGTTCATAAGGGTTGCCATCAATGAATACCTTAATTGAGGTCGGGGGGAGTTCTTCGGGATGCTGGTAAATAACCTCGGCAAAATAAGATTGGCGCATTGAGCCATAAAGTGGCATAATTTTGCCACCGCCCAGCCAGGGTCCTTCGGCTGATTGACCAAGGGCCGGGGAAAGTCCACCCGAGTTTAAAAAGAGCAAAAGGCAACCCAAAAAAACGAAAAGAAGGAATAGATTTTTCATTCTTCCTCCTCTTAAAGAAGTTACCAACTGCATCTAGTAAATATACAATCCTTTTTAGAAAAGTCAAGGGGTTTGTGTCTCATTTTGGACAAAGGCATTTTCTTACCGGAGGATGATTATCTTATAATTTTCCGTAACCTTTTCGTTTTCTAAACGGAGGAAATAAACACCGGTTGCTAAGGTCTTAATGTAGCGGTCAAACTTGTTTGACTGGGCCGAGTTTACTCGGTCACGACAAATTATTCTTCCTGTGGCATCGTAGAGGATATAGTGGCTCATTTTATCATAGCCGAATGTCGGACCACTTCGGCGGAAGATTGTTGGACCGATTCGGATACTCTTTTTAGGACTATGTGCCAATGCATCTTCTCTAACTCCGACCTGGGGTTCGCCGGTCTCAAAGGCAATCGCCCGGCCGGCAACTAATGGTGCCTGGGCACGGTGATAAGTGCCATTATAAAGTCCGCATATCCCACGGGTTGAGTTATTATTCTCTATCCCAACCGTATTGGATGAATAGTTATTC
>CAYRLZ010000062.1:0-10619 GCA_964425275.1 uncultured bacterium | reverse complement strand
TTATTTGGCTAAAGGTCTAAAACCCGAAGAGATAACCGGAATTCCTAACCTTCCCATTCACTCTCAATACTAAAACCCCCGGTGCAGACCTAAACCTTTGGCATAATCTATAACTTCAAAATATTCCTTCTCGGTTATCCTCCGGGAAAGTTCCAAATAACGATTGGCACGATAACAGGGGCGATATTGTGCCATAATGTTCACATAAGAATTTTTTGAGACTTCTTGGGCAATAAAATCTAAGACCCGAAAAGAACCAGCAATGCGATTCGGCAGGACTAAATGGCGAATTAAAAGCCCCCTTTGGGCAATCCCCATCTCATCACAAACCAAATCCCCAACCTGTCGGTACATCTCTTTAATTGCCAACTTATTTATCGCAAAATAATTGTCTGCATTGGAATATTTCTTGGCGTTTTCCTCATCACTATACTTCGCATCCGGCATATAAATATCTACTACCCCTTCTAATAGTTTTAAGGTCTCCACTTTATCATAACCACCGGAGTTATAGACGATTGGTATTTTTAGACCACTTTTAACCGCTAATTCTAATGCCTCAATCACCTGGGGGACGATATGGGTGGGTGAGACTAAATTTATATTGTGACAGCCAATCTCCTGGAGATAAAGCATAAGTGAGGCTAATTTTTCTTTATCCATTTCCCGCCCCTCACCTAATTGACTTATCTCATAATTCTGACAGAAGAGACAATTGAGATTGCAATAAGAGAAAAAAATTGTCCCGGAGCCAAAGTTGCCGACCAGTTCGCGTTCTTCACCAAAGTGTGGACCGTAAGAAGAGACGACCGCATACCTTCCAGTTCGGCAGTGCCCTTTTTGGTTCTCTAAGCGATTAACTTTGCATTCCCGGGGACAGAGAGCACACCTCTCCAGCATTACCAGGGTTCTTTCCTTCAATTCTTTAAGATTTATTCTAAGATAAGAAGCTTCCATTGAAAACTAACCAAGACTTTCCAACCACTATTTGACCATTCGCTTGAAGAAACCGACTACGGGATTGATATCAAAGGTTATCGGGATATTCTCGGGCAAGGACTTCAAAAATAGACCGCCGTAGTTTTTCTTAATTATCCGCTTATCCAAGACCGCGACTACACCCCGGTCGGTTTTATTCCGGATTAACCGACCAAACCCCTGGCGGAAACGAAGAACCGCCTGGGGAAGTTGAAATGACCAAAACGGCTCCTCGCCCTTGCTTTTTAAATCTTCAACAATCCCTTCAATTCTTGGTTCATCCGGAACATCAAAGGGCAACCGGGTAATTACTAAACAACTCAAAGTCTCACCCGGGACATCAACCCCTTGCCAGAAGGAGGCGGTAGCAAAAAGGCAAGATGAGGTATCCTCTCGGAATTCTCTTAGGAGTTGATAGACCGGGGCGTCGCCCTGTTTTAAGAGACGATACCTTCCCCTTTCACAGAGCCGAAAAACCTCGTCCATCATCTTAAAACTGGTGAAGAGGATAAGGGTGCGGCCGCCGGCAACCCTTATTATCTCGTTTATCACCTTAGCGGACTGAGGGACGAAATCATCTTCCTCGGGAAAAGGCAATCGCTCTTCAATAAATAAAAGGCATCTTTCCCTATAATTGAATGGCGAGTCAAGAATTTTTTTCTCCCAACTAGCCGCGGGCATTATCCCCAATCGGTTGGTAATAAAGGTAAAGTCGCGCCCAACACTCAAAGTCGCCGAGGTTAAAATAACCGGTTTGAATTTATGGAATATCTCGCTTAAGAATTTCTTAACCGAGATTGGGGCGCTCTTTAGGTAGATACCCCTCTCTTCCTTTTCTATCCAGTAGACCGATTCTTTGTCTCTTAAGGAGATAAATTCCTGAATCGCCTCTTTTCTTTTCTGGAGGCTTCGGGTCACAGCTAATAATTCAGAAGATAACGGCTCTTCTGCCCGGCAATTTTTAAAGAGATCAAGAAGTTGGGAGTTGAATCTTTCTAATTCGTATCCCAAGTCAATCGTTGTGGAAATGGGCGCGCGGATTCTCTTTTTGGCATCGGTCTTCTCGCCGATTTCAAAAAAGAAGGTATCTACCTTTCGCAGGAGTTCAACGACGAGATTGCTCAGTGCCTCTTTCTTGCTAAAAGAAATTGGCAGAAGTTTTAGAAGTCCTTTTTTGGTGCGCGGATTAAACAGGGATAGTAATTGCCTTTTCAAATGGCTGTCGGATAAATCAATACCTAAATAACCAACCGCGGCATCTTCTAAGCGATGGGCCTCGTCAAAGAGGATGAGGTCAAATTCCGGAAGGAGTTTACAGTTCTGGGCCCAATGGGCAAAGAAGAGAAAGTGATTGATTACTAATAAGTCGGCCGCTTCCCATTCCCGTCTTGCCTGGTAATAGAAACATTCCGAATAATAGGCACATCGCTTCCCGAGGCAACTCTCACCATCCCGATTTATTTTACTCAAAAGTGATGGGTCAATATTTTCCGGAAAGCAAACGACTAACCCCTTTTTCTCTTTTGCCCAAAAGATTATCTTATCCTTAAGATACTTCTCCTCCTCAGGATCAAAGAGGCCATAGCGCAGATTATTCTCCGAGCGTCTTTTACAGATATAATTCTCTTGACCATAGGCGGCACAGGCCAGGGTGGGCATTAGCCTCTGGACAATCGGTATATCTTGTAAAATTAGTTGTTCCTGGAGGATTTTGGTATAAGTGGAGACGACAACCCTTTTATTTTCTTTTTTGTGATGGAAAAGAAGGGGGATGAGATAGGCTAAACTTTTACCGACACCGGTTCCGGCTTCAATTATGAGATTTTTTTGATTAGCCAGTGAGTCGCTAACCAAAAGCGCCATCGCCATCTGTTCCCTTCTCTCTTCATAATTGGGTAAGACGGTGGGCAGTCTTTCGGTAAAAAGAGAAAATAGGATATCCTTATCCAGCATTCTCCACGGCGCGACCTATTTCATAATCTTTAACAAAGACCTCGTCAAAGTTATAGACATTGTAAAAATCCTCCTTTTTATCTTCGGCCGTCTTGGAGAGAAGACCGGCGTCCACCAAATTAAAGACAATCTCACCAAAGTCATCGGTCGTCTTCACTCCCCAGGTAGCAAAAACCATCTTGGCCATCCGACCGAATCTCTCTTTGGCTAATTCCTTTATCCCCGCCAAGAGTTCTTGCCCGGTGACATGCTTAGGCTTATTAAATATCTTTCGGGCGTAATCCAAACTTTCCAAGAGAAAAAGGTAGGCCTCTAATTTATACCGCTTATCCCTTTTTAGAATTTCCGCCAATTTTTCTCTGAACATTACCGAATTAGGTCTTGGCTTAGCGGTTGGGTTTAATCTTCGCCGCGGTCTTTTGTAATGCCTGTTTCAAATCGTCAATTATATCTCGGTGGTCTTCAATCCCCACGGACATCCTCACCAGTCCTTCGCTGATTCCTGACTTCTTTAAGTCTTCTTGGGAATAGGAGGAATGACTCATTGATGCCGGATGCTCAATTAGGGTTGCGGTATCCCCGAGGCTGACGGCACAGAGGCAGAGTTTTATACTATTCATTAAGATGCGGCCGGCCTCTCTTCCTCCTTTCAATTCAAAGGCGAGCATACTACCTGGTCCGGTCATCTGTTTTTGGGCAATCGCATACTGGGGATGGGAAGGAAGTCCGGGATAGGAAACATAAGAGACCTCTTTCCTTTGGGCAAGAAAACGGGCAACCCGCATCCCATTCTCGTTATGCCGCTCCATCCTGACCCCCATCGTCTTTAATCCCCTCAATAAGAGCCAGGCATTGAAGGGACTTTGGACACCACCCAAAAGTCGGCAAGCAACCTCTTTTAATTCCTTAACGAATTCCTTTTTACCAATTACCAGTCCCCCCAGGGTATCAGCATGTCCGGAGATGAACTTGGTTGCGGAATGGATAACAATATCCGCACCAAGTTTCAAGGGTTTTTGGTTATAAAAGGTGGCAAAGGTATTATCAACAATTAAAGAGGCACCAACCTGGTGGGCGAGATGAGCGGTTGCCTTTAGGTCAATTACTTCACAGGTAGGATTAGTTGGGGTTTCAACCAGGATACAACGCGTCTTCGGTGAGAGCAATTTCTTCAGTTCATAAAGAAAATTATTTGCCTTAGCAAAGAAGACCTTAATGCCCAATTTGGCTAAGAGGGCATTTAAGAGAGAATAGGTGCAACCGTATATCGGATAGGAGGCAATTATCTCATCACCTTTTTGAGCCAGGGTAAAGAGGGTGCCGGCAATTGCCGCCATACCGGAGGCGAGGGCACAACAATCCTCCCCCTCTTCTAAAAGCGCTATCTTCTCTTCTAATGCCCGGATGGTTGGATTGCCCAATCGGGTATAGAAAAAGCCTTCCTTCTCACCGGAAAAAATCTGCGCGCCTTCCTCGGCACTGGCAAAGGTGAAGAGGGCAGTTTGATAAATCGGAACGGCAAGCGAACGGGTGTAAATATCCCCCAAAATATTTTTCCCGTGAACCGCCTTTGTATTTTCTTTCATTTTTTCTCCTTTTTTGAACCTAAGTTTAATAAAATATAACAAAAAGATGGGAAAAAGTCAAAATAGAAATCAACGTGGTTTAAGCCATTCTTTTGAGAATATTCTAATCGGTAATTCGCCGGTGCACTTGCGCCCCGCTTGGCGTGCGGCAATCGCTAAGGGAAAAAGCGATATCTTCCGCTATTTTGTTCACATCGTAATTTTCGGCAACAAATCTCTGGCTGTTTTTGCTTAAAGAATTGTATAAATCTTTATCGGTAAAAAGCCTTCTTACCGCCGCCGAGAATGCCTCAGGTGTGTCAGCGACAAGCAGATGCTTCTCATTTTTCGCCCCTAACCCAGCGCAACCGGCCGTGGTGCTAACAATTGGTAAGCCAACCGCCATCGCCTCCAAGAGTTTGATTCGGGTGCCCGTGCCGACAAGTAAAGGACAAACAAATACCCTTGATTTTTTTAAGTAGTCTAAGACCGCCGGAACCTTTCCGGTAACGATTATCCCTTGATTAGGATTAGCCAAGCGCTGAATCTTTTTATGGGGATAATTCCCGACCACCAAGAATTTAACCTCGGGCAAATCCGCTTTTAACCGGGGGAAGATCTCTTTGACAAAATATAAAACACCGTCCACATTTGGCTCATAACTCATATTCCCGGTGAAGATTAAGGACTGGGAGGTTTCGTTATCTAAGCCCCAAGGGAAGTCCTGTAATTCTATTCCCTTTCTCACTACCTTTAATCTTTTATCCCTGTCGTATTCTCTTAAACTCGCCGCATCCCGGGTCGTAGAGACCCACAGGGTATCAAATCTTTGGAGGCAACCGATTTCATATTTTCGGAGTCGGAAAAATTCTAAGAAGTGAGCCAATCGCCGGAGTGGTGATTTGCCTACCCTGGCTAACATCTTATGTCGTTCGGATACTATATCATGAAAGTCTAAAATCTTCTTAATGCCTACCCCCCCTTTAATATACTGTCCCATCCGCTCGTGACTGGCGATTATAGCATCAAATCTTTTTCCCTGCAAGGTTGCCGCGACGACCTTTTTGAATTGCGAAGAACGATAGAACCCAACCCGAAAAGAACTCCCTGTGAAGAGAGAGAGAAATGCGTGCCAAAGAGCCGGTATCTTTTTTAAGCGGATAATTTCTATCCTTTCACAATAGGGAAACAATTTATTTATTTCCTGTTGCTCATCTTTTTGGCAGAGGCATAAAAGAGTTATCTTATGCCTGGGGGCAAGTTTTTTTAGATAATAAAAATAACTTGTCCCCCCTCCTCCCTGGGAAGGAACCGGAAGGTAAGGCGAAAGGATTAAAATATTCATATTCCTTCTAAACGATAATAGCGATGAAAAGAAATATAAACGATGACAGCGGTGAAAAATATCGCCGTAATCATCATTCGGTTTTTGCCAATAGGTCGTCGTATAAACTTAAAAGCCTTTCTGCTGTTCTCTTCCAGGAGAAGGCATTGGCCCGAGAAAGCCCTTTTACTTTTAACTCTTTCCTTAAATCCTCATTCTCCAAAAGTAATAAAATCTTCTTTCCCAAATCATCGGCATCCTTTGGGTCAATTAAAAGCGAGGCCCCTTGGGCAATTTCTTTAAGCGCTGAGCAATCACTGGTAATCACCGGCACACCACAAGCCATCGCTTCAATCACCGGCAATCCAAACCCTTCATAAATAGAGGGGTAAACGAATAGGTCGGCCAGATTATAGACAAAAGGTAAATCTTCGGCTGGCAGATAGTTAAGAAACATAACCTCTTCCTTCACCCCCAGCTCCGAAACTACCCTTAAAATCTCATCACTACCTATCCCCAATTTCCCCACAATTACCAGTTTATGCCCTATCCCCTTAATCCTCACTAATTTTTGGAAGGCCCGCACCAGGGGCAACAAATTCTTCCGGTATTCTACTGTCCCGACAAAAAGGATAAATCGCTTCGGCAGAGACAACTTCTTCCTCATTTTTTCTAATAATTCCTGTTCTTCAATCACCTTGAACATTTCATCAATCCCATTATAAACAACCTTTATCTTCGCCTCTTTGATTGGGAAAAGGGAAAGCAAATCGTTTTTTGTCGTCTGCGAAGGGGTAACGATGGCATCGGCTCGCCTTAAGGTTATCGGTAGGAGCAACCGGAAATACCTCGGATACCAAAATCCATAAACCTGAGGGAAGATAAAGGGTATCAAATCATGGACCGTCACTATTGTCTTCCCTTGATAAAACAGAGGTAATAAATGATTGGGTGAATGAAAAAGGTCAATGCGGTCTCTCTTTAAGTATTGGGGAAGAATGAAGTTCAACCAGAAGGGGGAAAAAGGCTTCTGCCAGAGGCTTTTTCTATTCGCGCCGGGTGGGGTTGTGATAAGAACCATATTTTTCGGAAATTGCCAAGCGGTTGATTTCTTATCGGTATAGAGAAGAAATTGATAATTATTGGCGGATGATGAGAATTGCCTTAAAATATTAGATATATAAATCCCAATCCCGGTCTTTTGGTTATCTAACTTCCGGCAATCCCAGGCGATTCTATATTTTCTCACCTTGCCCACTAATCCCAAGAGATTTTTTTTAGTAGGGAGTAGGTCTTCTTTGGTTGACGCCCAAGCCGAATAATCCCCAGGGTCTTCTCTTCTGGGGAGAGGTTTTCCTTAGCAAATTCGCACAAGGTCCAAAAACGAAACCCGGTCTGATTTTTCTTTAAGACTTTTAGCATCCTCTTAAAATAGTTTTTCTGCCCCTCCTCCCCTTTAGCCCAGGAAGTCGGGTAACCAAATTCACTAACCACAACCGGTTTGCCGGTTTTTTCCCGCAACCAGAAGAGGATTGTTGGCAGGCTTTCCGGCTCACCAAAAAAGGAGAGGGCAAAAATATCTACTCTTTCTTTTAAGCGCTCAATAAATTGGGCGGCATTTTTTAGGGTATTTAAATCTCTTCCCCCTAATTCTACTTCTAAGGGGTGGAGGGTGTCGTATCGCCGGATCAAGGTGGCCACACTCTCCGCCCATTGTATGAGCGTATCAATCGGTTCCTTGATAAAATTTATCTCATTTCTTATCCCCCAAAGATAAATTCTTTCATCATCCCGGAATCGCTTGACAATCTCCGTTAGATACTTTTTATGAAACGGCCATTTGCGCAACGAATGGTTATAAGTGAAGTCAAAGAGGGTGTAGATTACCTTCAGGTGGTATTGATTGGCGATACTTAGGAATTCGTCTAATCTCTGAATTAGGTCAATTTTTATCTCATCTTCTTCTTCGGAAAAGAAAAAGGGGTAGTGGATATAGGTCTCAACGAGATTAAGGTTTAATTCCTTAACTAACTTTAAATCCTTTTCAATAACTACTGCATCCCATTCTAACCACATCTTCTCCCAGGGATTTTTCGCTGGGTAGTAATTGACCCCCCGCATCTTTTCCACCGGAAATGGGAGGACGGAAAAAAAGAGAACGAAGTAAATAGTCATCCTTAATTATAATTTGAAAAGGGTCGAAGTCAAGTTTAGAAGCGTTTTAGACAAAATCTCCGGTGTCGGTAAAAAGCGCGCAACTCGCTTGACGACCGATAAAAAATTTTGTAAAATTATTCCTATAAAATTACAGAGGGAGCGAAGAAGATGGCAAGAAAAATTTTATCCTTTTTATCTATTCTTACCCTTTTTAATCTTTCCTTTGGCCGAAAAGATAATGCAAAAATTGAGGCACGGGTCTATTTTCCAACCGCTGATGAATTATTGGCAAAATTAGGTGATTTCTTTTCCGAGTTAGATATCGCTACTGGCGGTGAGACCAAAACCGGTGAGCCTTATATTATAATTATCACGACCGAAGAGCAATTGGAAAGGATAAAGGAGAAGGGGTTAAGGGTAGAGATAACCTATCCGGATATTAAAGAGAAGTTTCGTTTGATGACCGGGGTTGACCCAAATAAGCCAGAACTTTTAAGGGACTTTGGCTATTTCTTCACCTACTGGGAGATGATTGATACCTTGGACCGATTGAAGGTAAATTATCCAAGTATCTGCTCCCTTATGAACATTGGGGTCTCCCATCAAGGGAGACCGCTCTGGACCTTAAAAATCTCCGATAATCCAAGTATTGATGAACCGGAGCCAGCGGTTTATATCAACGGGGCAATCCATGCCCGAGAGCCGGGTGCTACCCATTGCTGTATTGATTTCGCCTCTTGGCTTTTAATGAATTATGGTGTAGATAGCACCGTCACCTGGCTGGTGAATAACCGGGAAATCTATATCACGCCGGTGATGAATCCGGATGGCTATGTCTATAATTCTGATTCCGGAGGACCTAATGCCTACTGGCGAAAGAATCGAAGAATAATTCAATCCCCTTATGTTGGCGTGGACTTAAATCGGAATTATGGTTATAAATGGGCTTATGATAATTCTGGTTCAAGCGGTAGTCCATCTTCTGAGACCTATCGTGGTCCTTCCCGATTTTCCGAACCCGAGACAAGGGTAGTAAGGGATTTTATGCTTGCCCAGAAAATAAGAACCCAAATGGATTATCACACTTATGGTCAGTATAATGTGTATCCCTGGGGATATACAACCTCTTCACCGCCGGATGAGATTACGCTTCGTGAGATAGTTGATACCTTTCGGATGTATAACCAATATCCGGCTCCCCGAACCGGACAGGTTTCTCGTGTCCTCTATTCAGTAAACGGCGGCAGTGTTGATTGGGAATATGCGGATACCTTGCACGAAGGAAACAGAAAATTTGTTACCTATGCCTTTACGATTGAATGGGGAATAAATGATTTCTGGTATGGTTGGGATGACCCTTCTTATGTTGATAATGAATGCCGGATAAATCGTCCCAATACCTTTTATCTGGCCAAGACCGCCGGGGTCTTCTTTGAGCCAAGAAGGGTTTTTATTAACGATTCCTTATCCGGAAATAGAACCAATGAATTAGATGCTGGGGAGACGGCAAGTGTCTGGTTTCGGGTAAGAAACCGAGCAATCCACCCCTTAGATTCGGCCTATTCAATCACGGCAAAACTTAAATCCCGGGATGAGATGATAATTATCCTTGATAGTATAAAGACCTTTCCCAATTGTCAAAGAAAGGATTCTACGGATAACCGCCTTAATCAATTCCGGGTTTATTGCCAGACATCGGCTGAACCCGGAAGGGTTGTGCCTTTAAGATTGGAGATGAGTTATACTGACGATAATCTGACGATGACCCAGCCGGTAGAATTTAGTATAATTATCGGTTCTAATCCATTGGTCTCGCCGAATGTTGGGACGAAATCAATCGTCGCACCGGTCGGCATAATAGATTCTGGTGGTTTAATCACCCCGCAGGCTTGGGTGAAAAATTACGGGGTAGAGCCAGCTACCTTTCGGACCCGGTTTCGCATCGGTAGTTTTTATGAGTCTTTTAAGGATACAACCCTTTTGTTTGGCGACTCGGCCCTTCTTATCTTCTCTTCGGTGCCGGCGGATTGGCCCCGAGGGAAATATCCAATTAAATGCACTACGGCTTTGAGTGGCGATGTCTATTTCTGGGATGACTGGAAAACGGATACGATAATAATCGGGGTTAGAGATGTCGGCTGTTATAAGATTGTCTCACCACTGCCAATTGTTGACTCTGGAACTGAGGTGATACCGGCCTGTTCGGTCCATAACTTTGGCAATACAACTGAGAGTTATCAGGTCAGGATGAAGATTGGTAATTTCTATAATGAGAGCGCTGATGTTATCAATCATAGTCCCGGGACTTATCAGTATATCACCTTTCCCAGTTGGCTGGCCCAAGAAAAAGGAACCCATACTGTCTCCTGCTCAACCGAACTTACCGGTGATATGTATTCCGGCAATGATAAATTATCCCGTTCGGTATTGGTTAGGGTCTTAGATGTCGGGACAACGGGAATTGTGGCACCGGTTGATATTGTTGATTCCGGGGCGGTAATCAAGCCAAAGGCAAGAGTAAAGAATTTTGGCAATTCCCCGGTAACCTTTGATGCGACATTTTATATTGAAGGAGCGGTGAAGTGGTCAACCACCAGGACGATAACCAACCTTGCCCCGGATAAGGAGACGACAATTACCTT
>CAYRLZ010000061.1:0-11923 GCA_964425275.1 uncultured bacterium | reverse complement strand
ATACAAAACTTAGGGGATTTTCCCTTAAAGATAGGGGGTGGTATAGGGGGTGCTATTCGGGATGGTATTAAATGCCCTATTCTATATCCTATTCTCCTGCCTATTCGGAATTCTATTCTCTACCCTATTCTCTTTTCTATTGGTAATCCTATTCTCTTTTCTATTGAGAGTTCTATTCCCTTACCTATTGGGTGTTCTATTCTCCGCCCTATTCAGAGTGCTATTGGGGATGCTATTCTCTTTCCTATAAAGAGCCCTATTGGGAATCTTATTATTGGTTCTATACCTAACGGAAGCGACTGCTTTCTTTTTGATGAGAGTGGGTGTCCTATTTGCTTAAAAGAGATAGGGGTATAAGGAGATTTTTCAAAAGGTTATCCCTTTACCCTTTCTATATATCTTTTGGTGTCGGTCGCCACTCTTATAATGTCGCCAACCTTGATAAACTGTGGGACCATTATCTCCATCTGGTTTTCTAATTGCGCCGATTTATAGGCGGCGTCGGTATCGCCTTTTATTCCGGACCCGGTCGCCACAACCTTTAAATCCACGGTCTTCGGAATAATCACATTCACCGGATCCCCTTCATAAAATTCAACCCTTAATTTCATCCCTTCTCTAAGAAATTCCTTAAAATTGCCAATCATTGAAGAAGGGATGGGATACTGTTCATAAGTTGTTGGGTGGAGAAAATAGAAATTTTCGGCATCGGAGTAGAGATAATCCATAAGTTCTGATTCTAAGTGGCAGTCTTCCAATTTCGTATCCGGGTTAAAGCGCCTTTCGGTAAGGGTGTGGGTTTTAAGATTTTGCAACTTGGCATGAACGAGACTGCCGAATTTCGCGGTGCCGGCCTTACACTCCGCCTCAATCACTTTGAACAGTTCCCCTTCTAATTTGATGACATCTCCTTCTCTCAATTCTTGGGCAAGAATCATAGATATATTTTAGCCGAAAGGAATATCTTGTCAATACCTCGTTTTACTCGGGCGAAACCAGGCTCTCCCCGACCCATTTTAAGAGGAGGGTCTCTTTATCACCAGCACTGGTCTTTATTTTTTTGTCCAGTTCGTATAACTCCTTTAATCGCTTGACAATCTCTTTTTTCCCCCAGGGGGCAATATCTTCTCTTCCCAACATATTCAAAAATATTGATGTGATGTAACCAATTATTCCCTCAACCCTTTCTTTATATAAAAGGAGATTGGTGATAATAATCAGGGCCTCTTTTTTGTTCTTGGTCTTAAAGGCTTGACCCAAGGCCTGGATTGTCCAACGTTTGGTCTGGGATATTATATCTTCTATCGCCTCTCGGGTGAGGCGCCTTTTGTCGGTGAAGAGTTTAATCTTTTCATACTCCTGATGGATTTGGCTATAATCTTCACCGGCATATTCTAAGAGTAAATTGAGGGCCTCTTCATCAATGAGATAACCGTCTCTTTTTGCCTTCTCTTTTAAATCTCTCTTGATTGCCCAGTCCTTTCCTTTGTAGAGGTTAATTACATAACGACCGAGACCTTCTCTTTCAATAATCGCTTGGGCGTCTCTTGACCATCGCCAATAGAGAAGGACGGTGGTTGGGGTCTTTTCTTGGGCAACCCTTCGTAAGAGGCGAAAGATTTCCCTTGCCCTTTCGGGCGGAGCGAGGAGGCAGGAAAAGTTTTTTAAGATGACGATGCTCTTTGCGGCAAAGAGGGGTGGGGTTAAAATTTTCTCAATTATGTCGGAGATATTCGCCTCGTCACAATTTAGGACTATCTTTTCTACACCCGCGCCCAGGTCATCGGTCAATCGGGTAGCAAATTCATCATTTCTAATGTCGTCTTCGCCTAAGAGGATATAAAGGTTCTCGGTAAGATTTTTTTTCATTATTCTATTTTATGCCCAAAGAGAAAAATTGCAAGGGTAAATATCAATTTGACTTAAAAGGGATTTTGCCTTATAATTACGAAAATGGGTAGATATGGTTGAAATTACCAAGGAATACGCTAAGGCGATAATCAATAAATTGGGCTCATCCGGGACACCGCCGGAATTTGGTATTCAAACCTTTACGATTGGGCTGGATAAATATTTAAGGGTGCTTGAAGATGAATACCTGCGGTCACTTTTGAAATATCGCCTCTCCTCTTTTAAGTTGGTGACCGGGAACTACGGTGGGGGGAAGACACATTTTTTGTATCTGGTAAGGGACTATGCCTTCCGGAATAATTACGCCTGTGCCTATGTTGCCCTTTCACCAGTGGAATGCCCTTTTGATAAGTTGGAATTGGTCTATAAGCAGGTTGCCCTTAACCTGATGCCACCAATAAAAGAAGAAGATTTGTTAAAACCAATCCCCAAGGGGATGGATTACTTTATTAAAAACTGGTATTATGAGGTGAAAGAAGGGAAATCCGAAGATTTAACGAATACCTCGGTTCTAACTGAATATATTCATAACCTCGGCACAACCGAGAGCACAAGTTTTTCTAATGCGGTGAAGGGGGCATTCTTATCCGTAGCCAGTGAGGATTATGAAGGATTTGAAACCCTGGTGCAGTGGTTAAAGGGTGAAGAGATTCCCCGGGAGATAAAGATGCGCTATCGGATTTCCGAGAGGATAGAAAAGACCAATGCCTTTCGGATGTTGCGGAGCCTTGCGCAATGGGTTAGCGCCATTGGCTATTCCGGTCTCATTCTCCTTTTTGACGAGGCAGAGCGTGGGATTTCTCTCTCTTCTTCCAAGGACAAAAGGCGCGCCCTTGATAATTTGCGACAGATTATTGACGAGTGCGGTAATGCCCGACTTCCCGGGACGATGTTCTTTTATGCCATCCCCAACGAAGAGCAACTGCTGGATGGTTCCGGTGGTGTCTATGAGGCATTAAAGCAACGGTTGCGCAGCTCCTTTACTCATGCCAACCCTTCGGGTGTGAAGATAAACTTGGAGGAGTTGGAGATTAAACCGGAGGTCTTTTTGCAGGGATTGGGCCAGAAATTGTCAGCGCTTTTTTGCCGTGCCTATGATTTTGAATTTTCCCCGGCACCATTGCAAAAGACAATTGACTCTTTAATCAAGGCCTGCCTTAAATCTTATCTCTTTGATGTTAGTTATCGCCGGCTTTTTATTTTGGGGGTGATTGAGGCCTTCTACCGATTGCGGGAAAATCCCAAAACCCCCCTTAGTGAAAAAGAGATTAGCGAAATCCTTAAGGTCCAGCAGGCGAGGATAGAAGAGGTAGAGAGGGCAGAAGTAGAGAAGGATGAGTTTTGAAACAGAAGACTACCATTTTCCCAAGGGAGAAGGGGTATGAGTAACCCGGGGGTTGTCGTCTCTCATCCGGTATTTGGGGAGGGTGAGGTATTAGAGGAACGGTTTCGGGGGCAGGAGTTTTTTGTCAAATTTAAAACCGGACTCCAGCTCTGGCTGCGTAAGGAGCGGCTTTTCTTTCTTGCCCCAGTAGAAGAGAGAGAGATTGATTTAATCTCCGCCCGGCGAATTATTGAAGCCTTTCGCTTAGGCATCGTTCCCCGTCGGGATATTGAGGAATTTACCTTTGGTCGGCAGAAGGAGATTGCCATCGTAAAAAAGGAGATAAGGCAATTAAAGGAGGGGAAAGGTGATTGTATCTTATTAGAGGGGGAATACGGCTCAGGTAAGACCCACCTCTTAGAATATACCTATCATCTCGGGCTTAGTGAAGGTTTAGTGGTGAGTAAGGTTGATTTAGACCCAAGGGAGGTCTCTCTCTCCCGACCAAAGAAGGTCTATCGGGAGATTATCCATAACCTTCGTTTCCTTGATGGCGAAAGGGAGGCCGGGTTCCGCGATTTTCTCCGTAAGGCGATGAACCTAAATATTAAAGACCATATCTATTTTACCCCTCTCTTTTCTCGCTTGAAGAAATTAGAAAAGGAGGAGAATTTCACTCGGACAAATACCCTTGAGGTCTTTTATCAATGGATTGAAGGCGAAAGCACGAAGGAGTATGCGGTTGAACATAATCTCTATCGGATAAAGGGTGGTTATAATATTCCGGCGCTCTATGATTTCGGGACGGCGGCTGATTTCTATTGCTATCTCATTTCCGGAATATCTTATATTGCCCGCCAGTTAGGCCTGGCTGGTTTTCTCCTGCTTTTTGATGAGGTGGAGAGTATCTCTCATTTCTGGGATAGCAAGTCCTTTCAGATGGGGATAAATTTCCTGGACGGTCTCATTAAGACAACGCTCAATTATCCGGAGTTGAAAAGGATAAATTACCACTATTTCCATAATGGGATGCGACCAACGCCTTATATCTATAAAGAGTCTTATCTCTTACTGGTCTTGGCCACTACCCCCTTACCTTCGGAATACGCCTATCTAAAAATCAGAAATCTGATAAAAAAGGTGATACCCCTTTCTCCCTTAAAAGAGAATGATTTGCGGGAATGCTTTTATCACTTAATCGCCATATATAAATCGGCTTATCCCCAATTTTCTCTCTCTTCGTTAAAGGAGCGGGAGATATTATTCACCGCTTTACAGCAGGAGACATTGCGGGGTTTTATTAAATACTGCGTTGATTTCTTAGATGGCGAGCGACACAAATCTTCTGGTCGTTAAATGTATCCAGAGATTGGTTTATTTCACCTCGGTGTATTTTGGTTTACCGAAGACCACTTTACCAATGGCGGTAGCCAATGAGCCCAAAACGGTAATCTCCATCTCCTTACCAATAAACTTTGCCCCACCATCAACGATTACCTTCACACCGCCTTCTAAATAACCGATTCCTTCGTCAGCGTCTTTCCCCTTTTTTACGATTTTAACATTGATTATTGAACCGGGGAGATAAGCCGGTTTTAAGACTTCAAATAATTCCTGTAAGGTGATAACCGAGATGTTTTTCTCCTTCTTAAATTCTTCATTAACGGTAAAAATCGTCGCCTTCTTCTCTTTCGCTAATTTAATAATTCCGGCGGGGTCTTTCACTCCTCTAATCAATGTCATCCTTTTACCAAGGGTTGATTTCATCCGTTCAATATTTTCTTTTATCCCTCTGGTGACCCATTCTTCTTTTTGGGAAAAATCCGGCTCAACGACCAGAAAGCGCCCACTGATTAGACCCATTTCCAGAAGTTTACCGATTCGCCCATCCAAAATGGTCAAAGGGTCAATGAGAAATATCTTCTCTTTCTTAAAGAGCATTACTCCTCCTTTCAGAGAAGTCCAAAAATTTCCATCGCCTCTCGGATATTTCTCACCCCGATTACTCTTTCCTTATTATTTTTTGGTGCGCTGGGTTCGGGGAGGAGAATCTTTTTGAAGCCCAATTTTTCTGCCTCTTTGATCCGGGGTGCGGTTAGATATACCGGCCGCACCTCGCCCAAGAGACCAACCTCACCAAAAACGACCAGTTCAAAAGGAAGCGGCTTTTTCTTTACCGCCGAAGCCAAAGCAAGAACTACTGAGAGGTCACAGGCCGGCTCTTCAATTTTCAAGCCGCCAACGATATTGAGAAATACATCTTGCTGGCTGAGGGATAAATCAGCCCTCTGTTCTAAGACCCACAGGAGCATCGTTAAACGTCGGTAGTCAAACCCCTGCGCCAATCTTTGGGGATAGGAATAAAAGGTCGGGGTAGTTAATGCCTGAATTTCACATAATAGCGGCCGACTCCCTTCCATTGTGCAGGTGACAGCCGAGCCAAAGACTGGTTCTTTATATTCACTCAAAAATAACCGGGAGGGATTCTCAACCGCCGAGATACCTTGCTCATCCATCTTAAATACCCCGACTTCGTTGGTTGCGCCGAAGCGATTCTTGACCGACCGTAAAATCCGATACTCCCGCCACTTATCTCCTTCAAAATATAAGACAACATCAACAATATGCTCTAAGGTCTTTGGTCCGGCAATTGCGCCGTATTTTGTGATATGGCCAACAATAAATACCGAGATCGAATTGGACTTGGCGATATTTAAAAGTTCGGCGGAGATACTCCTTACTTGTCCGATACTACCGGCACTAGCCGGTAAGGAAGATTTGTAAACCGTCTGGATTGAGTCAATGATTAAGACCTGAGGTTTTAGTTCTTCAATTACCGATTGGATTCCTTCCCAGACCACTTCGGAGAGGATATAAAGTGAACTATCGGCCAGACCGAGCCGAGTCGCCCGGAGTTTAATTTGCTCCTTTGATTCTTCCGAAGAACAATAGAGCACTTTATTTCCTCTTTTACTGAGAAGGTCAGCTACCTGGAGCATGAGGGTTGACTTACCAATTCCTGGCTCGCCGCCAATCAAAATGAAAGAACCCCTTACCAAGCCACCGCCTAAAACCCGATTAAGTTCTTCAATGCCGGTATCGGTCCTTATCTCCGAGGTTGAGGTTATTTCTTTGAAGGTAATTGGTTTCTCCGGTCGTTGTGGAAGTTCTCTTTTTATCTCCTCGACCAAGCTTCCCCAACTATTACAGGAGGGGCAGCGCCCCAGCCATTTTTGAGTTTCAAAACCACAATTCATACAGACAAACTTCTTTTTTTTAGACATAGCCAAAGTCAAGATTTTTTCATTCCGTTTCTTCAAATACCTCTTCTTCTGGGGTGAGGGTGAGGTTTTCAAATCGCATATACTCACCGAGAAAGGCTAAGAAAAAATCGCCGACTGGTCCATTCCTTTGTTTGGCAATTATTATCTCAGCCTTTCCCTTATCTTTGCTTTCCTTATTATATACTTCATCTCGGTAGAGGAAGATTACGAGGTCGGCATCTTGCTCAATGGCGCCGGATTCCCTCAGGTCGGATAAGAGGGGTCTGGGCTTTTTCGGGTCGCGTCTTTCCGGGCTCCGCGAGAGCTGGGAGATACAGACAACCGCTAAATTCAATTCCTTAGCCAAGGCCTTTAAGGACTTGGATATTTCCGTCATCATCTCCTGACGGGAACGAAAACCAGCCCGTATATCCCTGGCGCCTTCAATCAATTGCATATAGTCAATGACAATCAGGGCAAGTGGGATTTCAGCCTTTAGCCTTCGGGTCTTCGCCCGGATGTCTAAGACGGAAAGGGAAGGGGTGTCATCAATATAAATCTCACTTTCATAAGGGGAACTCATCCCAACCGTAGTGAGCCTTGTCCATTCCTCCCGGGTGAGTGTTCCGAGTCGGAGATTTTTTAGGCTCACCTTTGCCTCGGAACATAGGACCCTTTGGGCTAATAATTCTTTTGCCATCTCCAGGCTGAAGATGGCACAACCGCAATTATTCCGTTCCGCTACCCGAATCGCGATATTCAACCCAAAGGCGGTCTTTCCCATGGAGGGTCGGCCGGCGATGATGATAAAATCGCCCAATTGTAACCCAGAGGTGAGTTCATCTAATTTATGGAAACCAGTCTCTAAACCGGTAATAAACCTCTTTTTCTTTTTCTTACGAAGTTCTTCAACCTCTTTTATTGTTTTCTTTAAGAGTTCCTTTAATGGCAAAAATCCTCTTTTTAGTTTTGACTCTTTAATCGCAAAGATTTGCTGTTCGGCTCGGTCAAGGAGTCGGTCAACCGAGTCGGTCTCTTCTTGTCCCTCCCGGACAATTTGGGTGGCGGTTTGAATTAGCCGGCGGAGGAGCGCCTTGTCCAGAATTAACTTCGCCCAATCTTCAACGCTGGCCGTAGTCGCTACGGAATCAACAAGATTTACCAAGACCTCCTTGCCCTTGCCTTCTTCTAAGAAACCCCGCCTTTCTAACTCAGCGGCAACTGAGATTGGTTCTGGGACGATATTCTTTTCAAAGAGGTCAACGATTACCCGAAAGATTCTCTGGTGAAGTTCTAAATAGAAACAGGAGTCATCAAGATATTCCAGAACCCGAGGGGTAATATTTGGGTCTAAAAGCATTGCCCCCAGAATTGCCGCCTCGGCTTCTAGTGCATAGGGGACCTTTCTTTCTTCCATCTTATCCTCTGAGCAATTATCTCCATCAGCCGGCGGGCAAAGATGAATTTGGAAAGCCGGGGAAATTCCTTGACCACACCTTCCTTGGTTAAAATCGTTGCCTTAATGAAAGGGCTCTCTTGGGTCTCGGGTGGGTTGGCAACAATTAAATCTAACTCTTTTTCCCGCAATTTCTCCTGCGCCCATTTTATATTTTTTGTCGTATCTAAGGAGAAGCCAACCTTAAAGATTTTTTCCCCCTTTAGACTTTTTAGCACATCAATATTTTTTACCAATGGTAGCAGAAATTTTTCCTTTTTTATCTTATTTGGTGCCTTTTTTTTGGGGCGATAATCACCAACCGCCGCCGCCATAATCAGGACATCAAAATCCCTGACCGCGCTTTTCACTGCCTTCATCATTTCCGCCGCGGTTCGGCAATTAACCGTCCTTACCCCTTCGGGTCTTTCTTCCATCCGGCCGGCAATCAGAAGACAATCAGCGCCTAACTCCTGACAGGCATTAACTAATGCCTTTCCCATTTTTCCCGAGGAGCGATTGGTTATTACCCGGACACCATCAATATCCTCTTCGGTCCGGCCGGCGGTGATTAATACCTTCAAGCCGGATAGTGATTTCCCTTCTCTTATGAGTCCTTGGATAAAAGATAGAATCTCTTTTGGTTCGGGCATCCGCCCTTTTCCTTCTTGACCGCAGGCTAATTCACCTTCTTTGGGCTCTAAGATATAATATCCATACCCCTTTAACTTTTTAAGATTTTCCTGGACAATGGGATTTTGCCACATCACCGTATTCATTGCCGGAACGATAACTTTTGGTCCAGGAAAGGCACAGACAATTGTTGAGAGGGCATCGTCGCAAATGCCACTGGCAATTTTTCCAATGACATTGGCGGTGGCCGGGGCAATAATGAGGAGGGTCTTTTTTTGTAGTTCAATATGGACTAAGGGGTCTTCAAATACGGAGAGGATTACTGGATGACCGGAAAGGGTGGAAAAGGAAAGGGGATGGATAAATTTCAAGGCGTTCTTGGTCATAATCACCGAGCAGTCAAAACCTTCCTTCTTAAAGAGGCGCAATAGTTCGAGACTTTTATAAGCGGCAATACCCCCGGAGACACCAAGGATGATTGAGGTCATAGGACTTTCTCCTTTATTGACCGAAGGGAATTAGGAATCATCTTTTGGCTTTTCCTCTGATGCCAAATTTGCTTCGGCGTATTTTAGGGCGTAGAGATAGATATTCTCCGAAAGCGAGATCCTGCCTTCCCGCTGTTGCTCTAAGAGTTCTCGGGCCTTTTTCGCGGCCTTGATAATTATCTGATAACGATTTTTAAACTTCTGACCAATCTCTTCGGGAACGATGTCCTTTCTCATCTTTTTAACTCCTTTCGGATAATGCTAATTATTTGGCGAATGGCCGATGGCAGATTTTTATTTAAGACCGTATAATCAGCGCTAATCCTGCCAAATAGATTTTTATCTTCGGCCATTCGTTTTTCTCTCTCCCGCGAAGAACGATGGGCGAGCCGACGAGCAAGTTCTTTTTGCGACGGTGGCTTAATGAATATCGTTCTTGTCTGGTTGGGAAAAAGTTGCTTAATCCTTTTTGCTCCGATTGGTTCTAAGCACAGTAAGCAATGCCGGCCTGAGGCTAAGGCGGAAAGCAGTGGTTTTTTGGGTGTGCCGTAATCATTGCCGTAGCGGTGCACCGTCTCTAAGAATTCGTTTCGCGCTTTTTGCCGCTGAAACTCCTCAGTGGTTAGGAAGAGATAGTCGGAGCGATTTCTTTCGCCCTTTCTTTTCGGCCGAGTAGTCGCGGAGACGGAAAAGAAAAAATTTCTTAGGTATTTTTTTAACTGTTTCTTAATCGTCGTCTTGCCACCGCCCGAAGGAGAGATTAAGATAAAAATTAGAGGTTGGTTTGCCGGCCGGCTCACCTTCGTTAGGCACTTTTGAGTAGAATTATTCAACATTTCTTGCCTGCTCGCGCATCTTTTCAATCTCTTCTTTTATGATAATTATCTTCTTGGCGATGGGAAAATCTCGACATTTGGCTAATAGGGTCTCGGTTTCGCGCAGCATCTCCAAAAGAATAAATTCTAATCTTCGGCCAGCGGATTCTCTTTTCAAGGAAGAGGAAAGGAGTCGGCAATGGGAACGGAGGCGAGTTAATTCCTCGGAGACATCAAGTCTTTGGGCAAGGAGCGACAACTCTTCTTCTATTTTATTTTCCGGCAGGGTGGTGAAGGTTTTCTGGAGGCGTCTTTTCAGAGCCGACCGTTTTTTCTCTAACCGTTGGGAAAGTCGGTCCTTAATCGCTTGGAGGCTATAAATAATCCTTCGGAGACGAAAGGCGAAGTCTTTATGGAGATTCTCGCCCTCTTCTTTTCTCATCTGTAAAAGTCGTTGTAGTGCCATTTTTAGTGCCTGCCTGGCCGAAGAGATTATTTTTTGCCGTCCTTTCGGTTCCAGTCCAATAAGATTGGGTAAAGAGAAGATGTCCGATAGTTTTATCTCTTTTTTGACCGGGAAATCTTTTTCTAAGAGGTTAAGGAGGGAGATATATTTTTTTAGTCGTTGCCGGTTAAGGGAAAGCGGGAGATACCGGTCCTCAATCTTTATTGAGGAAGAGATAAAACCCCGCTTGCAGTATCGCCTTATAATTCCCTTGAAATCTTCAGCATACTCTTCTAATTCCGGGGGCAATTTTTGGGTTATCTCCAGATATTTATGATTAGCAGACCTTATCTCACAGGTCACGCCATTAAATGTGGCACGACCCATACCCGTCATACTACGCATCTCACTCCTCTAAGATTAAGGTTACCGGTCCATCATTTTCAATGATGACCAAGAGATGGGCACCAAAGATTCCGGTTTGGGTGGGAATCCCCTGATAGCGTAGGTGGTGAGTAAATCTTTCGTAAAGCACCTTTGCCCGCTCTTTCTCTTCGGCATGGGAAAATGACGGTCTGTTTCCTTTGCTGGTATCACCATAAAGAGTAAATTGGGAGACAACCAGAACCTCACCGCCAACATCTAAGAGCGAGAGGTTCATCTTCTTATCTTGGTCTTCAAAGAGGCGGAGGCGCGGTATTTTGTTAGTTAAGGCAATCACCTTATCTTCATTGTCTCCTTTCTTAATTCCGAGAAAGACCAAGAGACCTTTTCCGATGTGAGCAATCTCTTCTTGGGTTTCTTTATGTAGAACACGACAGGTCTTCACCTTTTGTAGAACAGCAATCATCTCCTTTTTTTCAACATCTTCAATTTTTGAAAAAAATCGTGGTTTGGTCTTCGGGCAGTCAGAATGTTTCCATCTTGAATAACTGGTTTATCTACATACCGAGCCGACTGCGTTAAGAGTTCTCTTATCGCCAATTTATCTCTAATTGTCGTTGCCTGCTTCCCTTTTAAGAGTCCGGCTCGGGCCAAGACAATGGTTGAGAGACCAAGGGTTGCGATACCTTTGCGGGAAAAGTGGTGAAGAATCGGCAATAGCCTTTGGTCATCGGCGTAAAAAAGAGAGCCGACGCCGCCAATCAGGATTAGCCAGTCATATTCCAAGGTGTCAATTTGATAAATAATCCTTTGCGGTTTTATCGCCATCTGAGAATCACTGGTGGCTAAACTTGTATCGGTGCATGCAGTGGTTATATTTCCCAATGAGTCAGAAATTAGCCGAAGGTCCTCTTCAGAAAATTCATAAGGGGGAATGAGGACTAAGTACCTTGACTGACTAATCTCCTTCTCGGCAGGCCGAGAAAAGAGAAGATTTACCAGTAGTAAAGAAGTAATTATCATAAAGATAAGCCTATGGCAAAAAATTGATTTCGTCAACCCCGTGGCGGGCCGTACTGTTTCAAGACATGGTATCTACCCTAGAGAGATCTTTTGGATCCGGGACTTGAAAAGATTCTTAAAATCCTATAATCTCCCAAAAAGGAGTAATCTATGGCTATTACCGAAACATATTATGAGAAGATCCGCTATGAAAAAGACCCGG
>CAYRLZ010000060.1:0-58347 GCA_964425275.1 uncultured bacterium | reverse complement strand
TTGGTCAATATCACCGTCAAGTTCGGTTGAACAGGAGACCGTCCGTGTTCCCACCGGACCAGCAATCCATTCCGGAAATGTAATATAAAGATACTCTCCGGGAGCGTGACCCGAGACACTGACTGTGCTGTCATAGTGTATCCCAATCTTCATCCGAACTGTATAACTCTCAGTGGTATTGCCAAAGTTATAGACCGAGCAAGCCGGAATAACCAGGGTGTTCAATTCTTTCATCCCGGTTGGCTCTATAATCTTTGTCACACCGACATCCCGCACCGTATATCTTAGTTGATAGTATTCGGACTGAGTTAAGCAGGTAAGGTCACTTCCCTGCCTTCCACCCCAAACCCAGATTCCGGGGATACCGTTACTATTTTGGGTTCCGGGTATGAATGCCCCAGCGTGGTTGCGTCGTGCCTGAATTAGATTAGGAAATGTTGTCCAGACATTAGTTTGGGTATTGTAGATGAAACTCTCGTTTGATTCAGATGGCCAATACCCGCGGCCGGCAACGATGATGCATTTTTCAAAGCCATAAGGACTTCGGCTACTAAAACCGAAAGCCCTTGATTGATCGGTCGGATAAGGGAGAGGAGTGATTGCCTGCCAGCCTTCTCCGAGATTCCGGGTATTAAGCCTCCAGCATTCACTCCGAGGATACAAAGACACACCGTCAGATGTATCACCACCCAGTGCATAGACAAAACTATCAACGACCGCACCCATCATATAGCATCGGGCTAAGGGCAGATTGGGTAGAGGCGTCCAGCGTGTGCCGGGAGGTGCACTGGGGTCATAAACCCATCCCTGGTTCGTCGGAGGACCACCAGCAAAGCCACCGAAGGCATAGATTTTATTGTCACAGACCACCGCCGTAACAGCACCATAAGCAAGTCCATAAGGGTCAGTTGTTATTATCCTTGTCTGATTAGTAACCGGGTAGTAAACTTGAACCGCATTCGTATATCCACCGGAGATACTCCCGGCAATGCAATAAAGTCCATAGGTGTCGCCGGCTGGTAGGTCATAATCATCACGGAGCAAGCAGATATCATAGTTGGCAATGGCTATTGGCAGACTATTAAGAACGCCGGAATAGGCCTGCGTAACTGGGTCATAACTATAGATTTCGTTATAGTAGGTAGTAGAAATTCTTCCCGGGAAGAAGTAGACCTTATTCGTCGTTGGAAAGTATTCGGCATCCCATCGGTGTCTTCCAACCGGATGAACAGGTCCGTAAACCCAGTTTTGCGCTAGCGCAATACTGGCTAAGATTAAGATAAAAATGGGAAATTTAATCCTTGACATCATTCCCTCCTTGGCAGATTCTTCTGCCATAAAAAGAGAACCTCTTTGCAAATGATGACAGCGATGAGCAAAGGCCGATATTTGTAATAAGGTAACGGTGGCACCGCTACCTTTCTTTTGGCAATTTGCTCTTCTCATTACCTAATCTGATTTGGACCACCTTCTCGACCACCAGTTTTATTTATATTTTCCTAAGGCAACTTTTCGTTCCTTAGGAATAATATTATACCAAAAATTCAAAAAAAGTCAACAGTTGACAGCCAAGTTTTTTTTAATATCATAAGTTATGGCCGAAAAGAAAAGGGTTGGTGTTTTGGTTTCCGGAGGGGGAACGAACTTACAGGCAATCATTAATGCCTGTGAAAGAAAAGAGATTCCGGCTGAGGTGGTTGTCGTCATCAGTAATAAGAAGGATGCCTACGCCTTAGAAAGGGCAAGAAGGCATAATATCCCGGCCCTTTTTATCTCGCATAAGGCATTTTCCAGCCGTGAGGAATTTGAAAGGGCACTGATTGAAGAATTAGATAAAAGGCGGGTAGATTTGGTCTGCTTAGCGGGTTTTATGCGCGTCCTCTCCCCTTACTTCGTCAATCACTATCGCGGTCGGATAATGAATATCCATCCGGCACTCTTGCCGGCATTTAAGGGTTTATATGGCGAAAATGTCCACGAGGCGGTTCTGGCTTCCGGGGCAAAGTTTTCCGGCTGTTCGGTCCATTTTGTCACCGAGGATGTTGACGGCGGACCGATCATTCTCCAAAGGGTGGTGGAGGTGAAGGACGACGATACGGTTGAGAGTTTAGCGGAGCGGGTATTAAAAGAAGAGCATTTGGCTTATAAGGAGGCGATAAAACTCTTCTGCGAAGGAAAGTTAGCGATTGTCGGCAATCGGGTCATTAGGAAAAGTAGGTAGGCAATATGGGAGAAAAAGATAAATCTAAAACCAAACAGGAAATTCTGTTTAAATACGAAAGACGCCAAAGAAAAGGTAGGAGGATATTGGTAAAGGATAATGACCGGAAGGCTATTTATAAAATTGACGAAATCAGAAATAAAGTTATCTTAGGCGACACCTTCCAGGTTCTCCCAAGAATAGAAGACGAGGTCTTTGACATGGTTTTTATTGACCCGCCTTATTTTTTGCAGTTACCAAATAAAGAATTAAGACGGTGGAAGGTAAAAACTGTTGTTGAAGGGGTAAATGACGAATGGGATAAA
This sequence comes from uncultured bacterium, assembly GCA_964425275.1. Lineage (GTDB taxonomy): Bacteria > Hydrothermota > Tepidihabitantia > Tepidihabitantales > JBDRVQ01 > CAYRLZ01. The sequence goes on along the minus strand of CAYRLZ010000060.1, from coordinate 55,821 downwards.
TTTTCCTCTTTTCAAGAATACGATGAATTTATCAAAAAATTGCTCACGGAGGTAAAAAGAGTAATGAAAAAAACTGCTACAATTTGGGTTATTGCTACTTACCACAGCATTTTTAGAATTGGGAAAATTATGCAAGATTTAGGCTATTGGATTCTCAACGATGTGATTTGGGTAAAGACCAACCCAATGCCCAATTGGTTAGGTGTGAGGTTCACAAATGCTACCGAGACCTTAATTTGGGCGGTAAAGGATAAACATGTTAAGGGATACACTTTTAATAAAGAATACGCCAAAAGGTTTGGCATCGGAAAAGTTGGTGCAAATGTTTGGGTTTTACCTCTCTGCTGGGGTGATGAAAGACTAAAAGATGAAAGTGGGAAAAAGCTACACTCTACACAAAAACCGATAGAACTTCTTAGGAGAGTGATTTTGGTATCGACCAAGGAAGGAGATTTGGTTTTGGACCCTGTAGCGGGGACAGGAACAACTGGATATGTGGCACAGGCATTAAAAAGGGATTTCGTTATGATCGAAGTCAATCCGAAGTATGTAAAAGGCATAGAACAAAGGTTTAAATGTTCATTAAAGATACTTGACTTATCATTTACAGGTAAAAAATACATAAACAATTATCTAAACTTAGAGGTGGTTGAATGAAAAAAGGAGGCAATTTCCCAAAGTATTTATATCACGCAACATCTCTAAGTAACCTTATTGCTATACTGGAAGAAAAAGTTTTTACTCCAAAAGGAAGGCGAATAAGTGGCTATGACGAAGATACTATTAGCTTTTCGGATATTTTGAGCGATTATCTTTCTTTCTACGGTGATGTAATAATTGAATTATCGGCAAGACGCTTAATGGAGAAAAACAAAATTTATCCTTATCGGTACGATGTGGAAGAAAATAGCCAAGATTTTTATGACATGCCCTTCTGGGAAGCGGAATGGAGAGGTAAGAATGTAAAATTTGAGTATAGCGACGTAAATAAAATTTATTTTTTAGATCTCCCTTTACTAAGCATAACTAAATTTCTTCATGAGAATAAGATTGAGTTTGAAATTATTTCTAAGGAGGATTTGCCATCTTACTCAGAGGAGTATTACATTGAAAAATATAAGAAGTGATTAAGACTATGTGAAGTCAGGAGGAACGAATGAATTACAAGGCATTTTCTTCGATTTTGAACAAACATATATTTGAAGGTGAGAAAAAAGAACTTTTGCGGCGAATTGCGGAGAACCCAGAACGTTTTATCGGTTTATTTAGACCAACAAAACCAGGAGCAAAAATTTTACAACACCTTCTTCAATCTCATGAAATACGAATGGGAGACGCCCTTGAAGAAATAATAGAAGAAATCCTGAAATCCCTTGGCTTTAGAATTTTATCTAAAAGTATAGTAAACGAAAGTGGCGAAACATTAGCATTAGACCAGTATTTTACGGATGGACGCATATATTATTTCGTTGAGCAAAAGGTAAGAGACGACCATGATTCTACTAAAAAGCAAGGGCAGATATCTAATTTTGAAACGAAGATTGAAATTTTACATAAAAGACACGGCTCACAATTAGTAGGTTTTATGTATTTTATAGACCCCGGCCTTTCTAAAAATGAAAATTATTATCTTCAGCAACTTAAAAGACTCGAAAAATTCTACGGCGTTAAACTCCATCTTTTTTATGGCGAAGAATTATTTAAATATTTAAAGCATCCTGAGATATGGAATAATATCCTCTCTTGGTTTAAAAAGTGGAAAGAAAATTTACCAGGCTTACCAGAAATTAATTTTGACGCGACACCGGAAAAAAGTTTTGAAGAAGTGAAAGATTTAGAATTAAGAACTTGGAGGAAAATTTTGGATAACGAGAAGTTATGGGAAGAAGGAGCATAAAAGCAGTGTTCCGAGATGGCTCTACCTTAAAACTTCTGATTAGATATTTTAAGACTCAACAAGCCACTCCTTATAAAGAATTAGCAAACGGCTTGACCCAAAAGATAAAGGAATATTATGGTGAAAAAGGCAAAAATTTTTAAGAAGGAAATTTTCTCTTCCTTTTTCTCAATTTTCTGTTATAATTAAAGATGGGTAAGTTTGGGAAAGTTCTTTTCTTTCTCTCGCCCTTCGCCTTAAACCTTGCCTTTTCCCCTTTTCCCTTCCGCTTCCTCGCCTACTTCTCCTTAGTCCCGCTCTTTTATTTGATTACAAAGTCATCGCTCAAAAAGGCACTCTTTTATTCCTTCCTCTTCTTTTTCCTCTTTGCCCTTTTTCATCTCTGGTGGCTTTATTTTTTGGTCGTGCCGGTTTTGGAGAAGACGAAATTTCTTCTCTACCTTGGAGTTTTCGTCCTCTTTGGTTATTTTGGTCTCTACGGATTGGTCTTTGGTTTGGGGGTGAAGAAGTTCGGATTATTTATCGCCCCTTTGCTCTGGGCACTCCTTGAGTTTATCCGCACAAAGTCAGAGATTGGCTTTCCCTGGGGTCTTTTGGGTTATACCCAGACCCCTTATTTGCCCTTAATCCAATTCGCCTCCATCACCGGTGTCTATGGTCTTTCCGCCTTTGTCGTTTTTTTAAATCTTATAATCTATCAATTACTCTTTACCAGAAAGAAAAGATGGGCGATAACTTTAATCCTCACCTTTCTCATTCCTCTTTCCTATGGTCTTTTGCGAATGAAAGGGGTAGAGAATAATTTTAAGGTGGCAATCATTCAGCCCAATGTCAGCCCGAATGAGAAGGGGGATAGAAGCACGATAGAAGAGAATATCCGCTCTTTACTCCAATTGACTCAAGAGGCGATAAAAGAAAAGCCTTTCCTTTTAATCTATCCGGAGACCGCCTCCTTATTTGATTTGACCAAAGAGATTTGGCTAAAAGATGAGTTTTTAAGAATTAGCCAGACTTACGGGGTCTATATCTTAATCGGAACACCAATCTATGAGGATAACGCTTACTTTAACGGCGCGGTTTTGATTGACCCGGAAAATGGCATTACCGGAATTTATAAGAAGATTCATCCGGTCCCTTTCTCCGAAAGGATTCCTTACATTGACAAGTTCCCAATTTTTAAGCCCTTTGCTACCGCGGATATGGGAAATTTTACCCCAGGAAAGGAATTCACCGTCTTTTCCACCCCTTTGGCTAAAGCCAGTTGCCTTATCTGTTTTGAGTCAATTTTTCCGGATTTAACCCGGGAATTTGTTTTAAGGGGAGCCGACCTTCTGGTAAATATTACCAATGACGGTTGGTTTGGTAAGACACCCGGACCTTATCAGCATTGCGAGTTAGCGGTAATGAGGAGTGTGGAATTGGGGAAACCACTTCTGCGCTCGGCGAATAATGGAATTTCTTTAATCGTCTCTCCTTATGGTGAGGTGATTAAAAAGACCCCCCTCTTTACCGAAATGGTTCTTTACGGAAATCTTCCGAAACCATTACCCTCTACTTTCTATTTGCGATTTGGTGATTGGTTTATCTATCTTTCAATAATCATTCTCATTCTGAGAATGGCCGGCGGTAGCTTGCATCGGAGGAAGTCGGTTGGACTTTTAATTTTTGTATTTAGTGCGGTAATCGTCAATGGCGCTACTGATTGCCGTTATCTTATAATCACTAATGAGAAGTTTTTTGATGCCCTCCAGCCATTAAAAGAGTGGAAGACCAAGAAAGGGGTAAAGGCCGAGATTGTAAAGGTTCCTTATCGTGCCTCGCCGGATTCAATAAAGAGGATTATAAAATCTATCGGTCCGGAGTATCTCCTTCTGGTTGGGGATAAAAATTATATCCCACCCGGGGACTCCCTTTATTACTCTTACCAACTCTTATTGGGCGACAATTTTTATGGTGATATGGAAGGCGATTACCGGGCGGAGATACCGGTCGGACGACTTCCCTGTCGGAATGTTGACGAATGTCAGACGATGGTGCAAAAGATTTTAACCTATGAGCGCTTCCCAAAAAGAGAAGATACCCTCTGGTATAAAAGGGCGACGCTGATATTTATGTGGGACTTTGGCGGCCGACCGGCTAACCCAATTTATAGCGAGGAGTTCCCTTATGATGATTCAATCCTCCGTCTCCGCTATTCAAAGGTTGACACAATCTTTAACGACACACTCTTTGGTCATCAAGGATATGACGATGCCGATGATATAATCGCCTCCTTAAATGAAGGAAGCAGTCTCGTTCTCTATCGGGGGCATGCCTCAGGCAACTGGGCCTATCCCTTCACGGTTGAGCCGGAGGACGAAAGGTTACAGAATGGTTATAAATTGCCAATAATTATCTCTGGTTCCTGCCATACAATCTTTAAGAGTGAAAACACGGTTGGTGAGCGGTGGCTGCGGGTGAAAGGGGGAGGAGAAGACTTAAAGGGTGCCGTGGCCTTTTTCGGAACCCAGCTCGGTGGCGGCTTTGGCCGCTGGCGCGGTCGGTTCGTCCGAACCTTCCTCCGGACGGTTATGGTTAATGATAATTTAATTTTGGGGAAGGCATTTCTAAGAGGCAAGGATAGCATCGCCTCTCCTCCCTATTCCGGAGACGCTAACGAATATTTCTATCGGGAGTGGAGCCTTTTAGGTGACCCGGAACTGAATATCTGGACCAAGGTCCCAAAACCGATGGTTGTTTCTCATAAATTTTTGGGTTCCCAGATTTTTGTCGTTGAGGTAAAGGATAGTATCACCGGCCAACCAATCCCAAAGGCATTGGTCTGTCTAACAAAACCCCTCTCACCGGATTTCTACTATTACGGCACTACCGATAAAGATGGGCAGATAAAATTCCCAATCAACGGAGAAGAAAGGGACGAAATCATCATAACCGTGACCGCACCTAATTATCTCCCCTATGAAAGCCCGTTATTCAGTTTGACTTACTCCAATCCATTTCGGCAAAGGACAAATATCCGGTACCAAATCCCCAACCGACAGTGGCTATCATTAAACATCTATGATATTACCGGTCGTTTGGTTCGGCCAATAACCAGGGGTGTGAAAGAGCCGGGCATTTATACGGCAACATGGGATGGCAAAGACCAGAGAAAAAGAAGCCTACCACCCGGTATCTATTTCTTCTCTTTACAGACCAAGGATTTCTCTATCTCCCGAAAGGTGATTTTGATAAAATAACCCACCCAAGATTACCCGGAAAGAGATTTTGTCAACAGTGAAAAAGTCTTAACCCCTCTATTAACGATATGTCCATCTTGCTTTTATCGCTATCATCAGGCCTTTTTCAAAGGTCTCCTCCCGGGAAGTTATGAAGAGCCAAATTTATAGCCAGTAAATTATCACCTGTTGCAAAATTAACCAGAAGTATACTTCCAGAAATATACTTCCGGTTTCCAAATACCCTTTTTTGGTATAAGCCTTTGATTTAACAGAACTTATGGGATTTTTTAAAAAGATAGGGGGTTGCCCTCTGGGTCGCCTTCCGGGTTTAATTCTCGGTGTAATTCTCCGCCTAATCCAGATACTAATTGAGCGGCTAATTCTCTAACTAATTCTTTTTCTAACCGAAAGGCTAATTAAGTGTCTAATCGCCATCCTAATTCTCTAACTAATGGAAGAAGTACTCCTGTGGCTAATCCTCTGTCTAATTCTCGGTCTAATTGATAGTCTAATTCCGAGTCTAATTCTCTACCTAATTGATTAGGAGGAAGTAAAGAGATAAGTGTTTAATTTTTTACTTTGGTTTCAACTCAAAATAAGGGAAACCTTTTTTATTATGCCACTTCTTTGGGTCAGCGAAGTATTCCAGAATTTCCTTATATTCCATTTCTGTAAGTAAAGTGATGGCCTTCGGAATCCTTTTGGAAAGGAGGGCATCACGGTCGGTTAAAGAGAGTAACTGACAGTCTAAGGCCAAAAGGTCTTCCTTCCCTCCTTGCAGACGGTCAAAGATGACAAAGGTATATTCACAGATTGCCCCCTTTTGCCGCAGGGCTTCAACCACGCGCCGCTTTGTCCAGCCCTTAACAATCGTATCATCAAAGAGCAAAACCTTTTTCTTAAAAATCTCGTGGTCTTTTATCCCTTCCAAGAGTGATGCCTCAGGGTAACGTCGCTCCCGACGGGCAAAGAAACTTGGTCGGTTAAACTTCTGAGCCAGGGCAGTGGCAAAGGCGATACTGCCGGCTTCAATCCCACAGATGAGGTCAAAATCGTAGTGTTGGAGGATTAAGGCCGACTGGCTGATTAAAAAATCAAAGACCAGAGGAAAGTTAGGCAAGCACTTCACATCAATATAAATTGGGCTCTGGTTTTTCCGCTCGTCAACCTTAAAGAATGGTCTGATATCACCGAGACTAACCTTTATCGCCCCGACCTGCCAGAGTAAAGCGGCCACCACCTCCCGTAGTCCACCGAAGACCTTCTCCCGAATATACTCTAAGTCCGGTTTGATTATTCGCTGTTCCCGCAAAAGCCGGAATAAAGGCTCGGTGAGTTCTTTTTTAGGGGTCTCAAAGGATAATCGGGTGTGGTCGATATCATAGACAAAATTTAGGTAGGCAATTTCCCGATTGGTTAAATAGATAGGGAAGGTATCGGCATTTGCCTCCTTCTTGGGCGCGCCAAGTTTTTTTGCCTCGGGATAAATCTTCTCCTTAAATAGATTAAAGAAATCTTCCGCCAGGGATTTTAGACCCTTCGGTTCGATAATCAGCGGTGTGGTAAAACGAACCAGCCCGGGCTTCATCTCCAAAGACATCAATGGCAATTCAATAAAACGCATCACCGCTTCTCTAAGATCCCCAAAGGCAGAATCATCTCCTCCAGAGATATACCACCGTGCTGGTAGGTAAATTTATAGGTCCTTTCGTATTGAGTCGGTTTTGTCGGGTAGATGAAATAAAAATCGGATTTGGCAATCGCCATCTTCTCATCTGGGCTGGCCTTGGGTAATCCAAGCCTCTCCGGAAAAACGAGCAGGGCATTTCGCCCCTCTGTCCTTAAAGCCGAGCCATGTTTGTATCGGAGATTGGATGATATTTCCATATCACCAAAGATGATGGTTGGTCTTTTGACCTTGATGAAACCATGGTCAGTAGTAATTATCACCCGGCAGTCCTGATTCGCCAATTCCTTGATAAATTCAAAGAAGGGTGAATTGGCAAACCAGGTTCGGGTCAGTTGTAAGAAAGAACTTTCGTTTTCCAAAATATCCTCCAGCGGCTTAGCCGGTCTGGCCGCATGGAGAAGAAAGTCAAGAAAATTTACTACGATACAGGCAAATCGGACATCCTTCCGTAAGAGCATTCCCCTCTGTTCTTCAATATCTTCACTCTTCGTCGCCTTCAAATAAAACCAAGGGCCACCAATTTTCTCTTGGGCCAAAAGTTTGGCGAGGAGTTCTTTCTCGTAACGGTTCTGTCCCATCTCATCAAAAACCCAGAGATTAGGATATCGGGTATGAATTTCTAAGGGCAAAAGTCCGGAGAGCAAGGCATTGCGGGAATAGGGCGTCGCCGAAGGTAAGATTGATAGATAGTAAAATTGTCGGATATTGAAGTATTCTTTTAGGAGGGGAACTAAAAGATACCACTGGTCAAGCCGCATTGAATCAAAGATAAAGAAGTATAACGGTTTTTCTCGAAGATAAGGTGCCAAAAGATTACCAAAGACCTTATGGGATAAAAGCGGTGGCTCTTCTTTTCCCTCCAACCAGGAGGGATAAATCTCCTCCACAAAGCAAGCAAAGTCATCATTCGCCTGTCGCTGAATATCACCTAGGGTCTCTTTTAAACTCTCTTCGCCAAATCTTTCAATGAGAAATCGCCAACGGATCAATCGGAGGTAATAATCACGCCATTCGGTAAAGGAATTAAAATTCCTCTCCTCCCGCAGGAACGCAAGATAGTCTCGGGTCAACTTTTCAGTAATAATCTTTCTCTTCTCTAATAATCGCTTCACCACCGAGATTATCTGATGAGGAGAGAAAGGCTTGACGATGAAATCGTCCACTAATTTAGAATAAGCCTCCTCCATCAGTTCCTCTTCACCCAATTTTGTCACCATCACAATCACCGCGGAAGGGTCAAAGCCTTTAATTGCCTCCACCACCGCCAGGCCTTCTACCCCGGGCATCATCTGGTCAACGAATATCAAATCATAGCCTTTGGTCGTAACGAGCCGCAAGCCATCCGGACCATTAGCCGCCGTATCCACCTCGTAGCCCCTCTCCTTTAAGAGATAGATATAGGGGTTCAGTAATTCAATCTCATCATCAATCCAGAGGACCCGCATAATTTTTCCGTTCAATACCTCCTAAGGGTAAAAGGATAGAAAAAATTGTCTTCCCCTTTTTTGATTCAACCAAAACCAATTTTCCTTTATGGTATTCCTCAACAATTCTTTTCGCCAGGGGCAAACCAACACCCCAGCCATATTTCTTAGTTGTTATCCCTGGGGAAAATATCTCCTTCTTTTTCTTGTGGGATATTCCTTCACCGGTATCGGTTATAGAAATTTTATAATATCGGCCGCCCGGCTCCTTTTGGGCGTTTAAGATAATCGCCCCGGGTTTTTGGCCGATGGCATCAATACTATTTTTTAAGAGATTCTCTAAACTCCAGGATAATAAGACTTCATCCAGGAGAAGTGAGGCATCCTCCTTAATATTGAGAACCATATTGATATTCTGGGGTGTTCTTCGTTGGATAAAATGATAGGTCTCTTCAATCACCTCTTTGATTGAACAGGGGGATAATTTAGGTGTCTGTCCGATGCGGGAGAATCTTTCTAATACCCGGCTCATTCGTTCAATATCCGCCTCCATCTCCTTGACAATTTGCGGATTAGTGGACTGGAGATTTACCAGCCAGCCGGAAAAAGAAGAGAGGGGGGTCGCCAATTGGTGCGCGGTCTCCTTGGCTAAAAATGTCCACAACTTCTCTTCTTCCCGTCTTTTATAAACGACGATTGCCCACCCGCCAATTAGTAGAAAGACGACGAGAAAGAAAATCTGGAGATAAGGAAAAAGTGAAACAAACTGGGCGGTCTTTGATTGCCCATAATATATCTCACCCAAAAACTGCTCGCCTTCTTCGCTAACAAAGGTAAGGGGGATTGGCTTTTGCCTTCGCCCCAATCGTTCTTTTATCCTCTGTAAATCCTTGAGCGAGAGATTTTTGCCCAAATTCCGGTAACTCACAATATTGCCCTGGTCATCGGTGAGCATTAAGGGAAAGTCAATCTTCTTAATCACCTCTTCAAAGATTATATCCAATTCCGTGGAACTGGCCTCCATCGCCTCTGTGATTCGGGACATATACTTGGCAAAAATTCGGGAGCGGACCTCAGTCTCCTCCGCTAATCTTTTTAGCAGCTGGGCGGAGAAGAAAAACCAGAAAATTGCCAAAAGACAGGAACCAAACACAAAGTAGATAATGATAAATCGCTTACCAAGTTTTATCCGTCGCATCGCTAAAATATTTAATAGGCGCCTTTTTTAGAAAGAACCGCCGGAATCGTCTTAAAGAGAATCTTAATATCACGCCAAAGGTTCCACTCTTGACAATATTTTTCCGCCAATCTTACTCGTTTTTCATAAGTGGTATCGGTCCTTCCGGAAATCTGCCAGAGCCCAGTTACCCCGGGAAAAAACTTAAACGGTAAGATTGAGGCATTTTGATAATAGCCAATCTCCTCCTCAACAATCGGTCGCGGCCCAACTAAACTCATCTCGCCTTTGAGGACATTAATTAGCTGCGGGATTTCATCCAGACTGTAATGACGGAAAACGCGACCGATGGCCGTTACCCGGGGGTCATTTTTTAATTTGTAAATCTGTTGAAACTCCTCTCTTAATCGGGGATTAGCGGCCAAGACACTCGCCAATCGCTTATCCGCATCCTGAAACATCGTGCGAAACTTTAATAGATAGAAACTCCGGCCATTCCGTCCGATTCGTTTATGCCGATAGAAAACCGAACCCGGGCTATCTAATTTTATGCAGAGGGCAAAAAATAAAAGCAGGGGTGAGAAGAGAGTGAGTAATAAAAGACTGAGAATTATATCAATAATCCGTTTCAGACGGAGAGAGAGACTGAGCCGAGAAAGAGAAGTTATTCGCCTCATCCTCTGCCCCAGGAAATAGTTGGTGAGGCTAAAAGATTTCAAGAGGTAAAAATCACTAAGATACCTCTTGGCCAAATCTCTAATTTGCGAAGCGGAAATTTTTTTACTATAAATAACTACCGCCGGGAATTTTTTTATCCGACCCAAGGGGTCAGCAGCTTTATTTAAGTAATTCGCCAAATCTTCAACCATAATTATCTCCTGAGAGGAAAAATCACATTCAGGCAAAACCTTCGGTTTTGGATTGGTTTTCTTATCCCAAACTAAAAGCACCGGAATTTTTCTCTTCCGACTAAAAATTAAAGAAAGCCCAGGTTCAAAAAGCGCAAGATAAAACCAAAAGATAACCCAGAAAGGCAGAGGCAAAGTGGTATTTAAGGTGAAGGTCTTCTTAATCAAGAATGAGATTCCAATTGCCAAAAAGAATAAGACCTGAGTTCTTAGATTAAGACCGTAAAACGGCGGAAATTGCGTATCAAAGACGCCCGAGAGATAACTGAAAAGGAAGAATATTAAATAAAGACTAATTAAATAAGGGAAAGAAAGGTGAAGAAGAATTCCGGGAATAAAAAAAAGGACGCTTAGGATAACGCCCTGTATCAGAATTAAACCCCTTAAATCACCAACTAAAACCTCTTCTTCTTTGCTCATTAAAAGTTATAATACAAGAACACCAGAGTTTTGTCAATATCTTTGACGCTAGACATTCGCTAAGAAAATAGTCAGTGGGATTTAGAATTAATGATTGCCTTAAATATCTCTTCCGCTTGGTAAGAACTCCGGACCAAAGGACCGGCAAGAATTTCCTTAAAACCAATCGCCTTTCCAATTTTGGTTAGGGAATTGAACTCCGCCTCGTTGTAGAATTTCTTCACCGGCGGATTAAATCTTGTAGGTGGTAGGTATTGACCAATCGTAACAATATCTACGTCGCATTCTCTTAAATCTTCTAAGGCTGAGATAACTTCTCTTTCCGTCTCACCCAAACCGACCATCAATCCGCTCTTTTTAATTATTCCTGGTGCCCTTTGGTTGATATAACGCAAAACGGTAAGGGATAGGTCATAACTTGCCCGTTTATCCCTGATGACGGGCGTCAATGCCCTTGTCGTTTCTATGTTATGTCCAATCACCTCGGGATTAGCTGAGATGACCTTTTCTATCCTCTCTTCAATGCCCTTAAAGTCAGGAATTAGCACCTCCACCCGGCATTCGGCATCAACCCTCTTGATTGCCTTTATCGTTTCGGCAAATTGCCCGGCCCCACCATCTTCTAAGTCATCGCGCGTAACCGAAGTGATGACGACATATTTTAGCCCCAATTTTTTTATGGCCTGGGCTACCTTCTCTGGTTCTTTTTCATCAACCCTTTCGGGATTTCCTGGTCTTACCGAACAGAAATGGCAGTGCCGGGTGCAAACCTTTCCTAAAATCATAATTGTCGCCGTCCGGCGTCCAAAGCACTTGCCAAGATTAGGACAGCGGGACTCTTCACAGACTGTATGAAGATTTAATTCCCTTAAAGTTCTTATAACCAAAGAGTAATCTTTACCGCCGGGTAAATGAGTTTTTAACCACTTCGGTTTTATCCCCAAAGAAGAGCGGCCACCATACCCCAACATATTCCTTAAAACCCAACTATCCCCACTTTATCACGATTGACTTTCTCGGACAGCGATAATAACACTCTAAACAACGGATACAATCCAAATCTTTCGGGATCTTCTTTACCGGGATAGCCATTGGACATACCTTCTCACAAAGAGAACATCCCCGACAATCAATTTCTTTCTTTTCCAAATGGAAAAGGCTCACCCGATTGCTAAGGGAATAGATTGCCCCGACCGGACACATCGCCCGACAGAATGGTCTTTTTAGTGCTAAAAAATTGATTAGAAGAAATCCTAAAATAAAGACCTTAAAATAGAAGAAAGAACCAACCATTGCCTTCAAATAGTTTTCTGGGTCCCAGAGAACCAAAGGGATGCCCGCTTCTAAGGTTCCGGCTGGACAAATTTTGCAAAACCAGGGTTCGGTCGTGTAATAGGCAAGGAGGATAGCAAATACCAAAAGGAAGAGATATTTCAGATAATTTGTTGGGAATTTTATTGGAAGTTTGCCCAGAATGAATCCTAAGAAGACTGCTAAGGGCAACCCAACAAAAATTCCTAAATCAAATTTATAGCGACCCGCAAAGTAGCCGGCAATTATCCCCAAGATTAGACCGAAGAGATTTACCGAGGTCGGCAGTCGCCACCGAAAAAGGCGAATTTTATAGAGAATATCCTGCAAGAGCCCAAAGGGACAAACCCAACCGCAGGGCATTCGACCAATAAAAGCGGCAACTAAAATAATAAGACCCAATGGATAAAGTGGTAGAAGATGAAGGGTAATAAAGTGTTGAAAGGCACCCAGCGGACAGGAAAAAAGTGTCGTCGGTGTGCTCCAGCAGTGTAAGATTGGTTGCAAAAAGCCCTTAAAAATCCCGGTGTAGATGAGATTCTTTTGAAAAAATCCCCAAATATATAAGTTGAGAAGGATTAAAGAGATAATCTGTCCAAAGCGATGTCGCCTCATAATCCAAGTCCCATACAGGAGAGACAGAGCAGAGAACCCGCCTTAAAAACCTCAATAAAACCAGAAGAAAAAAGGCCAAGTGCCAGTAATAACACTCCTAAGGAAAGAAAAATTAAAAATTGCCACCGCCTCATTTCTAAAAGCGCATCAATAAAACTGACTTTATTCCAAAGAATGGCGGTTCATAGCGACAGACACCACCGGAACAGACCAGCCCACCCTTTTCTTGTCCGAGGCGCAACCTTAAAGATAAATTATCGGTTAAGGTTAAAGTGCCTTCAGCGATTAACCATCTTTTTTGATAATCATACCGCTTTACTCCCTTGGTTGCCTCTTCTGAGGAAAAACTGAGAGAGAGAATTGGCAAGACATCACTCGACAAAGAATACTGTCTTTCCTGGTAAGAAGTATTGCCTTCCCGGACAAAATTTACATTTCCTTCCAGTTTAAAATTTTTCTCCCCCAGATTAAAACTAACCTCTACCCCTGGCTTCCATTCTTGACGGAAGACACTCCCTTCCTCAATCCCTGTGGTCTTTAGATGCTCAAAGGTAAATACCGGTGTAAATTGGTTAAAGAAATCCACCTCGGCCTTTCCCAGAATCTCCCTTATCCCCTTATCTTTTTTGTGGGTATAAAACCAGGCATAGTTTCCCTCTAATCTTAGAGAGGATAGCGATGAATGGAGATTTATGCCAAAGCCCCGTTCATCGGTTCCCCGATTGATGGAAATCCCTTTCTTGATTGGTGTCGGTGGGTCATTATATCGGAATCCGGTTCCCCCGAGGTCAATTGAATCATAATCCTCATATTCTAAGAGAATGCCAAAGAGCGCCGAAGAAAAAGAGAGGGTTAAGTAATGCCCCTTTCCTTTTTTACGACCGCCAACTATCTCCCGGGTCTGCAACTTGTGGGCATATTCATAATAGAACTCAAGAGATTTGTAATTAAGCAAAAGACCCGGACCAAAGATTTCAGTAAATGCCTGGGGGGTTAGGTCTTTTTCCTTATTGAGACGGACATAACGTCCGCTCAATTCTAAATAGGGAATTAAAGAAGAACTAAACTCAACCCCTCTCAATAAATCCGTAGTATCGTTTTCCAAGGAATAGGTATTTTCGCGGAAGATAATATTTTGGGGACGAGCCGATAGGATCCGGATTTCCTGCCCCTTAAACTCACCCCAGGCGAGAAAGCCAAAAAGTCTTTTGTCATAACGAAAATTCTCATCGTAATAGGAGCGGAGACAGAGTCCTCGGCCGAAAAGGGAATAGAAATCACCCAAGGTGAGTTCTATTGAAGGGGTCCGGTAGGCAAAACTCCCGCCGAGCAATCGTAAGGGGTTCTTAGGACGGGAAGGTTCGTAGAGAAAGAGATTTCCCATAAGATTAAAATTTTCGTAATTAATAATGAGTGAGGTATTCGTCTCAAAATGCTCGGTTTTACGAGTTAGACTATCTTTTCCGAGCCAGAACCAGTATTCGGTTTTGGTTGAACCAGATATATTTAAGCCAACGGGTGGCTCAACAACCGGAAGTGATTCTTCCTGAGCAAAGAGAAAAGGCGCTAAGGAAAAAAAGGCAAAGAGTAAATGGGAATTTTTTAAGCCAATCTTCATTCAGTCTTTTCAAACATTGCCTTTATTTTTTCTCTTATTTTGTTCTCATCGCCTTTTTTGTATCCGGTATGCTGATAGACAATATGGCCACTTTTATCAATCAAAAAACTGGTCGGCATTGTCTTAACCGCATATAAGTTTTTCACCTTATTCGTTGGGTCTAAGAGGACATTATAGCGCCACTTTCTATTAGTGATAAAAGGCTTTATCTTTCCGGTCGCTTGCGGACCATCTTCGGAAATCGCCAAGACCTGAAGTCCTAAGGTCTCAAATTCCTCATAGACGGCCTTAAAGGCATCCAGTTCGTCAATACAGAGTTTGCACCAAAGTGCCCAGAAACTGATGAAGACCGGACCTTTCTTTAGGCAGGAGTCAAGGGTAACCCTTTGTTTCTCAATATTAGGTAGGGTGAAATTTTTTGCTCTCTTTGTCTCAATCTTCTGCGCCGAGACAAATACCAGGGCAAAGAAAAAAAGATAAATAAGTTTGGGGATTTTCATAAAAATATAATAGAGGAAATTTTTCCCCTTGTCAAGATATCCACATACCACAAGGGAAACATATTAATTACGACCCGAACAAAAGTTCTATAACAATAGTTATAGTTTTCAAGGTCCGATTTTTACTCCTAAGTCTTTGATTTAACATAACTTATTTGATTTTTTAAGAAAGATAGGGGGTAGCCCTCTGGGTTGCCTTTTGGGTCTAATTTATTATCTAATTCTTTACGTAATCCCCAGCCTAATTGAATGCCTAATTTACTGTCTAATTCTCTAACTAATCCTCTGCCAAACCGAAAGGGTAATTAAGTGTCTAATTGTCAGACTAATTCTTTAACTAATTGGGTTAGTAATTCTCTCTCTAATTCTCTTTCTAATTCCAAGTCTAATTGAAAATCAGGTTTTTGTGATAAAAACCGGCACAGGGGCATAAAATATGATTTTATACCTTAAACCTCTAAAGAAAGCAGGGGCTTTCTGGTGGTGATTTCCGCGAGGCATTACGAGGCATTAAAGGTCTTTGCTTGGTGATTGGGCGATCCAAAGAGGAGTTTTAGAGTCTTCTAAAAACCGCAAGGGAGATATTGACTATGACCGCCGGTGAATAATCTACCCCCCTTCCTTGACTAATCTTATTTTTTTATGAAAATAGGGGATGGATAAGTTTGTTATTAAAGGAGAAACCCGGTTAAAGGGAAAGGTCCGAGTCTCTACCGCCAAGAATTCTATTTTGCCATTAATGGCGGCATCACTCCTTGCCGATTCACCGGTCCGCCTGCGCAATGTTCCCAATCTGGTTGATGTGAAAACAATGATTAATCTCCTCACCTCCCTCGGGGTAAAAATTAGGAGAGAAAATAAAGACCTAATCATTGATGCCTCTAAGATAGATAACCTCTGCGCTGGTTATGAAATCGTGCGCCAGATGCGGGCCAGTTTTTTTGTTTTAGGACCACTTTTAGCAAAGTATAAAAGGGCAAAGGTCTCTTTACCTGGTGGCTGTGCCATTGGTCCCCGTCCAGTAGATTTGCATTTAAAGGGGCTACAAGCCTTAGGTGCCGATATTAAGGTAGAAGGTGGTTATGTGATTAGTGAGACCCGTCAGTTAATGGGCGCGGAACTATGCTTAGAAGGAGCCAAGGGGACTTCGGTCGGTGCTACCGCCAATTGTCTAATGGCGGCAACCTTGGCCTGTGGCAAGACGGTAATCTATGGTGCCGCCTGTGAGCCGGAGATTGTTGACCTGGCAAATTTCTTAAATAAGATGGGGGCAAAGATAAGTGGTGCCGGGACACTCAGGATAGAAGTCACTGGCAGTAAAAGATTGGAAGGTGTGGAATATCAGCCAATTCCCGACCGGATTGAAGCCGGAACCTTTGCCTGTGCCGCAGCAATAACCAAGGGAGAGATTGAGATTGAAAATTGCCTCCCGGAGCACTTAACCACGGTCCTGGTGAAATTAAGAGAATGCGGTGTCAAGGTAGAAGAAGATAAAGATAAAATCAGGGTGGCCGTATCCCAGGAACTTAAACCGACGACCATTACTACTGCCCCTTATCCCGGTTTCCCGACCGATATGCAGGCCCAGGTTATGGCGCTTTTAACTACGGCCCAAGGGCGGAGTGTGATAACCGAGACGATATTTGAGGACCGCCTGATGCACGCGGTTGAACTGCAGCGGTTCGGAGCAAAGATTACCATAACCGACAATACCGCAATAATTGATGGCGTGGCAAAATTGTCCGGGGCACCGGTTATGGCTTCTGATTTAAGGGCCAGTGCCTGTTTGGTCATTGCCGGTCTTGCGGCAAAAGGGGAGACAGTCATCTCTCGGATCTATCATTTAGACCGCGGTTATGAAAACCTGGAAGAAAAATTAAATTCCCTCGGTGCCAATATCCAACGGGTTAGAGAATAAAATGAAGAGCAAACGTCGCCCGACCAAGGAGATTAAAATCGGCCGGATAAAAATTGGCAATTTTAACCCAATCCGTGTGCAATCAATGACCAAATCAAAAACCGCGAACTGGTTAAAGGTAGTTAAAGAGATAAAGCGATTGGAACTGGCCAATTGCGAAATCTGCCGACTGGCAATAAAAGATGAAGAGGACTTAGAGGCAATCCCAAAAATAAAGGCAAAAACTACTCTTCCTTTAGTTGGCGATATCCATTTTAATTATCAATTGGCAATTGAAGGAATAAAAAGAGGTCTTGACAAAATAAGAATTAACCCCGCCAATATAAAAGAAGAATGGAAGTGGCGAGAAATATGTCGGCTCGCAAGGGATAAGGAAATCCCGATAAGGATTGGTTTAAACACCGGTTCCTTCCGCACCAGTTCTTATCATGATAAACTCTTTTCTCTATTAGATAAGGTGGTAAACCAATTTGAAAAAAACCATTTCTCCTTAATCGTCATCTCGGCAAAGACCACCATCCCACAGGAATTGATAGAAATCAATCGGAAAATCTCAGAGAAATATCCCTACCCCCTTCACCTGGGCTTAACCGAGGCCGGGCTCCCTTTTGAAGGCGGAATAAGAAGTGCCCTCTCCTTAGCCCCGCTTCTCTTAGAGGGAATCGGCGACACGATGCGCGTCTCCTTAACCGGTGATTCGGTTCTGGAGGTAGATGCCGCTTATGAGATTCTGCAAGGATTAGGATTACGCCAAATAAAACCAATCTTTATCTCCTGCCCAACTTGTGGCCGGTGTGAGGTTAATTTAATTAAAGTGGCTAAGGAAGTTAAGCGGGAGTTAAAGGACTTAAAGAGGTATTTACGGATTGCCGTGATGGGCTGTGAGGTGAATGGACCAGGTGAGGCCTCCCAAGCCGATTATGGCATCGCCTGCGGCCGAAACAGTGGGGTCATATTCCAGAAGGGCAAAATAATTAAAAAAGAGAAGGCGGGCCGATTAGTTAAGGAGTTTGTCCGCTTAATAAGAGGCGATAATTGAACTCCGTTAGAATTAACCTAATGGTTTGTATCTTAGAATTTCTTCCTTAAACCCGAAAAGCGAAAATATCCCGCCGGTATGGATGAATAATGGATTATGATAACCTAAATTATTCTTCTCTTTAATCATTCCATAAAAGGCCTTTCCCGTATAGACCGGGTCTAAAAGGATACCCTTCCTGGCCAGTTCCCAGATAATCGCAACCTCTTCTTTATAAGGAATCGCATAACCAGCGCCTTTATAGCCCTCAATGAAAACCATATCTTCTTCCCTAATATCTAACCTCTTTTCTAAGATAATCTCGGTTTCCTTAATTATATTCTTTACCTTGGCCAAAAAATACTCCCGGGTTTCATCAACGAGAATTCCATAGATTGGTGCCGCGATATCAAAAGAATATTTACCAATGAGCAGTCCGGCATAAGTTCCGCCCGAACCGACCGCACAGAAGATAGCATCTATCCCATTCTCTTTTATATAACCGACCATCTCCTCCATCGCCCCTAGATAACCGAGGGCACCAATACCATTGGAGCCGCCCGTGGGAATGAAATAGGCATTAAGACCTTTCTTTTTATAATCTTCGCCGATTGCCTTTGCCAATTCTTCGCGCCTCTCATATTCTCTTTCGTTTAAGAAATAGACTTCGTCGGTAAAGAGATAATCCAAGAAGGTATTTCCCTCTGGGATTTCTGGCCGCTTGCCTTTAAGGATTGCTACCCCTTTTAATCCTAAGAGATTTGCCACATATAAAGTTGCCCGAACATGATTTGACTGGATATTGCCGCAGGTAATTATCACCTGCGCCTTTTTATTTAAGGCGTCGCTCATTAAAAATTCTAACTTTCTTATCTTATTGCCCGAGGTGATTAAACCGGTCAAATCATCGCGCTTAATATGGAGGAAAAGATTATGGAATTCTATTCTCTGAATTGGTGTTGGCTTCTGGGCTAAATTCAACGGATGAGGCAAAGGCATATCTTATAGCCGTCGGACTGCCGAGGAGGGGATTTGAACCCCTACGGGTGGAAACCCACTAAGTCCTGAGCCTAGCGCGTCTGCCAATTCCGCCACCTCGGCTTACTCTCACTATAATAGAATAAAACCGCTTGTCAAGTTCTTTTTCATTTGGCTATAATGATGCTTTGATTACAATAAAATCTTGGATAAGATAAAGATGGTATGGAGTGCCAATTGGCAATCGGTTAAAATGAAGATTAAGAGTAAAACATTCTTTACGCAAATTAAGGAGGCAGCAAGTTATGGCGGTTTTTATCTTAAAACCTTATCTTACCGTCAAAAAGGAGACCTTAATAAGAATTTGCCCGGCCGACACTTTTAGAAAATCTCCAAAGAAACGGGTTTTGGAAAAAGAAGGCTTGCCCATTTTTGGTCTATAATTATGTTGAGTAGAAAGAAAGATTATCCGCAAAGGGCATCCAAAAGATAATCCCTTCGTCGAGAGGTCTCATCAGACTGATGATTACGAATTCTATTTCCGCCCCTAATATTTTATTTAGTTACGGAAGAGGAGATTTTAGAGTCTTCTAAAAGCGTTCAGGAACATATTGACCACGACCTTTTTGGGTAGTTGACAAATCAAAAATTTATCTTATTCTATTCTAATGCTTGGACTATTTAAAGATATTAAGGAAAGGTTTTCTAATGACCTGGCAATTGACCTGGGCACTTCCTCTACCCTCATCTATGTGAAGGAAAAGGGAATTCTCCTGCGCGAGCCATCAATCGTCGCCATTGAAGAACGAGACCACAAACCGGTCGCGGTCGGATTGGAAGCAAAGAAGATGCTCGGTAGAACCCCGGAAGGGATGCGGGCAATTAGACCAATGAAAGATGGGGTGATTGCTGACTTTGCACTAGTTGAGGTGATGCTCCATTATTTTATCCAAAAGGTTCAAAAGAAACGGATGTTTGTGCGACCCAGGGTTGTTATCTGCGTGCCCTCCGGAATTACCGGAGTCGAAAAGCGCGCGGTTCGGGATTCGGTAGAGGCCTGTGGTGCCCGAGAGATTTATCTCGTCTCGGAACCGATTGCTGCGGCCCTGGGCGTCGGACTACCCGTTGAAGACCCAACCGGCAGTATGATAATTGACATCGGTGGCGGGACAACCGAAATTGCTGTCATCGCCCTTTCTGGCATCGTCAACGCCATCTCCATAAGGGTGGCGGGTGATGAAATGGATGAGGCAATTATCAACTATGTGAAGAAGAATTACAACTTAATAATTGGCGAACAGATGGCGGAGATGGTTAAGATTAAAATTGCCTCGGCCTACGCCACCGGTGAAGATGAACAATGCGAGGTAAAGGGGCGGGACTTAGTCTCCGGAATCCCCAAGACGATAAAGGTCACCGCCTCCAAAATCAGAGAGGCCTTAGAAGAACCAATCTCTTTAATAATTGACGCAATAAGACAAGCCTTAGAGAGAACACCACCGGAACTGGCCGCGGATATCGTTGACCGGGGTATCTATATGGCCGGCGGTGGTTCTTTATTGAAAGGGATTGATACCCTCATCTCCGAAGAGACCGGTCTTGCGGTTCATATCCCCCAGAATCCAGTAGACTGTGTTGTCCTGGGCGCGGGGAAGATCTTAGAGGACATCCGAAGATACGCTAAATTATTCTTACCAACCACCGAATAATGATGCCTGACGCCCGAGGCGTAAAATGTAAATGAGAAGATGGTCTCCTTCTATCCTCATCATTATCGCGGCCGTTCTCTTCTTTCTTCCCCAAAATACGAAACTCCAATTTAGTTCCTTCACCCAAAAATTTGTCCTCTTTGTGCCCTCCTCTATAAAAAGTAGACTCCTCTATCTCCGAGAATTAAAAGATAAACGAGACGAGTTAGAAAAAAAACTCACCGCCCTAAATATCCAAATCGCCTACCTCCGGAATGCCCTAAAAGAAAGGGCGAATACTCCCGATTCGTTTCCCCTATGGGAAAAGACCGAATATGAATTACCCTCCCCGGCCTCCTTGGTGCGGGCTAATATAATCGGGCGCGACCACTCTTTACGTTGCTTTTTACTCATTGACAAAGGCAAAAGAGACAGCGTCTACGAAAATCAGCCAGCGGTTGTCCCCGAAGGGATTGTGGGTAAGGTGATAAAGGCTGGTGATCACTTCTCGGTCGTTGAAACCTTTCATTCCCCCTATCTAAAAATTGCTACCTTAAATTGGCGAACTCGCTACCTTGGTCTCATCTCCGCCTCGGGCAAAGATATAAAACTTGCCTATATCCCTTCGGACTGTGACCTTAAAGTTGGTGATACTTTATTAACCGCCGGCGAAGGGGGAATATTCCCCAAGGGTCTAATCGTTGGCCTAATTAAAAAAATCACCCCAACCAAGGAACTCTTCTTAGATGTTGATATTCAACCAGTGGTTGACCTATTAAAAATTGATGCGGTCTATCTAATCACCAAGACCGAGAGAAAGGAAAAGGCATTGGAGAAAACCGAGATGGAAAGAATTATCAAAGAACTGGAACTAAAAATCCCCGATGTCATAAAGATCAAATAAGGGACTTTCCAATTCAATGCTTCGGGACATAGAGAAAAAGGAAATCTCTCCTCTCTATCTCATTCTTACCTTTATTCTGCTTTATCTCTTTTTTACTATAGAAACTATCTTTCCTTTCTATTGCCCAGAATTCTCTCTCATCTTTCTCATCTTATCCTCCCTGACCTTTTCACCCTTGATTGCCTCTTTACTTGGTTTCTTTTTGGGGTTCTTATCTGACCATCTCCTACCTTCATTTTTTGGTCGCTATTCTCTCTTTTTCACCCTATTATCTTTTGCTTTAAGTTCTTTAAAAAACTACCTAATCCCTTCTTATTTCTATCTTCTTTTAATCCTCTTTTTCTCTTTACTCTTAAAAGGTCTTTTGGGTGGCTTCCATCTTATAAAATTGGTTCTCACCCTTATCTTGGCAATCCCCTTTACGAAACTGATAAGAAAAATCACCCACCGTACCTTCTTTGCCCCATGACCAAGCGGTTAAAGACATTCTTTTATCTCTCCCTTGGGCTATCTCTCTTATTTACCATCCGACTCACCTATCTCCAGGTAATCGCTGGTCCAAGATACCATCGTTTTTCTAACTTTCAGAGTATTCGGCGGCAATATTTGAAGGCGCCCCGGGGAAGAATATTTGACCGCCGGGGGCGAATCGTTGCCGATGTGAAACCTTCCTTCTCACTTTCCATTATCCCCCGCGAGGTTGATTCCATCGCCCTCCGGGAATTACAACATCTCTTGCCAATTGATTTTAATTCAATTTCCGGAAATAACTCCTGGACACCGGTTGAAATAATCTCCAACCTCCCAAAGGAAAAAGTCCTAACAATTGAAGAACGGTTAATCTCGCGGCGTGGGATAAGTTTGGATGTGAAGCCCTTGCGCTATTACCCCTACCCAATTCTTTCTCATCCCCTGGGCTTCTTAAATAAAATTACCCGAGAAGAATTAGAAAGAGATACCACCTATCGGATTGATGATTTTTTGGGAAAGCAAGGTATAGAAAAGGAATACGAAAAATGCCTAAAGGGTAAGGACGGTATGCGGCTGGTGGAGGTGGATGCCCGGGGGAGGGAAATTGGCAATCTACCGGAGGTGAAAGAGATTAGACCAATTGCCGGCTGTGACCTTTATCTCAGTTTAGACCTTGACCTCTTTCTTCTTTGCGAATCGTTATTTGCCAATTATAAAAAAGGCTGTTGTATTGCCCTGAACCCCAATGATGGCCGGGTCGTCCTCCTCTATTCCAAACCTCATTTTGACCCTAACCTCTTTCTTTTTCCCCTCTTGAAAGAGAAGTGGGAAGTGGTAAAAAATAATCCCTTAAAGCCTTTCTTTAATCGGGCAACCCAGGCCCAATTCCCACCGGGTTCTACCTTTAAGCCACTGGTGGCGCTGGCGGGAATGAAAAAGGGGGTTTTAGACAAAAATCGTCGCTTTCAACCCTGTGCTGGTAGTTATAAATTTGGCAATAGATATTTTCGTTGCTGGACTAGCCACGGTAGCCTAAATCTGGTTGACGCCATTGCCCAATCCTGCAATACCTATTTCTATCAGGCCGGGCTGGCTACTGGTTTAGAGGCGATTGTCCAAATGGCTCAGGAATTTCCTTTTGGGAAAAAGACCGGCATTGACCTCCCAGAAGAAAGCGGAGGGAATCTCCCAACTCCAGAATATCTGCAGAAAAAATTTTCGGGGAAATACCCCAAGGGGATTGTCTTAAATCTATCAATTGGTCAGGGAGAGATTTTAGTCACACCACTGCAATTAGTCCTTTTCTATTGTGCAATTGCTCGTTCGGGCGAGATTTATCAACCCCATCTTGTTGACTCAATAAAATTCCCCTCCCGAATTTACCACCCACCGTTTTTGGACTCACTGCCTAATTTCCGACCGGTGCCAAACGGTAATGATACAACCTATATCTATTATCCCCAAAAAAGGCAGATATCGCTTCCTCAGGAATATCTCAGGGTTATTGAAGATGGGTTATACTTTGGTGTGGAGCGGGGAACCGGTCAGGCGGCTTTTATTCCAGAGATTACGATTTGCGGTAAAACTGGAACCGCGCAAAATCCGGCTGGACCTGACCATGCCTGGTTCTGTGGTTACGGACCAAAAGGAAATCCAACCCTAGTTGTCTTGGTCTTAATTGAAAATGTCGGAGCCGGTGGCACCTATGCCGCACCAATTGCCCAAAGAATATTCCGCCGTTATTTTAACTTAGATTAATCTCTCGCCTTGAATCAGTTATGCGTCGGACGAGATTTAGAACTATCTTCCTTTTAGCCCTCCTCTTAACCGGCATTGGCCTTTTAGCGATTTATAGTGCCAGTGGTCGGACCTATCTCTTTCGCCAACTCCTCTGGCTACTTATCGCCTTGCCAATTTTTTTCTTTGCCTATCGGACGGAAAAGAGGATTCTCATTAGTCTCTCTCCGCTTCTTTATATCCTTTCTATCCTTTTACTTTTAATTACTCTTCTCTTAAACCAAGGTGAGGTGAAGAGGTGGATAACAATCGGTCAATTAAGCCTCCAGCCTTCGGAATTAGCTAAGGTCTTCACCATTCTCTTTTTAGCCCGGGTGGTCAAAGATAAAAAGAAGTTTTCCTTCTCCTTTTCCTCACTCTTCACCCCGGCCTTAATTATCCTTTTGCCTTTTTCTTTAGTCTTAACCCAACCGGACCTGGGTTCTTCCCTCTCCTTTTTTGCCATCTTTGCCGCTGTCCTTTATTTTAAGGGGATTCGTCCCTTTGAAATCTTCCTCCTCTTCTCCCCGCTCTTTTCTCTCCTTTTTGGGCTATCCTTTATCAGTTGGATAATCTATTTCTCTTTTCTCTGCCTCATTCTCTACTTAAAGGCCAACCTCTCCCAATTTCTGATTAGTTTAGGCATCAACTCCCTCTTTGGTCTTTTCACCCCCCTTTTCTTTAAGTGCTTAAAAGACTATCAAAAGGCGCGGATTTTAGGCTTCCTCTCCCCTTCCTTTGACACCAAAGGAATTGGTTGGAGTACCTTTCAATCAAAGGTCGCAATTGGCTCCGGTCTTTTATTCGGCAAGGGCTATCTTAAAGGAAAGATGGCGCGCTTGGAATTTATCCCCAATCGGCATACCGATTTTATCTTTACCACCATCGGCGAAGAATTTGGGCTTTTCGGTTCACTCATCTTAATCAGTTTATTTCTCTTCTTTATCCACAATCTCTTGCAACTCATCCGGTTAATCCGAGATGAGACAACCCTTCTCATCATTGCCGGTGCCTTAGGGCTCTTTCTCTATCATATCACCGTAAATATCAGTATGGTCTTAGGAATCCTGCCGGTGACCGGTATCACCTTACCCTTTATCTCCTATGGTGGTTCTTCTCTCTTAGCCAACTTTATCCTATTAGGGTTAGTGCTCAACTTTGCCACCCGTGAGGAATAGAAACTCTTAGTGGCCAAGAAGTTAATTAAATCCTTTACCCTGGAAGAACTCCGAGCCGCGGTAAGAGACTGGGGTTATAAACCCTATTTGGCTAACCAGATATTTCTCTGGCTCTGGCAAAAGGGCGCCGAAGATTTTTCGGCGATGACCGACATCGCTCAAAATAAGCGAAGATTTCTGAAAGATAACTTTGCTATCCCGGTTTTAAGATTAGAGAGCAGAGTTGAGGGAAAAGACAAAACCCAAAAATTTCTCTTTTCCCTTCCTGACGGTCATAAGATCGAATCGGTCTTTATCCCCGAAGAGGACCGAAAAACCGTCTGCCTCTCTTCCCAGGTCGGCTGTCCCTTGGGCTGTAAATTATGTTATACCGCGAGAATTGGTTTCAAAAGAAACCTTAAATTTTATGAGATTAGCGAACAGGTACTGATGATAAAAAAAATAGTCGGTAAGGTGACCAATATCGTCTTTATGGGAATGGGCGAACCACTCCTAAACTTAGACGAAGTGATAAAGGCGGTTAAGATTTTAAGTTCCAATTTCGGGTTTAAGATTGGTCAACGAAAGATAACTATCTCCACGGTAGGCATCATTGACAAGATTTACGAGTTAGCCGATTCTCCAGAGAATGTGAAGTTAGCGGTCTCACTAAATTCACCAAGAGACGAAATCCGTAGCTTTCTTATCCCGATAAATGAAAAATACCCAATCGCGGAGTTGATGAAGTCCCTACATTATTATGTCAAACAGAAAAAGAAGCGGGTGACATTTGAGTATGTCTTAATTAAAGGTTTGAACGATAGTGAAGCCGATGCTCGGCTTTTGGCAAAGACCTTAAAAGGAATCCCGAGCAAGATAAATCTCATTCCCTTTAATCCTTTTCCCGGATGTGATTTTAAGGCGCCGACCAAAAGAGAAATAGAACGATTTGCTGGTCTTCTTTACCAGATATTCCCCTACATCATAACGGTTAGAAAAAGTCGGGGAACTGATATTTTAGCCGGCTGTGGGCAACTGGCGGGCGATAAATTACCTTAATCTTCAATTATCCATAATAAAATAAATCAGAATTAAATTCTCTACTTCTCCAAGAATAGAACATAGAATAGGAAAGAGAATAGAACTCACAATAGCATCCCCAATAGGACCGAGAATAGAACTCCTAATAGGAAAGGGAATAGAACGCTCAATAGGATAAAGAATAGAATTACCAATAGGCAAGAGAATAGGCTACCGAATAGAATTCCGAATAGGCAAGAGAATAGGGTAGAAAATAGGGCATTTAATACCATCCCGAATAGCACCCCCTGTAGCACTCCCCCCTTTCCAAAAAGAAAAATCCCCTGCGGTGCGAATTAGAAAATACGCTATACGTTTAACGCTCTACGCTTTACGCCTTAGGTGTCAGTTTAATCCTTTCATTTTTACCTCCCGATATAAATTGCCAAAAAATATAAGTTATTGATTTAACAATACTTAATAAAATTAGCCTTTTTCTCATATCTAAATATAGAGTAAAAATCCGCTCAAAGTGTTTCACTAAATTTTAATACAAAAAGGGACGGAAATACGGTTTTGGCATAAATTTTGGGGAAGGAGCTTCCCTCTAAAAACAAGAGAATGATTTTCTTATCTTTCGAAATACCAAAGACTTACTTAAATTTACCTCTAATTTTTGGGGAAACTCCAGGCATCGTATATTATAGTTGACGGCTATCAATTCTCTCCCTATAATTGAAAAATAAAATATGCATAGCGGAAGAACCTGGCAGAAAGTTAAAGGGGCAATCGCCGAGAGGATTAAAAATTATCTCCTTAAAAAAGGAGGGTGGGAAGAGGCAATAAAAAACCCTTATGAAGTGTGGCGGGTTAAATTCTTTGATGCGACTTTAATCTATTATAAAAAAGGAACCCTCTATTCCCCCCCCTCTAATGACTCAAAGGTCATTACCATCTGGTCAAAAATCGCGGCCATTGCTGGTCCGAAATATATCTTACCAACAAAGGACTTTCTTCTTGGACTTGATGAAACGGGTAAGGGAGAGATTATCGGACCAACCATTCTGACCGGGGTCCTATTCCCGGCTGAGATTTTCCCAAGTATTGACTCAATCATCGGACCAGCTGATACGAAAAAGAAGCGGAGTTTTGCCTACTGGGATAGAATCTTTGAGAAACTGATTAAACTTAAAGAAAAGGGATTTATCTATATCAACCAAGAACTCCAACCCCGCCAGATTGATAAATATAATCTCAATCGCCTAATTGACCGCGGTTATCAGAAGATTATCAACCGCTTACTAAAAAATAATACCCGAATCGAAAATCTTCGCCTCGTCCTTGATGATTACCAAATCGGTGCGTTATTCCGAAGGGACTTGGATTTACTCAAAAAGAAAGGAACCGAGGTTATTATTGAAAAAAATGCTGATGAGAAATATCTGGAGGTAAAGACGGCCGCCATCGTATCCAAAAGATTCCGAGAGAAGGTAATTGAAGAAATAAAGAGAAATCCTAAATATCAGATTGCCGGAATGACAATTGGTAGTGGTAATCCCGGTGATAAAGAGACAAGAGAATGGTTAAAAACCTGGTATGCCTCTTATGGGAAATTCCCTTGGTTCGTTAAGGAATCTTTTAAGACAATAAAAGAAATGTTCGCTTTGGGGCAATAAAGGTTATTCCTTATCAAATCGGTCAATCAACGCCTTAAGGTGAACAAAAATCTGCCCTTTATTTTCTTCTCTTATCCGCTCCTCTCCAACCAAGGTATCTAAAACGAAGGCTAAAACCGCGGGCTGGGGATAGGTCTCAAGCATCTTAATCGTCCAGTCTTCAATCTTTTCTTTCTCCAGAGGGATGTTCCTAATCGCCTTAAAATTATCCTCCAAACTTTGCTCTAATTCCTCCTGAGTAATTTGGGGAAATTCCTTCTCACCCTTGGCCATAACCAGCCAGATAACCATCCCCAAATAAAGAAGAATCTCTTGCTCCGCATAATTTAATTCGCCCGATGATTGGAGGAGGTAGTTTACCATACCTGGTTGTTCCTCTTCCATCTTCAGAATTAGCTCCCCGGCCTCTTCCACTGGCATTGATGATAAGGTTTCCAAAACCCTTAATATTGATTCTTCTTTTATCTCTTCCATCAATTACCTCGCTTCTTCCAGAGTGGCGATATAGCGCGCAGTCGCTTCACCACCCTTTCTAAGACGGCAACCACAAAATCAATCTCCTCCTTTGTATTCTCTCTTCCGAGACTAAATCTTATTGTTGAGTTTATAAACTCTGGTGGCAAGCCAATCGCCTTGATCACATGGGAGACCTCACCGGCCGAGCAAGCCGAACCCGAAGAGACAGCAATCCCCTCCATATCTAAATTCATTAAGAGCGCCTCGCCTTCAATATAGCCAATTGAGACACTGGTTGTATTACCAATTCGTTGCTCGGGGTGTCCATTAAAGATTACCTCCGGAATCCTCTTTCTTATCTCAGACTCCAGATAATCCCTTAATCCCTTTATCCTTTCCCCTTGTTCTTTCATCTCCTTCTTCGCGATTTCACAGGCTTTGCCTAAGCCAACAATCCCGTAGAGATTTTCAGTCCCGGAACGGAAACCTTGTTCATGGCTACCGCCGTGAATCAGATTTTCCATCTTTTGCCCCCTTTTGATATACAATACCCCAACACCTTTTGGACCGTGAATCTTATGCCCCGAGATTGTTAGTAAATCAACCCCCATTTCCTTCACACTTAAATCTACCTTCCCTGCCGAGGCCACGGCATCGGTATGAAGATAAACACCAAACGAACGAGTTATCTGGGCAATCTCCTTGATTGGTTGGATTGTCCCAATCTCATTGTTGCTGTGCATTATGGAGACTAATAAGGTATCATCCCTTATTGCCTCTTTCACCGCCGAGGGTGAAATCATACCGTATCGGTCCGGTGGTAGATAAGTGACCTGAAAACCAAGTTTCTCTAAGAATTCTGTGGTATGAAGAATTGAATGGTGTTCAATACTGGTCGTAATAATGTGTCGCTTATTTTTCCCTTCCTCTAATGCCCGAAATGCCAGTCCTTTAATTGCCCAATTATTGGCTTCGGTTCCCCCGGAGGTGAAGAAGATTTCATCCGGTGAAGCCGAAAGGAACTCCGCCACTCTTTTCCTTGCCTGCTCAATCCCCTCCCGGGTCTCCCGACCAAAGGAATGGAGATTAGACGGATTACCAAATTTCTCACCCAAAAATTCTTCCATTGCCTCCTTCACCCTCTTATCCAGAGGTGTGGAGGAGTTATAATCAAGATAGACCCTTTTCATTCTTTTCTCCTTTCGGGAAAGAAGAGTAAAAGAAAGATACCGATGACGATAAAGGCATCGGCTAAATTGTAAGTCCACCAACGCCATCGCCCAATCCCCATATCAATAAAATCAGTGACCCGGCCGAAGACGACCCGGTCAAAAATATTACCCAGGGCGCCACCTAAGATTAAACCATAAATGAATAACGAAAAACCGGATTTTGCCCTTAGACTTAACAGAATGATAAAAGCAATGCCGACAATTGGCAAGAGATAGCGGAGGATGATACCGTCACCAAAGGAGAACCCGAATACCCCGTGATAATTGTAGACGAGGTGTAACCGAAGAAGATTGCCAATCACCGACACATCACCAACCCTTTCTAAATTTGTCCTTGCCAGATACTTCGTTAACTGGTCAACGGCGAAGAAAAAGATGATTACTAAGGGGAGGTAAATTTTTTTATTGGGTGGCGCTAGCAAATTCCTCTTCCAACCTTTCCAAGTCCTTCTCTTCAAATACCTTTATCCGATAGTGTCGGGCAAAATTCTCGGCATCCGGGGATAGTTTCGGAATTGCCACCAAGATTACATCCTGGGCATTTACATCATAACCCTTGGCATAAAGTTTTATCACATCTTCGGAATCAATCTCGGTCTCATTTATCGAAAACCCAATCACTAACCGATGAGTTGTTGACCCAGAATATTTGGTTGCCAGGATATCTATCTCATGTTCGGCGCCGGAGCGACCGACTTGCCTCGTATTCTCCTCAACTTCATAGCCATCTTTCTTTAAGATATTTATAATCCTTTCCCGCGGCAATCGTTCCCTGCGGAGCCTTTCTATCTCCTGGCGGTTTACCTTATAGGAAAACAGGATAACATCTTTCAATTCTTCTCGCTCAATTAAATTTTCGCACTTGGGACAGAACCATTTCTCTTTTGGGGTTGGACTGATTGCCCCACACTCACAACACCGATAATTATATCCCGGGCTATTGTAATCATCACCAATAATAAAGAGTTCCTTTTGACATTTGGGACAGATTAGCCGCTGGCCATTCTGGAACTCTTCCTCTTTTCCTACATAATTACAGAAGAGGTGTTCTAACATCTTTATTTTTACAATATAAGGGGAGTCACACTTATGACAGAATGTTTGATACCTCAAATCTGGGGAATTGCAGACCGGACAGATTACCATCTTAGAAAGGAATGACCGTTTTAAATAGCCGAGCCGAATTAGGTCTTCAATGAGTCGGGAGACAAAAGCCGCATTCTTTTCTAAGGCCTGCTCAATCTCCGGATAACGGACCAGTTTTTCGGTTTTTGGGTCAAAGACCGGTCGGATATCCGAAAATCCCCCATCTAAAATTAGGTCCAAAAACTTCAACAACTTTGGGTCTCTCCCCATATCTCTAAAAGATATTATACCAAATTTTTAACCCATTGTCAAGGGGTATCGTTCCAACTTAAAATAGCAACTTTTATGCCAACTTCCCAATCGCCACTCTTTCTGGGCTACTCCTCAGATAAAAGGGGAATGAAGAAAACTCAAAAGTGAAAGAGTATTATCCTTTAAGCTGAAAAGACGACAAATACCTCTTCTCGGTTATTTCCTTTCGCTAAATTACCCTCTTTGCCAAAGGGATACTGAATATAACCTTCGCTAACATTGGGAATAGAATCGATACATTGCATCCTTCTTGACAATCACAGATATTCATTGATAATGAAGGGTAATGGAGGAGATATGAAAAGACTTTTACCTTTAATTCTTTTAGCAGGACTACTTTGGGCGCATGAAGGAGAGAAATCTTGTCCAACGTGCCCTTCAAGAAAGCACTCTCCTTGTGGTACTCCTTATCTCGGCATCCGTTTTGGCGAAGATGAAACCGGTGTCATAATTAAAGAAATAATCAAAAATAGCCCAGCGGAAAAGGCCGGTATCCTCCCCGGTGATTTGGTATTAGAGATTGCCGGAAAACCGGTAAAGGATACAAGGGCAATTAGAGAAATCCTCTGTTGGAAAGAAACGGAAGAAAGAGTTACGATTAAGGTTTTACGGGGCAGTGAAGAAAAGAGATTTGAGTTAGAACCGGAAAGAAAACATACATATAGAATGAGAGCCAAGTTTAAGGGCATGGGGTTTGGTGGTTTTGGTCCAACACTTATGATATTCAATTTTGATAAAGTGAATACCGTCTTATCCCGTTATAATTTCAAATCCCAACTTAGTAAAAACTTCTTCAACTTTAGCGGTGGTGGCTGGGGACAGATACGGAAGGTGAGTATTGGTGGTTTCGGCTTCGGGGGTTTGCAAACGGTGGCCAGTGAAAGTTTAGTAATTGATGCTAACTTTGGTGTCGGATTCTTTGAAGCCGGATTCGTTCCCATTTCTACAAAATTCTTCAATCCCCGGATTCTCTTAGGGATTGGTGGCGGTGGGTTTACCTTTCACCTAAAACCAAACCGGATACCACCAACGAGTTTTGATTCACTACTTAAAAATCCAAACTTTGGAGCGAAAGTTACGACCGGCGGAATAGCCTTAGCACCGGCTCTATCTTTTGACTTCCCAATATCTTCTGTCGGTCTCAGTCTAAAAAGCGGATATATCCTCTTGCCCATCAAATCTTCTTGGAAATATGAAAGCGGTGAAGACTTAAATATCGGACCTGATTTCAACCCCAGTGGACCTTATTTCCAACTCTACGTTTTCTTCGGCGGTCGGGGCTCTTAATTAGTGTTTGCCGATAGAAGGTTTGTCATTGAGCATTGCCCTTTCTTGACAATTAAAATTTTTCCGTTAGAATAAATTTCCAATGGTTTCAAAAGGGGTCCTCGCTCTGGAAGATGGAACCTTCATTGAAGGGATTGGCTTTGGTGCTGAAAAAGAAGTCTTTGGTGAGATTGTCTTCAATACCGCAATGACCGGCTATGAAGAGGCATTTACCGACCCCTCCTATGCCGGTCAGATTCTGATAATGACTTATCCCCTCATCGGTAATTATGGTTTCTCACCCAAATCGGGCGAGTCCCCAAAGATTCAGATTCAGGGGCTGGTTACTAAAGAGCCGGCATTTTCTTCCTACCGGCGGAAGAATCTTATTAAATATCTAACCACCGCGGGCATCCCGGGTATCGGCGGTATTGACACAAGGGCATTGACCTTAAAGATAAGATATTACGGAACAATGAAGGCAATCCTCGCCAATACTAAAAAGTCACTTAACCGGCGGGAAATCTTAGAGCGGATTAAAAAACTACCCTATCCCGATACCGAAAATTTGGTGAGGAAGGTCTCCTGCCCAAAAATTATCTTCCACCGTAATCACCACAAGAAAAAAATTCTTTTGATCGACTGTGGGTGTAAAAAAAGTATCATTACCAACCTGCTAAAATTCTCTTCGGTCATTCAAGCCCCCTACAACATTACCTTTGAAACAATCAGAAAAATAAATCCCTCAGGTATCGTTATCTCTAATGGTCCGGGTAATCCCGCTCACCCGGAGATTCTCTCAACCACTGTTCAAACGGTAAAGAAATTATTGGGTCTCTATCCAATATTCGGCATCTGTCTCGGTCATCAGATTCTTGGTCTTGCCCTGGGTCTCAGGACTTATAAGTTGAAGTTTGGGCACCGGGGGGTAAATCATCCGGTAAAAAGTTTAGAGAATAATAAGGTATTTATTACCTCTCAGAATCATGGCTATGCCCTCACCCGGTCGTCAAATATTAAAGAGATTGAATTTAATTGGGTCAATGTTAATGATGGAACGGTTGAAGGGATGGTCCATCGGGTTTTACCAATAATCTCCGTCCAATTTCATCCCGAAGGTTCTCCCGGACCTAATGATACCACTTTTCTTTTCCAACGATTCATTGAAATGACCTAATGATTATGCTTGATAAAAAAGTCGTATCAGATGCCTAAACGGACCGACCTCAAAAAATTACTGATCATCGGTTCTGGTCCGATTGTTATTGGGCAAGCAGCCGAATTTGACTTCTCTGGCTCCCAAGCCAGTCGTTCATTAAGAGAAGAAGGATATAAGACGATTATCGTCAATTCTAATCCCGCGACCATTCAGACCGATTTTGAAACAGCCGATATTGTATATATTGAACCACTCACCCTTGAATCAATCACAAAAATTATTGAGAAGGAAAGACCACAAGGGATTTTAGCTGGATTTGGCGGTCAAACCGCCCTTAACCTTGCTTATCAATTAAGCCGGGCCGGGGTCTTAGAAAAGTTCCAGGTTGAACTTTTAGGCTCAACCTTTCAGTCAATTGAGATGGCGGAAAATCGCGCATTATTTCGTTCGCTAATGCAGAAGATTTCCGAACCGATTCCAAAGAGTATTGCCTGTCACAACCTCTCTGAGATTCGCCAGGCATTAAAGGATATACCTTTCCCAGTCTTAGTCCGACCGGCTTACACCTTAGGTGGCACCGGCTCGGGTATCGCCAACAACTGGGATGAGTTGCACGAAATTGCCCACTCGGGTCTAAGCCAATCACCAATCAACCAGGTCTTGATTGAAGAAAGTGTCCTCGGTTGGAAAGAATTTGAATACGAAGTTATTCGGGATGACCGGGATAATTGTATCATTGTTTGTTCCATGGAGAATATTAACCCAATGGGGGTTCATACCGGCGATAGTATCGTTGTCGCTCCGGCTCAGACCTTGACCGACAAAGAAAATCAAACCCTGCGGGATGCCTCGCTCAAAATTATCCGTGCCCTCGGCATCGCTGGTGGTTGCAATATCCAGTTTGCGGTGAATCCCAAAAAATGGGAATACCGAGTGATTGAGGTTAATCCGAGGGTATCCCGCTCTTCCGCTTTAGCCTCCAAGGCCACCGGTTATCCAATCGCCCGGGTCTCCGCCAAGATTGCCGTTGGTCTAACCTTAGACGAAATACCTAATGCCATAACCAAAAAAACTTCGGCGGCCTTTGAACCGGCCCTGGACTATGTTGTCGTAAAAATTCCCCGCTGGCCCTTTGACAAGTTTCCAACAGCTGATAGAAGAATCGGCACCCAGATGAAATCAACCGGTGAGGTGATGGCGATTGGCTCAACCATTGAAGAGGCACTCTTGAAGGCAATTCGGTCGTTAGAGATTGACAAAACCGGGCTGGAACCAGAAGTCAACTTAAAAGAGTATGAACTGATTAAAGAACTGGAAGAACCGACCGACAAATTCATTTTCGCTATTGCCGAGGCTTTGCGGCGCGGTTATGCAAAAACCAAGATAAATCAATTATCAAGGGTTGATAAATTCTTCATCAGTAAGATTGAAAATATCGTCGCGGTTGAGAAGCGAATTAAAAAAGAGGGACTAACCGAGGAATTATTAGTTAAAGCAAAAAAATTAGGATTCAGTGATGACTATTTAGCCCAAATCACAAAGCAATCTCCGGAGGAGATAAGGAGCCGCCGACAATCACTTGACCTTCATCCGGGATTCAACATCGTTGACACCTGTGCTGGTGAATTCGCGGCCTTTACCCCTTACTATTATTCAACCTATTTAACCAATTCACCCCAGAGAAATAAATCAGCGCCCAGGAGACAAAATAAGAAACGGGTCTTGGTTATCGGCTCCGGACCAATCTGCATCGGTCAGGGAATAGAATTTGACTACTGTTGCGTCCATGCCAGTCTCGCCTTAAAGGAGGAAGGGATGGAGGCGATAATGATGAACAATAATCCGGAGACAGTCTCAACCGATTTTGACATCTCCACCCGACTCTATTTTGAACCGCTCACCCTGGAGGATGTCTTAGCGGTGATTAACGAAGAAAATCCTTATGGTATCATCCTCCAATTTGGTGGTCAGACCTCGGTTAATCTGGCCATGCCGCTCGCCCGGATTATCAAAGAGCAGAAATTAAAGACCAAAATCCTTGGCACCCAACCCGAAGACATCAACCGGGCGGAGGACCGTAAACTATTCTCCAGTCTTTTGCGCGAACTTGGTATCCCGCAGCCGCTGTTTGCCACCGGATTTAATTTTGAAGAAGTCAAGAAGATTGCCCAGGAGATTGGTTATCCCGTCTTGGTGCGTCCCAGTTATGTATTGGGCGGTCGAGCAATGGAGATTGTCTATGAAGAAGAAGAATTAGAGAAATACATCCAAAAGGCGGTAAGGGTTTCTAAGGAATGCCCGGTCTTAGTTGATAAATATATCGCCAATGCCACCGAGGTTGATATTGATGCCCTGGCTGATGGTCAAGATGTATTTATTGCCGGGATAATGGAACATATTGAACAGGCTGGCGTCCACTCTGGGGATTCCTACTGTGTCATACCACCCTTTTCTCTCTCGGGCGATGTGCTTAAGAAAATCAACAACCTAACGAAAAAGATTGCCCGGGCCTTAAATACCAAGGGGTTGATAAATATTCAACTGGCCGTCAAAGACGGGGAGGTTTTTGTCCTGGAGGCAAATCCCCGAGCATCAAGAACCATCCCTTATGTCTCAAAGACAATTGGCATCCCCTTAGCCAAGATTGCCACAAAAGTTATTTTAGGGCGCCCCCTGAGAGAATTCAAAATCTTGGGTGACTATCGCCGGTCAACCAATAACCGTTTTTTCTCAATTAAGGCACCGGTCTTTCCTTTTCCCAAATTGCCCGGGGTGGACCCAATCTTAGGACCGGAGATGAAGTCAACTGGTGAGGCGATGGCGATTGATAAGAGTTTTGGTGGCGCCTATTACAAAGCCTGTCTCTCCGACAATAAATTTGCCAAAGAAGGAACCGTTTACCTAACGGTGCGGGATGAAGACAAGGAAAAGGTAGTGCCTCTTGCCCAAGAACTCATTGCCCTCAATTTTAAGATTGTTGCTACCCGAGGGACCGCTGAATTTCTGCGAGAGAATGGGATTCCGGTTAAGACGGTCTATCGCATCAGCGAACATAAATCACCCAATGCCTTAGATTTAATGCGCCAGAAGAAGATTGACCTCATTATCAATACCCCAACTATGACCTACAGTGCCAAACGCGACGGCTATCTGATGCGTCGTTTAGCAGTAGAATTGAATATACCTTTTATTACCGTCTTGAATTCCGCCTGGGCAGAGATTTCGGCAATAAAGTTTGCCAAGACCCAATCCTTTGATGTCCATTCCTTAAACGAGATAACTAATAATCAATCTTGGATGTCAAAAATGAAAAGAGAAGAAACGCATCCAAGGCACTGCCCATCGCGTTAACATATCTTGACTTCGGTCAAATATTAAGTAGAATTTAAGATGAAAAATTGGATTGAAGAAGGTTTTGAAAAGATTAGAGCCAAGACTGATTTTAAGCCTAAGATTGGAATAATCCTTGGCACTGGCCTCGGAAAGTTAGTAAAAGAGATTGAGAAGGTTAAAATTATCCCTTACCGCGAAATCCCCCACTTCCCAAAACCAACGGTGGCCAGCCACGAAGGGAGCCTCATTTTTGGTTATATAAAAAAGCGAGCGGTCGTCGCCTTTCTGGGACGTTTCCATTATTATGAAGGATACTCAATGGCCGAGATTACCCTACCGGTGCGCCTGATGAAAAAATTAGGAGTCAAGATTATGATTGTCTCCAATGCCGCTGGTGGTCTAAATTCACTCTTCCGACCCGGAGATATTGTCATTATCACTGACCACATAAATTTTCAGCCGGATAATCCACTGCGTGGTCTCACCGATCCAGATTTTGGTCCGCGCTTCCCTGATATGTATCAATGCTATGCCCCAGAACTTATCGCCCTTACCGAAAAGACCGCCTTGGAGCTAAAGATTCCTGTCCGTAAAGGAGTATATATCGCCGTGCCTGGTCCGAACTTGGAGACCGCTGCTGAGTATCGTCTTTTCCGATTATTCGGGGCTGATTTAGTAGGGATGTCAACTGTCCCAGAGGTGATTGTCGCCCGGCAGGTTGGTATTAAGGTATTAGGTCTTTCGGTCGTCACCGATATGGGATTACCGGATGCTATGAAACCAGTAGACCTAAAAGAAATCCTTCAGATTGCTCGGGAGACCGAGCCAAAATTGACCACCCTCATTAGAGAAGTAATCGGAAATCTGTGAAGATTGCTTGGGGAAATTGCCGCTATCAAATGACCCAGAATAGTCCATTAAGTAAATTGTATTCTATTATTAGACTTCTTCTTTGGCTAATAAATGCGGCAGCCATCATCTCTCTGAGCTGTGCCCGAAGACCGCTGACGAAACCACCGATGCCACCCGAGATGCTACTAAAAAATGGGATAGAATACCTAAATCAAGGAAATTATAAAGAAGCCAAAAGGAGTTTCAATGAAATAATCTTCAAGCATCCGGGAAGTATTTATGTAGAAGACGCCCAGTTCTATTTGGCAGAGAGTTATTTCAAAAGCAAAGAGTATCTTTTGGCAAAGGAAGAGTATGACTTTTTCCTAAAAAACTTCCCGGTTAGTAAATATCAGGAAGAAGCCAGTTATAAATATGTCTGCGCGGTAATTTTCACCATTCCTAAAAAAACCTTTGACCAAAATGAAATTCTAACGGCTAAGGAATTCATTCTCAATTTTAAGGACCGCTACCCTGACTCCCCTTTTCTTTCTAAAATGGATAGCCTCCTCATAGAAATTCATAACCGCTTAGCCAAGAAAGAATTTGATGCCGGGTTTTTGTACTACCAGGCCGGAGAATTGGTATCGGCCAAGACCTACTTTGAATATGTCGCTAAAGAATTTCCTGAGACGGCGACGGCGATGGCGGCCAGTTATCTTTTGGGCCAGATTTGCCTAAAAAATGGCAATAAAGAAGAAGCCCGAGAAATCTTTGAGGATTTACTTCAGAAGCCGATTGATGAAAAGATTAAAGAAAAGATAAAAAGACTCCTCCGGCTAATGTGAATTGCCCTTATGCGGATTGGCATCTTTGGCGGGACATTTAATCCAATTCATATTGGTCATTTAATTGTTGCCGAAGAGGTCCGGCAGAAACTGAAACTGGATAAAGTGTTTTTTATACCGACGTTCAATCCACCCCATAAAAAGAGATTTGCCCCTTATCAGGAACGTTTGCTAATGGTGAAGATGAGTATAAAAGATAATCCTTATTTTGAGATTTCAGAAATTGAGAAAGAGCGAGGTGGTAAATCGTTTACCATTGATACACTAAGGGAATTGAAAAGATTCTATCCCAAGGACAACCTCTTTTTAATTATTGGCACTGACCAGTTTTTGGAACTGAGCAATTGGGAAAAACCCGACGAACTTTTTAAGTTAGCCAAGATATGCGTGATGCGTAGGGCTGGAGTAAAATTTAATGAAGCCCGGCAGAGGAAATTTCCCCGGGCATTGGTCTTGGATGTCACCCAGGTTGAAATTAGTGGCAAAGAGATAAGGCGAAGAATAAAAAGTGGAATATCGGTTCGCTATCTCTTGCCCGAAAAAGTCTATCAGTATATATTAAAAAATCGATTGTATCAGGTCTAAACTTTTATTGGAGGACATATGAAGACATTTTTGCTATTGACGCTCTTAGTAATTTTTACTTTCGGTTATGCCCAGACCGAACCGCCGGCGAGAAATCCGCTCGGCTCTTTACTACCTCTTATCCTGATAATTCTGGTCATCTATTTCCTGATGTTCCTACCCCAACAACGAAGACAGAAGAGACACCAAGCGATGATTTCCCAAATCAAAAAAGGCGACCGGGTTGTGACAACAACGGGCATCCACGGCGTTATCTCGGAAGTTAAGGAGACGACATTTATTATCAAAATAGATGAAAATACCAAAATGGAAATAGAAAAAGGGGCTATCGCCTACCGCAAACAAGGGTAATCGACACGAGAGGACTGACCGGCAAGCGTAAAGCGTCCAGCCTATATGGGAAGGGTGCGAAAGATCAAACTTTTTCCTGACCCAATTCTTTTACGGGCAACCAAAGAAATCGGAGAGATTGATGAAGAAATTAGAAACTTAATCTCCGATATGAAAGAAACGGTTGAACATTATGATGCCTTAGGATTAGCGGGAAACCAAGTGGGTAGTGAAAAACGGCTTTTTGTCCTTCGGCTTAAAGAAACCGCCGGGGAAAAATTTATTGTCGTCCTTAATCCCCGGATAATAAAAGAGGAAGGAATCAGAGAAAGAGAAGAGGGCTGTCTTTCTCTACCCGGGATAAGTGAAGTCATTAAAAGACCGGCCAGGATAATAATTGAAGGAATGGACGAGAACGGAGAAAAGAAAGAGTTTGAATTCAATGGACTTTTGGCTCGGGCTTGTAAGCATGAAATTGACCATCTGGATGGAAAACTGCTCATTGATTATTTAAGTAAAGTCCGTCGCCAATTCATTGAAAAGAAACTGGAAGAAATAAAACAAAAGACAAAGTGAAGGTTATATTCTTCTCCGGTGACAATCAGGCTGTGTCGATTCTTGAGCGTCTCACTGGCGAATTTAGGATAGCCGCCGTGGTCACTAATCCCGACCGACCAAAAGGGAGAGGCTTAAAATTAGAGCCTTCACCCCTTAAAGTCTTTGCCCAGAAAAGGGGGATAAAAGTCTTTGACCCGAAAGACCCCAACTCTTTTGAAGTAAGCGACCAGATTAGAAGAGAGAATATTGATTGTGCCGTTTTGGTCTCTTACCGCCATTTCATTAAACCTCTCCTCCTGCATCTCTTCCCTAAGGGATTTATTAATCTTCACCCTTCGCTTTTGCCTAAATATCGTGGGGCAGCGCCAATTCAAAGAGCACTTCTTGCCGGAGAGACACTAACTGGTGTTACGACCTTCTTTATGACCGAAGAGATTGATGCTGGACCAATAATTCTCCAAAAAGAGACGGCGATTTCAGAAAATGAGACCTACGGAGAATTAAAAGAACGACTTTTTCTTTTCGGCGCTGAACTCCTTAGTGAAACCTTACGGTTGCTTACCCGGGGTGAGGTAAAACCAATTCCTCAAAATCCCGAATTTGCTACCTACGCCCCGGCAATAAAAAAGGACGAGCGCGCGGTCAACTGGCAAGAGAAGAAGGTGGTAGTTCATAATAAAATTCGCGCCTTTTCTCCCCGACCCACAGCCTACACATTTTTCCGCGGGAAGAAGGTCCTTTTATTAAAATCGGAACTTACATCCTATCCACCCCGCACCCCCGGCGAAATCGTTGAACAAGATGGCGAACTTTTAGTTTCGGCAAAAGACGGTCTTTTGAAAATTAAG
Source organism: uncultured bacterium (assembly GCA_964425275.1). Lineage (GTDB taxonomy): Bacteria > Hydrothermota > Tepidihabitantia > Tepidihabitantales > JBDRVQ01 > CAYRLZ01. The sequence goes on along the minus strand of CAYRLZ010000060.1, from coordinate 15,590 downwards.
GAATTAAAAATCGCGGGTAAGAAGGCAATTTCTGGGAGAGACTTCTTAAATGGCTACAAACCAAAACCCAAAGAAAAATTTACAATCGACTAATGAGAAAGATTATTGTCTTCTTCTTAGGCGGCTTTGTTGGTTTTATCACGGCCCTTCTATTCTTAAACTTTATCCTGATGCCAATCTTGACAAAAATCCCAAGGACAGTTTTAGTTCCCAACCTAATTGGACTTTCGCAACTGATGGCTGAAAGCCAATTAAAAAAAGTTGGTTTAGCGGCGCGGATTAAAGAATTGGCCTTTAGCCCTCAATATTCGGAAGGGGTAGTAATCGCCCAAAGCCCGATGCCGGGAGTTGCGGTAAAAAAGGGAAAAATCGTTGACTTGACATTAAGTAAGGGACGAGGTAAAACTATCGTCCCCAGTTTTCAAGGGAAGACGATAGAAGATTTTTTGTCAATCCTCACCATCTCGGGATTAACCGGCCGGATAGAGACTGTATACGGTGAAAAAGAAGGAGAAATCCTTTCCGTCCTGCCGCCGCCGGGAACGATAATTGAAAAAGGAAAGTTGGTCAGAATTCTCTTTACTCAGAAAGAAGGTTTCGTCACGATGCCGACCCTTATTGGACTTTCGCTTCCCGAGGTTAAAAAGGTGGTGGAAAGTCTCTCCTTAGTGTTAGATGAAGTAAGGGAACAAGAGAGCGAAGAGGCCGCCGGGAAGGTCATCTTTCAGTATCCCGAAGAAGGGCTAAACATCAAAAAAGGTGAAAAGGTGATGGTCATCTTGGGGCGGCGGCGATGAAGATCGCAGCATCAATTCTTAACTGTAATTTTCTCTATTTGGCCGAAGAGATTAAAAAAGCGGAAGCGGCGGGAATTGATTGCTTCCACTTAGATGTAATGGATGGACATTTTGTGCCGAATCTTAGTTTTGGAATACCAATCCTGAAATGTCTGAAAAAGATAGCCACCAAACCAATCATTACCCATCTGATGGTCAAAGAGCCGGAGAAGATGATTAAGAACTTCCTTCCCGATTCCGAAGGAATAATCTTTCATCTCGAGGCAACCAAAAAGGTAAGGCATTGCATCAATCTTGTCCATAAAGAAAAGAAATGCTGCGGAATCGCGCTTAATCCCAAGACCTCTTATAAGAAGGTTCTGCCTTATTTGGAAGAGATTGAAGACATTTTAGTAATGAGCGTTCATCCGGGTTTTGGTGGTCAGAAATTCCTCCCGGAGGTGATTCCCAAGATAAAGAAATTGAAGGCGATAATCCAGAAGGTAAATCGTCCACTAATAATATCGGTTGACGGTGGTGTCAATTATGAAAATACTCCACTTTTGCGCGCGGTTGGGGTTGATATGATAATCGTTGGCACCTTCCTCTTTTCTTCTTCGGATTATAAGAAAACAATAGCCGGATTAAAATGTTTGATATAATATCCGATAAATTACTAAAGATCCAGAGGAAACTTTTGGGCTACGGTAAGTTAACCCCCAGGGAGATAAGTTCCTTTCTCCGGGAGATGAGGCTACTGCTTTTAGACGCTGATGTTAACCATAAGGTGGTTGGTGAATTCATTAAGAGTTTAGAAGGAAGTTTAGCCAAAGAGAAGATAACCGAGGCGATAAGACCTGGCGAGTTATTGAGGGTCGTCTTATACAAGGAGATGGTGCATCTTTTAGGTGAGAGGCCAGCAAAACTGGAATTTAAGGCACAACCGCTAATCATCGCCCTGGTTGGTTTACAGGGAACTGGTAAAACGACCACCGCTGCCAAATTAGCTTTCCGCTTTAAGAACAAAAATCCCCTTCTTGTCGCCTGTGACCCAAAGCGACCGGCGGCCTCGGAGCAATTGGCGCTACTTGCCCAAAGGAGCAAAGTTGATTTCTTTCCGGTCAGTGAGACAGCGATAAAAACCGCTCAGGAGGCGCTGCAATTTAGCCAAGAACGAAAGAATAATCTTATCATTTTGGATACCGCCGGTCGGCTCCATATTGATGAAGAATTGATGGCGGAATTAAAAGCGCTAAAAGATAAAATAAAACCCCATTATATTCTATTGGTCGTGGATGCGATGGTAGGACAAGATGCGGTGAATCAGGCAAAGGAATTTAATGAACGGCTGGGCATCAATGGGTGTATAATAACAAAACTGGACGGTGATGCCCGGGGTGGTGCCTGCCTTTCGGTGAGGATGGTGACGGGCGTACCCATCTATTTTGTCGGAGTCGGAGAAAAGATTGAAGAATTGGAGGAGTTCCATCCCGACCGGATTGCCAGCCGAATTTTAGGGATGGGCGACCTAAAATCCCTGGCGGAAAAGGTAGAGACCGAATTGAAAGTAGAAGACCAGAAAAAGATGGCGGAAAAATTTCTTAAAGGTAAATTTAACCTTGAAGACATCCTTACCCAGTTAAGGGCAATTAAAAAACTGGGCTCTCTCTCTAAATTTATGGCAATGATGCCGGGAATGAAAGGGATGGATGTGGATGAAAAAGTGTTAAAACGGATGGAGGCAATTATTCTTTCTATGACCAAAGAGGAGAGAGAAAATCCCGAACTAATTGATGGCTCAAGAAGAAGAAGGATCGCCGAAGGCAGCGGCACAACGGTTGAGGAAGTCAACCGCCTCCTGAAAGAGATGAAGATGCTCAAAGAGATGACAAAGCATTTGAAACAATTTAAGGGCCTGCCTGGTTTCCCGGGTAAACTTTTCTAAAAAATCCATAATGAAGATAATTGTCACCGGTGCCCGGGGAATGCTTGGTCGCCAACTCACTCCTTATTTAAGGGCGAAGAAATTAGAAGTAATTGAATGGGACGTCCCAGAAATGGATATCACTAAAAGAAAAATTATCCTTCAAGGAATTAAAAGCGAAAGGCCGGATTGCCTTATTCACCTCGCCGCCTTCACCGATGTTGACCAAGGTGAGATGAAAAAAGAAAAGACTTATGAAATAAATTTTCGCGGAACACTTAATCTGGTCTTCGGGGCAAAAGAAATCGGCTGTAAATTTCTTTATTTAAGTACCGATTATGTCTTTGATGGCAAAAAGGGAAGCCCTTACTCCGAGGATGATGCGCCAAATCCAATCAACTACTACGGCTGGACAAAATATTTAGGTGAGAGGGCAATTGCCCAAGAATTAAAAAGATATTTCATTGTCCGGACCGCTTGGCTTTACAGTCGGGAGGGAAAGAATTTTGTCAATCAGTTAAAGGAAAAGATAGAAAAGGGAGAAGAATTAAGGGTGGTGGATGACCAGATTGGTTCGCCAACTTACACCAAGGACTTATGCGAACCAATAAGCAATTTAATTTCCAGTGAGCACTTTGGTATTTATCATCTAATAAACTCCGGCGCCGCTTCCTGGTTCCAATTAGCCAAAGAGATAGTTAAGATACTAGGGATAAAAAAGGAGGTTCACCCAATTACGACCGAAGAATTAAAAAGACCAGCCCCGCGCCCCAAATTTTCGGTCCTGGCGAATAATCGCTACAAAAAAATATTTGGTAAAGAACTGCGCCACTGGCGCGAGGCATTGGCCGAGTGCCTAAGTAATTATTGAAATATGTTAGATAATAAATTTCGTTCGCCAAAATTGGCGGTTGATATAATTATTGAATATAAAGGCGCAATCGTTTTAATCAAGAGAAAGAATCCACCCTTTGGCTGGGCCTTACCGGGCGGATTTGTTGAATATGGCGAGACCGTAGAAATGGCCGCCAGAAGAGAGGCAAAAGAGGAAACCGGATTAACTATTGGAAATTTGAGACAGTTCCATGTCTATTCTGAACCAAAAAGAGACCCGAGAGGCCATTGTGTCTCGGTTGTCTTTACAGGCAAAGGCAAAGGAAAGTTAAAGGCAAAAAGCGATGCCCAGGCAACGGGGCTCTTTACCAAAGACACCCTCCCAAAAGAAATCGCCTTTGACCACAAGAAAATTTTGCGGGACTATTTTCGAAGTCTTAGATTATAAGACCCAATTGTGCAGTTAGTATTCTTGAGACTAACCCTCCTCTTTGCTTTGGTTCTTCTCTTGATGCTTCGGAAATTAGACCTGACGATTGTCCTCTTGGTCGCAAATTTAATTTCGGTTATTCTCTTTGGGGTAAGTCTTAGAGAATTCCTCAATATCTTCTATCAAACCGTCGTCAGTTGGGATACCTGGCGGGTCATTGGTATTGTATTCCTCTCTCTTATCTTCTCTTGCTTAATGGCGAGTTCATCTTTACTAAATCTGATGGAGAAAGAATTGGTTAAGATTAAAAAGCGTAGATACGCTGTCCTTTTAGCTCCGGTAATAATCGGACTTGTGCCAATGCCCGGTGGGGCACTACTCTCGGCACCGTTGGTTGAGATACAGTTAAAGAAGGAAAATATCTCTGAGGTAACCAAGACCTATATCAATTACTGGTTCCGACATATCTGGGAATTCTTCTGGCCACTTTATCCTGGTCTAATACTCACTTCGGCAATATCCGGGATTCCGATAAAGACCCTAATGGTCTATCTATTTCCCCTCACCATTATTTCAATTTTCATTGGACTCTTTTTTCTCCGGGACGAGAGCCGAATGATTACCGATATCACAAACGCCGAAAGAATAAATCACCTCCAACTTCTCTTTTCATTTCTGCCCATCGCCTTGATTACCATTTTGATAATTGTTGGAATTGATGCCTTCATTGCCCTTTTGTTGACCACCCTTATCTTAATATTCATCATCATCTATAAAAAGAGACGAATTACCCTAAAGGGCTTCTCGGCAAAAATCCTGCTAATTGTCTTCCTAATATTTTTATTTAAGGAGATATTTATAAAAAGTGTCTCATTTCCTGAGATTGATAAATTAGAAACAATCTTTATTATATTGATAGCGACCACTATCCCCTTCCTCACTGGTTTTGCCACCGGGATAAACCAGGCTTATGTTGGACTTTCCCTGCCATTAATAATGAGTATCATTCCCCTCGTCCATAAACTTTTTTACATACTTATCTTTTATATCGCTGGGTATATGGGGGTCCTCTTATCACCAGTTCACTTCTGTCTCCTTTTGACCAAAGAGTATTTTAATGCCGATTCCCGTGCCGTGTATAAAAAACTTATCCCATCGGTTCTCCTCGTCGGACTGATTGGTTTAGTCTGGGTGTTCTTAATGACAAGGTTTTAAAACCTGGGTGAATAATAAAAATATGAGACGACAGATAAATACTTCATTCCCGGAGATTAAGGATAACCCAAGGGATATTTAATTTAGGGTGAGTGGTGATTAATGGCCGGATGCTATAAACCTTCTCTAATAGTTCCGGTAGAATAACCTTATCCGGTCGGTCACAGGCAATCACCTGTCCTTTTGCGAGGAGTAAAATCCGTTTGGCAACCATTGCCGCTAAATTTATATCGTGGGACGAAAAGAGACAGGTAATTTTATAAGTGGTATTGAGGTGTCGTAAGATTCTCAAAATCTCAATCGCCTGACCAATATCTAAATGAGAGGTTACCTCATCTAAGAGTAAAATCTTAGGGTTCTGGCATAAAACCCTAGCCAAAACCGCCCTCTGTCTTTCACCGGTTGAGATATTATTTATTCCCCGGTCTTTCAAATCAATAATATTGGTCAATCTCATCGCTAAATCGGCAATCTCAAAATCCTCTCGCTTCTCCCGCTCAAATCTTCTATGATAGGGATACCGACCCATCAGAACGACCTCCTTTACCTTAAAATTCCATAAGAAGTGACTCTCCTGGGGCATATAACCAATCAACCGTCCTCTTTCTTTTGGTTTCCGATGAAAAAGGTCCTCTCCGAAAACCAATACCTGCCCGCTCGTAGATTTTAATAGGCCAGCAATTAACTTTAATAAAGTCGTCTTGCCTGAGCCATTTGGTCCAATTATACCCAAAAAATCACCCTCCGGGATACTCAGAGAAAAATTCTGAAATAGATTCTCTTTGGTATAGCCGAAACTTAGCTCTTTAAGAAGAATAGCGTCCATAATCAAAGAATATCATTGGGCTTATAACCTTCTTAACCGATAAAAGAAAAATGGCACACCAAAAAGTGCCGTGACGACACTTAAAGGTAATTCCACCGGTGCGGTCGTGCGGGCAAAGATATCCGAAATTAAAAGGAGAGATGAACCTAAAAGGAAGGAGGCCGGAAGAATTTTCCGATGGTCGTATCCATAAAGAGCCCGGGCAATATGGGGAACCACTAGTCCAACAAAACTTATACTGCCAACAAAAGAGACGACAAAACCAGTCAAAAGGGAACTGATAATAAAGACCATTCGGACCAGTCGCTCGGTATCAATACCAACACTGATTGCCGCTTCTTCCCCCGTAGACAAAATATTAAGCTCCTGGGCATAGGAGAAAAGGAAATAAAGCAAGATGAGACTAATGATAAAAACAATCAAAAAACTCATTAGGGTTAAAGGAGAAAATAAAACCGATAGATTTCCCATAATGAGATAGATAATTTGTGCCAAGGGCTGTTTACTGAAAGTCATCGCCAAAATGGAGAGGGAGGAAAAGAGGAAACTGATGAGAACTCCGGAAAGGATAAGGGATAACTTCTGAATCCGACCCGAAACCTGCGCCAGGGTATAAACAAAAAAGAGGGAGAGAAGCGAAAAGGCAAAGGCAAAAGGTGGAATGAAAAAATAGGAGACGTGACCGAAGAGGAGGGAAAGACTAACGCCAAATGTTGCGCCCGAGGCGATACCCAGGATATAAGGGTCGCAGAGCGGATTTTCTAAAAGACCCTGTAAGACACCGCCAACAAATGATAAGACCCCGCCGGCAAAAATCCCTAAAAGAACCCGAGGCAGTCTTATCTTAAAAATTATCTCCCCCCTCACGCCCCCCGGTCCTAAGGAGAGGGATAAAAAAATAATCGCGATTAAAGGAAAGAGGAGTAAAGAGGGGTTATTTCTCATGCCCCGGTTTTGAACTCAAAATTGAGTGGAGCATCTTTAATCCTTCAATAATCCTCGGTCCCGGTCTTAATAAGAGGTCAGGATTTATCTCATCAATTATCTGCCCACTCTGCACCGCCTTTACCTTTTCCAACCCGAGCCTTTTTTTCACCTCCTCTTTTCTTGACAAGGGATGGAGGATAAGGACAACCTCTGGGTCTCTCTTTATAATATCCTCAATCCTTATTATCGGATATTCCTCTTCTATGTCCGAGAATATATTTTTTAATCCTTGTTTTTCCAAAATATCCGAGAGAAAAGATTTCTTTCCGATGGAAATTATTGGCTGGGGAGAGATTTCAATGTAGACCTTAATTGGGGGAAATCTTATCTTCTCCTTTGCTTCTTGCAAAAAATGGCTCAAAGAGCAAGCCCGCTTCTCTGCCCCTAATTGCCTTCCGATTTCTTTTATCTCGTCAAGCATTGTCTCAAAATCTTTTGGCTGGGAGACAAAGGTCTTTATCTTTAAGGTGTTCAATTTCTCTTGAATAATCTTCTGGGCGGGCAAGGTTAAAAAGACGATATCCGGTCTTAAGGCAACTATCTTTTCTAAGGAAGGATTGATAAAATCTCCCACCTTATAGATTTTCTTTGCCCCTTCTGGATAATCGCAATATATCGTATTGCCAACCAAAAGCGATTCTTTTCCCAAGGCAAATATTACCTCAGTGATACTAGGCACAAGGGAAACAACCCGTAAGGATAGTTTCTTCTTTGTCCCCCGTGCGCAAAAAAGGAGGAGCAATAAACCGATAAAAGAACAAAATAGAAAAGTCTTTTTACTTAATTGCCCCATTACTAAATTGCCCAATCTTTCTTCACCTTCTGAGCAAAGACCAAATAAGCGGTATGGACAATTCCCCTCTCCTTTGGTCTTGTTCCGGAGAGCCTGACCATAACCTCCCTTTCTAATATCTCAAAGACCTTTATCCTAACAAACCCTTCAAGTTCTAAGACCCTTACCGTCTTTTGCACCTGTTCAATATTCGGGGAGAGCGAAGCAAAGGTCGCCCCACCTTTTAGGACGGAGTGGCACTCCCTGACTAACTCCCAGGGAGAAGGAACATCAACGAACACACAATCACCCCATTCCCCTTTATGCCCGACCGAAGGGAGATTTAACCCTTCTTTTGCCACATCTCTCTTGATTAGTTCCACATATTCTAAAAGGTGTGCCTTTTTCAGATTTTCTCTGGCCAGTTCTAAGAACTCTTCCCGAACTTCATAAGAATAGACCTTACCATCGGGTCGGACAAAATTGGCTAAGATTATCGTGAAGGCACCAGACCCAGTTCCCACTTCTAATACCTTTGCCCCGGGAAAGATGTGAGAGTTTAAGATAATAAAGCCGGCATCCTTGGGATAAATGATTGTTGTCTTTCGCTTCACCTTCATCTCAATATCTTTTAGGGTCGGCCGGAGGATATAGAAAGGGGTATGGGTTGAACTTAAAATCTTATCACCAAAATCTTTCTCCCGCACCTCGGCAAATGAGATATTCCCCTTATGCGTAGAAAACTGCCCTTCTTTGGGCAAAGTGAATAAATACTGGGTGTTCTCCGAATTATACAAAAGGACGAGTTCGCCGGCTTCAATCATAGATAAAAATCAAATAGCCAACACCAATTCCTAATAGGTTGACAACAATATCCCGATAACTGAAGTGCCCCTTGGGTCGGCTTCTATCCCAGAACTCTTTCATAATCCCGAGTGAGAATGTCCCACCAAGAGAGAAAATAGTTGACCGATTTTTTTCTTCATTGAGCCGGCACTTAAATAAATGATAGGACGAGCCAACTAAGGCGACGCTCATCCCGAAGTGCCAGAACTTATCTTCCGCAATCCACTTATCCTTAATCTCATTATAACAAACCGTATCTACCTTTTTAACCACCATCGTATCCGAGAAAAAGACGAAAAAGGGAGTAAGTAATAGCATAAATAATATATACTGAAAAAATCTTAAAAGTAAAGAACCAGCAATCCAAACCGATTGGTAACAAGCGCCCATTTTTTCTCCCTGGATAAAATTAAACTGGCATCCCGGCCGAAAACAGTATTTCGCCATTGCTATCGACTTTACCTAAAGAAGCAAATGCCCTGCGGTTTAACCCAAAAAGGAATAAAAAGACTCTTACTCCTGACAAATTAGTGAGGAAGATGAAAGCAATTAAAATCTCTCCTAACTATTTTACTATTGGTTTATTCAACCGAATAATCTTTTCACACCACTGGCTATTGCCTATCCTAAAAACCACAAAATATACACCGGCGGGAACCTTTTTCCCGGCTTTATCCTCACCCGCCCAACGAACTGGTAACTTTGGTAAGAAGGATTTAATCTCCTTTCCACTCACTGAATAGATTTTTATCTCGTCTAAACTTCTCTGGTGAATGGAATTGAAGTTAAAGGTAATGGATGAAATAAATGGGTTGGGGAAAATTTTATATTCGCCATCTTCTAAGATACCACCGCCCTTTGTCCATATCGGCGAAGAGAGGATATAATCACTATCGTTCTCAATTACCCGGACAAAGAAATATTTCCTCGCCGTCGAATTGGTGTAGGTTCGGGTCTGCCACCGAGCATAATTTGTATTACCTAAAATAAGGGAATCCAATACAACATTATTGTTCGTTATAATATCAATTCGGCGGATGAAATCGGCAAGGCTCGGGTCAAAGGCAAAGACCTCAAATTGAACCTCACCATTAGGGATGGTTGAACCCATCCATTGGTCATTTGCCTTGAACCAGAGTTGAAAATCCCTGTCCAGAGTTCCAAAGGTGCGTCTATTTTGAATCGCCGAAATGATTGAACTCTTCGTTAAACTCTCGGCCCAGATACCGGTCAGTTGATGCCCTTTGCCCCAGTCCGGAAAGTGATTATCCTGATTTGCTGAAATCCCAACCCGCCAGCCACTATCCAAGGCAACATAATAAACCTCGGCTTGGTGGCGGTTCTGAATTTCAAAAAGAGTCATAGAAATATCGCCAATAGAACTGTGCCGGAAGTTATTGAAGAGATAAGGACCGCCCGGATGGTTGAATTGGCCTATTGCATTATTCCTATTTGCCAGCCACTCATAAATTGAACCAACGGTTGGGTTTTGATGCGCTGAGGTGTAATCGGAGGTATTAAAGATATTGATATGTCCATCCCGACTTGTCCATTCAAACCCGGCCAGCCCTAAAAATTGACCAGGCTTCGTGGCGGAATCGGCTTGTTTCTTAATATCTTCCCATTCGGCGGAGGAAAGCATCTCACCGTGGTCGGTTACTGCCAAGATATGAATCCGGGCGGTATCTCGGGCATAGGCAAAGGCCTGACGGGGGGTGCCCCGACCATCAGAATAAGATGTGTGGGAATGGAGATTACCATAATAGAGATTATACATTGGAAATCCCGACACCATACCCAAAAACTGCCCGATTATGAATGCCCGCCACCAAGAGATTGAGATTAATCTATTGACCGCCAATCCTCCATAAGTGGCTGTTTGCCTTCCTTTCATCTATTTAATATTATACCCTCTTATTTCCCAAAAGTCAAGACTGCCAACACACCACCGCCAATTAGCCTTCCCGAATTTTTTTAACCGTTGACTTTTTTCTAATTTCTGCTATGCTTAGAAAGTGGTGAAGAGAAAAAAGAAGGACTTTTGGTTAGGGACAAATCCTAAAGGAGGAATTATGAAAAAGAAACTCGGAGTAATTGCCCTACTTATTATTTTAGGACTACTGACAAGTAGTGAGGCACAGGAAGAGTTTGATGTGGCAACGATAAGAATCTATGCCCCGACCGGCACTGTCCCACTTGGTGATACAATCATCCCCCGCGCCCGAATTAAAAATGTCGGGACCGACCCGGTAGCCTGGTTTGATGTCATCTTTAAGATTGGTGATGCCTATTCCTGCACAAAAACCGTAGAAAAGACGCTCTACCGAAACTGGGAGACAACAGTCTATTTTGACCCGTGGGTAGCGCAACCACTCGGCACCTTTACTACCCGATGCACAACCTGCCTTGACTTAGATGAAAATCCGGATAATGATAAAAAGACCGATTCGGTGACTGTGGCAAATATCCCGCGACCGGTCAGCGACTGGCAGAAACTTTCCGATACTGTGCCAACCACTGGTGATGGAAAGAAGATTAAAGGTGGCGGGTGTATTACCGCCGGTGACAAAATCTATATCATAAAAGGGAACAATACAAAGAGTTTTTATTCCTACCTCCCAGGAACCACACCACTCTGGATTGACAGCATTCCGATTAAAAATAAACTCGGCCTAAGGAAAGGCTCGGGTATTACCGACGACGGCTTAACCAATATTTATATTGTCCCAGGAACTGGAACCAAGGAATTCTGGCGCTATAACCGGGCAACGGCTGTCTGGCAGGAGTTAGACAGTGTCCCAGGGATAAAGGGATTGAAGGGTGGAACCGGCATCGCTTATCAGAACGGTTTTGTCTATCTCTTGAAAGGCTCAAAGACCAAGGAATTCTATCGGTTTAATATCGCCGGCGACAGTTGGGAAAAAAGAAAAGATGCGCGAGAAATTGTCGGAACCGATAGAGGTTACGGTGACGGCAGTTGTTTAGTCTCGGATGGAAGTTATATCTATGCCCTGCGGGGAAAATATAATGAATTCTACCAATACTGCCCAGAAGGTGATTCCTGGTCGAAAAAAGAGAGTATGCCCTTTATCCATCCCTATTGCCGAAAAAGTAAAAAGGTCGGCGAAGGCGCTGCAATGACCCTCTGGAATGGCAAAATCTATGCCTTCAAAGGCAATAATACAAAAGAGTTCTGGATGTATGACCCGGCAAATGATGCCTGGGTTCCTAAGGATACGATTCCCAAGGGAAGCGAGAGGAAATATGTGAAAGGTGGCGGTGGGCTCTGCACATTTGACGGCAGTATCTACGCAATTAAGGGGAATAATACCAATGTTATCTATAAATATATCGGAACGACGACTCTACTTGCCTCACTGCCCAATACCGGAACTCATCAGGAATTAAGTCGCCCGACTTCTATCCGGATTAACTCCAACCCAACAAGAGGCTTCACAACTGTTTATTACAATTGGCCGAAGAATGAGATGGCGACCTTAAAAATCTACAATATCTTAGGTGAAGTTATCTATTCAGCAAAGACGAATAAAGGTCTATTTACTATTAGAAGACTACCAGCGGGAATCTATCTCTTGCGGTTTAAGACCAAAGGCTATAAAGAAGATAAGAAACTTGTGGTTATAAAATAACCTGACTGAAAAGGAGACGCACCATCTTTTTGGTGGGGCGTTTTTTTATCCAAAGAGTTCATAAGGGAATACCAGGAAAATATTACTGACAGTAATATTTTTTAAGCCCGATTTTTTGTATTAAGTGATTGAATATCCAAAACTTAGGGGATTTTCCCTTAAAGATAGGGGGTCGTATAGGGGGTGCTATTCGGGATGGTATTAAATGTCCTATTCTAATCCCTATTCTCTTTCCTATTTGGGGTTCTATTCAGGATTCTATTCTCTTACCTATTGGGAATCCTATTCTCTTTCCTACTGAGTGTTCTATTCCCTTTCCTATTCTCCGTCCTATTCCGGATGCTATTGGTGATGCTATTCTTGGTCCTATAAAACGTCCTATTGGGAGTGCTATTATCGGTCTCTTACCCTGTCTCTTTCTCTATCCCTTCCCTAATCCTTTTCCCTATCTCCTTATCCTCTCTTCTCCTTTCTCAGCCCCCTTCTCTATCTCCTCCTGACCGGCTCCCTGTTAGGTTCTTTCTTCCCCTCCCTGTGCCTCTTTCTGTGTCCTCCTCTAAATCTCCTTCTTAGCCTTACACAAGTAAAAGAAAAGGCGGGAGAAATCTCTCCCGCCTTCTTATTTTTCTCCTCTTTTTAGAATTTGATTACCTTATACCAGAGGTTCTCCTGATTCGTGCGGATATTCACAAAGTAGATACCGGAGACATTCTCCCCATTCCAGGTGTGATGATAGATTCCTGAATTCAGTTTGCCTTTCTGGAGGCAGGTAAGCATTCTCCCAGTAACATCGTGGATTGATACCCGAACATCCGATGACTTCTTTAACTGATAGGAGATGGTTAGGGATTTGTTGAAGGGATTGGGAAAACAACGCACACCCGATATATCTCTGAGCGGTAATTTCGGCTCTTCAACACCGGTCTGCTCATGGAAGCCAGTATATTTTATGATGTAGTTATTAGGACCTCCCGCGGCCATTTCCATTATCGTCACCCAGAGGCTGGCATCCCTTGGGTCATATTCAACACCTCGGGCATTATACCTTTCAGTGATAAGAAAGCGCTGCAAGATTGAGATATCATCCCGCTTTAACTCATAGACGCCAACACTATCAACTGCATTACCCGCGGCATTAAAAGAGGTATAGAGGTGACAAAGGGTTGGTCGGTCAGGATTGCCGGTTGACACTTCTAATGCCAAACCACGCGGACCAACATTGGCGCTCAAAGGAATAGTCATCCGCCGGATTTGAGTGCCCAAGGTATCAACGACATAGATATAACCAGGCTGAACACCAACTGCCCTTCGGTCAGCCAGATAGAGAAGACCTTCGTTTTCGTCCCAACAAAGTCCAGTAGGATAGTCGTTTGCCGGATTGGCAAATTGCCGAAGAACCGTTCCCGTAGCGGATATTTTATAAACCCGTTTCGTCTGATTAGAGGCAACCCAGAAGGTATTGTCATAGGCACAGTATTTTATATCAGTGCAGGCGGTCTCATTGTTTGGTGTTGGGATAGTGCCAAAGGAGGTAAGCAAAGAATCAGAGGAATAAATAAAGATGGTTCGGGCTCGGAAGTGGCAGACATATATCCGGTCATTGGTTGGATTATAGGCAAGCCCATAAAGTCCAGCCCCGCTCGGTGTTCCGGAAACCTGCCTTGGTCCCCAGATTTTTTGCCCGGGTTGCGGTGGGGGTTGACCAATGGTTAAGGAGAATGGTTTGGTCCAGGATGTCTCATCGCAAACTAAGTAAAGGGAAAGGTTTGCGGTATAACCAGGTGGTGTGGAACTACTCGCGGTCAAAACATAGGGGTCAGTTAAGTTATTGGTGCTGTCCTGACCACCAACATTTCCATAATTAGCCGTAGAATCAGAGATTGTCAGATAAGGGTCAGTAGTCCTTAAAATTCCCCTTAAATTGGTTGCCGGAACGGCTGATGTATTTCTGAGATAGGTTATAAGATTTCCGGTCTCACCCGGGTCAAGGCGGTGGTTATTATTTGGGTCACCAGTTATGTCGGTTCGGGAGAGGAGAATATTCGGGCGATTGGCCGGAACCATTGCATCCAGAACTTTTTTACAGTTCAATCTTCCCCAGCCATAGTTATTGTTGGGATAGGTCCCACCCTGAGAAGGACGGTCACAATTATCGGTAATGAGATTGAATGCCTCATCCGGGCTGATATTAGCCCGTTTTTCCAGCATCAAGGCAACCGCGCCAGCAACATGGGGGCAAGCCATAGAAGTGCCGCTCATACTGGCATAACCGCCACCCGGAGCCGCGGAGCGGACACCAGAACCAGGGGCCGATATTGCCGGATTTATTAAATTCCAGTCAGGTCTTGGCCAGTTAGCTGGGTTATTCCAGGGGTCTTGGTTAGGAGCCGGTCCACGACTGGAGTAACTGGCGATGTTATCAGCGGCATCGGTTGCTCCGACACCAATCACTATTGGGAAATTCCCGGGTGAGTTAGAAGTTGACCCATTAGGACCAGAGTTGCCAATTGAAACCACAACAACAATCCCTAGGTTTCTTAAATTAACAATATATTGCCACCAGGTAGTGGTGGTGCGGGAACCTCCCCAGGAATTAGAAACAACATTGGGGCGACCGGTCTGGGCAAGCCAGTTAAAACAAGCAATTATCCAGGTGGCTTGACCAGAGCCACTGGAGTTAAACCCCTTGGCCGCAATGAAGGTCGCGCCCGGGGCAACCCCGATATCATTAGTAAAAGGACCCAAGCCATCACCACCGGTAATCGTTCCCATCGTATGGGTGCCGTGCCCATTGTCATCGTAGGGAGTTGTCCGACCGTTGACACCATCAAACCAACCATCGGTTGAGCGCCACCGGTTGCCAAATGCCGGATGGGAGACATCAACCCCGGTGTCAAGGTTGGAGACAACAACACCTTGTCCGGTATAGCCGTCCGCCCAGCAGGCATCCGCACTCACCTTAGTAATATTCCACTCCGGGGCATCGGTCGCATCCCTCGCAACTTGCTCGCCTGGCCAGTGGTCGTGAATCTTTACCACAAAGTCATCGGTAATAAAATCAACATCTTCCCTTTCGGCTAATTTCTTAATCACCTCCGGTGTTGTCTTTAAGACGATGTCGGAAACAAGTGAATAACTTTTAATATCCGTCGCCTTCACGGTTTTGAGATAGGCAAGAATATCTCGCTGCGCCCTTTCGGCAACGAATTTCAGGTATTCAAGTTTTTCATCATAAGTGGCAGTAGGAGGCAAAAGGGTAAGGTCGGCTTGCTCTTTGGTTCGGACGATTACCGTAATCATATCCGTGGGAGAGGCGGTTTTAAGGATTTC
>CAYRLZ010000059.1:0-2318 GCA_964425275.1 uncultured bacterium | reverse complement strand
ATTATATATTAAGTGAAAGGTATTAGGTGAACTATGAATGAAGAAGAGTATTTAGATTCTCTTTTAAACCAATGCATTGAGGAGAATGCCTCGGATTTGCATTTAACTGTTGGCCGACCTCCCACTTTAAGAATTGACGGTAAACTCCGTTCCTTAAATGGAGCACCGCCGTTAACCCCAGAAGATACCATCCATTTCAAAGATATTATCTCCCGCCATGTAAAACACCTAAGGGTTCAAATTGAAGATGGTGGCGGCGGTGATTTCAGCCTTAACTATAAAGATATTGCTCGGTTTCGGGTTGCCATCTATAAGCAGAAGGGTTATTATGGATTAGCCCTCCGTTTGATTCCGCGCCGGATTATGACCTTTGAGGAGATTGGCTTTCTTCCCTACTTCATTCCTAAGATAAAAGCCCTCTTAGACCGACCTCACGGTTTGATATTAGTAACCGGTCCGACTGGCTCCGGTAAGTCGACGACTCAGGCAACATTTATTGACTACATCTTAAATTCCCCGCGCCATGTCCTAACGATTGAGGACCCGATAGAATTTATTCACGAGCACAAATCTGGGATTATAACTCAACGGGAAGTCGGGACGGATGTCGCTTCTTTCCGGGAGGCGATAATGAAAGGTCTCCGTTCTAATCCTAATGTGATTCTGGTCGGTGAGATTCGGGATTTGGCGACCGCTGAGGCGACAGTCTGGGCCGCAGAATCGGGTCATTTGGTAATTGGCACCTTACACACCACTAATGCCCCGGAGACGGTTACCCGTTTCATTGATATCTTCCCACCGGAGATTAGGGACCAGATAAGAATCCAATTTTCCATCTCACTTTTGGCGGTCTTCTCCCAACGTTTGGTTCTCCGCGCCGAAGGTAAGGGAAGAATTGCCGCTTTTGAGATTATGATGGCGACACCCGCGGTCAGGAATTTAATTCGGGAGCGAAAGATTGAACACCTCCCTTCCGCAATTCAGACCTCAACCGCCGAGGGTAGTATCTCCCTTGATGCCTATCTGGCGGAACTTTATAAGTTGGGAAAGATTACTTATGAGACCGCCCAGAGTGCTGCTTTTGACCAGAAGGCATTACGCGAACTTATTGAATACGGAACCCGACGTCGCCACCAATAGCAATTTACCAACTCTGCTCCCTAATTTCCTCAATCGCTTTTTCAAAAGAAGGTGGATGTCTTTTAAAATTCAAGGAGATAATCTGGTATTGGTCGCAATTGTTCCGCGGAAAAAGGACTGGCAAATTTTAAGGGAAAGCCACTGGTATCGGATTCCGGTAAAGAGCGCCCCGGTAGGAATTAAGAAGGTAAAATATTTAGCATTCTATCAGCCAAAGATTTTTGCTGAGGAAAAATGGGCGGTTAATTATTACGCCCCGGTCTTGGGTTGGGCGGTGGTTAAGCGGCGAGACCTTTTACCCGATGAGCCGAAGCACCCTAACCTTCAGGAAGACTATTACAAAATTACTATCGCCGACCTGGTTAAATTACCCCGACCAATCAAAAGCCAGAGGAGGCGAAGAATCACTTTCATCCCGACGACCTTAGAAAAACTATTTTCCGCTAAGGAAATTAACGACCTTTTCCTTACCAGTCCAATTGAAGAGAAATTATATGCGGCACTAAAAGAAAAGAAGATTTCCTGTGAAAGACAATATTTTGTTAAGGAAGAGGATAGAACTTATTGTTTAGATTTTGCGATATTTTGCCAAAATGGTAAAATCGCCGTGGAGTGTGATGGTGAGTCTTACCATTCGGCAAGAAGCGCCCGGCTCTATGACCGAGAAAGGGATAATGAATTGACCAGTTACGGCTGGCATATCCTCCGTTTTTATGGAGGGGAGATTAAAAAGAATACCAGGGCCTGTATCAAAAGGATAAGGCGGACAATCAAATCGCTGAGGGGAATCAGAAAAGACAAGACTAACGGATAGTGGGGGCTCATTAGCCACTTGACCTTTATTGACTTCTCCATTAGTATTATAGGATGCGCCTGTAGCTCAGTGGATAGAGCGGCGGACTCCGGATCCGCAGGTCGCGCGTTCAAATCGCGTCAGGCGCTCTCTAATTTATGAGAATAAAATTTCCTTTTCTTTTATGCCTCTCTCTTTTAATCGCCTGCCAAAAGAATGGTCAATTAGAATTCTACCAGGCAAAAGAACCATTCATTCTCTCCGGGGGAATAATAAAAAATATCTTCCTCCATCTTAAAAGGATAAGTGTCCACGAAACCGGAGAAAAGGTCGTGGCGGTAAAGGAATACTCCCCGGATACAACCTTTGACCTCCTCGCCTTATC
>CAYRLZ010000058.1:0-16241 GCA_964425275.1 uncultured bacterium | reverse complement strand
TTCCTCTTGCCTTTTTATTCTTTTTAGGGTATTATCATTATTCATGATATACTCCTTTTGCCCCCTCTTGGGGGCTTTTTTTATTTAAGTTCTTATTATACATAAACTTATATAAATTTCCACACACTTCGGGACACTACCTATTTAGATATTACCGCCTCTTTACTATGTAGCAAAAAAGAGAGATTTGCGGTTTTTCGAATTAGAGAAGCAACCTTTATCAGGTTTAACAATTTATCCTCCAACCTAAAAAATATAATTCCTCCCATTTAAAGAGGGATATAATCCAAAAAGTGGCGATTTTGAAGTTGGAATAAAAGTTACTATTTTAAGGTTGAAGCGAAAATGTCTTGACTTTACATAGAATTTATTTATTATCTTATTAATGAAAGACAAAATTAAAATGATTGTGGAAAAGGTAACTAAATTTTTTGGGTTAAGTCTTGATGAAATACCTGGTGTCGGATTTAAGAAGGATATGCCTAAGCGAATTCCTGCCCGACAAACCATTGTTGCCTGCGTGGTAATCGGACTAATGGTCTGGTTTAGTGATGCCAAGGGTGCGAGACCATTTGCTACTGATGATGCCGGCACCGTAGAAGCTAACAGGTATGAATTAGAAGTCAGCTATGAATTTGGACGCGCTGAAGGGAGATTAGGACTCGGTTTTAAGCATGGATTAACACAAAAGATGGACATAGGAGTGAGTTTTGGCTATACAGTCGTCAGCGAACCTAAGAATCGACTTACCGCAGCTGAACTCTGCTTAAAGTATGCGCTTATCCCTGATTTATTCTCTACTTCTCTTACAAACGAATTAGGGACCTCTGGTTATGACATCAATGCTATTCTTACGAAGGCATTTGGACCAATTGAAACAGATGCTAATTTGGGTTATTCGGCAACCGGAGATACTACTTGTGGTTCAATATCTTATGCATTGGCCGTGGTCGCTGGGTTTGATAAATTTGACATTGGCACCGAGGCTTCTGGAAACAAAGATGGGTTACAAAACTGGCTCATCGGAGGGAGATATAAATTAAAGGAAGGAGTAAATCTGGATATTGGGATATCTAGTACCTTCAAGGCACCAAGGGTTATTATTGGCACTTTCGGATTCCATTACGAATTCTAAAAGTGATAGGTGGTGAGTAAAATGGCATGCTTTCTTGACTGATGGGAGAGGCTATTGTTAAAACCATCGCGCAAAAGATTGTCGAGACGAAAGAAAGGGCGTTCTGCCTGGAAGAGAAAGTTGCGGTAGATAAGTGAGAAGCGAAAAAATTTGTTCCGGAAGAGCGGAAAAATGAGGAGGAAAAATGGCAACTCGGGCTAAAAGGAAGCGCCCGTTGAAGGTAAAGGTTTTATCGGAAGAAGAAAAAATTGAAGATTTTGTTAAGGCGTCGGCAAAGAAACACGGTTATCTTTTAATCTCGGTGTTAGAAGATATCCAGGAAAGGTATAATTACTTGCCCGAAACCGCATTGCGGGAGGTAGCCAAAGTTCTCTCAATGCCACTCCGGGATGTTTACGGGGTGGCGACTTTTTACCGCGCCTTTCGTTTACAGCCCCGGGGTAGACACGAGATTTGTGTCTGTTTGGGAACCGCTTGTCATGTGCGTGGTGGTCAGCGCGTCTTGGAGAAATTGGAGCGAGACCTTAACATCAAGGCCGGCGAAACAACCAAAGATAAGAACTTCACATTAGAAACTGTAAACTGTCTTGGTGCCTGTGCCTTAGGTCCGATTGTGGTCATTGATGGTAGATATTATGGCAATGTAACGCCAACCAAGGTTAGTAATTTCTTAAAGGAATACCAGGGGGAGAAAAGAGGGGTGAAGGATGAAAAGAATTAAATCGGCCAAAGAATTGGCGGAGTTCACAAGGAAAATCCGCGCCGAGAAAAAGAAAGAGAGAAAGCGGATAATTGTCTCAATAAGGGCAACCTGCTGTTATCTCAAAGGGAGTAAAGAGGTCGCCTCGGTATTAGAGGATGAGGTCAAAAAGAGGAAGTTGGAGAATAAGGTTACACTTCTTATGACTGGTTGTCTTGGATTCTGTCAGGTTGAACCGGTGATGGTTATCCAACCCGGGGATATTTTTTATCCATCAATTACCCCGGAGGCGGTGCCGGAGATTTTAGACGCAACGGTGATTAAGGGTGAGATTCTTGACCATCGGTTGTATCTTGACCCGGAGAGAAAGAAAAGGATTGTCCATTGGGACGAAATCCCTTTTTATAAAAGGCAGTTGCGGTTGGTTTTGGGGAATAACGGAGAAATTGACCCAACCCGGATTGAAGATTACATCGCGGTGGGTGGATACAAGGCTTTGGCGCGCACTCTTACCCAGATGTCACCAGAGAAGGTGATTGCGGAGATAAAAAAATCCGGTCTGCGCGGCCGGGGCGGGGCTGGTTTTCCCACGGGTGTGAAGTGGGAGGTCACCCGAAGAGAGAAAAGCGATGTAAAATATGTAATCTGCAATGCGGACGAGGGTGACCCGGGTGCCTATATGGACCGGAGCATTTTGGAGAGTAATCCCCATTCGGTAATTGAAGGGATGATAATTGGTGCTTATGCCATCGGGGCAAAGGAAGGGTGGATTTATGTTCGGAACGAGTATCCGTTAGCGATTGAACATTTGACCTTGGCAATTGCCGCCGCGGAAAAATTTGGCTTTTTGGGAAAGAATATCTTAGACAGTGGGTTTGATTTTTCCATTAAGATATCAAAGGGCGCCGGAGCCTTTGTCTGCGGGGAAGAGACCGCACTGATTGCCTCAATTGAAGGGAAAAGAGGCATTCCCCGTCAGCGACCACCTTTTCCCTCTACTTCTGGCCTCTGGGGTAAGCCAACCAATATCAACAATGTTGAGACCTGGGCGAATGTTCCCATAATTATCGCCAAGGGGGCAGATGAGTTTAGAAAGATTGGAACCAAGACAAGCACGGGGACGAAGATTTTCTCCTTAGTGGGCAAGGTGAGAAATACGGGGTTGGTGGAAGTGCCAATGGGGATTACACTGGAAGAGGTGGTTTTTGATATTGGGGGCGGAACACCAAATGGCAAAAAGGTTAAGGCCGTTCAGACCGGCGGTCCTTCCGGTGGCTGTATCCCGCGCCGACTCTTCTCTTTGCCGGTAGACTACGAATCCCTTAGTCAAGCCGGGAGTATTATGGGTTCGGGCGGAATGATTGTGATGGATGAGGATACCTGTATGGTTGATGTCGCCAAATACTTTACCAACTTTTTACAGGACGAATCCTGCGGGAAGTGCTCTACCTGTCGCGAGGGAACCCAGCGGATGTATTCCATCCTTAATGATATAACCGAGGGGAGAGGCAAGGAGGAGGATTTAAGCCTGTTGGAGGAATTGGGGGATGTGGTTAAGGATGCTTCAATGTGTGGATTGGGACAGACCGCATCCAATCCTCTTCTTACTACCCTGAGATATTTTAAGAATGAATATCTCGCCCATATCAAAGAGAAGCGATGCCCGGCCGGGGTGTGTAAGGCACTGATTCGGTTTGAAATCGTGGCGGAGAAGTGTACCGGTTGCACCCTATGCCGGAAAAACTGTCCAGCGGAGGCAATCACCGGGGAGCCAAAAAAGATTCATTCCATAATTGAGGAAAAGTGTATAAAGTGCGGCATCTGCTACGATGTTTGCAAGTTTGATGCCGTGGAAAAGAAGTCAGGAGTTTAAGATGCCTAAAGTCAAGATTGACGGAATTTTGTTTGAAGCGCCAAAAAACTGGACAATTTTGGAGACGGCTCGTTTCCTAGGGTTGGAGATTCCTACGCTCTGTTATTACGAGGGACTTACTCCTTGGGGTGGCTGTCGGATATGCGTGGTGGAGGTAGCAAGCGGTGGAAGAAAAAGACTTGTCTCCGCCTGCACTTACCCAGTAGAAGAAGGCTTGTTGGTTTCAACCTCTACCCCCCGGGTGATCAAAGCGCGGAAGATGGCACTGGAACTTTTGATTAGCGAGTGCCCAACATCCCGCGAATTGCAAGATATGGCAGCGAAAATCGGTTTGGCGCGAGTTCGCTTTTCCCCAAAATGGGAGAGGTGTTTTTATTGTGGGCGCTGCGTCCGGATTTGTGAAGAGCAGATGATGGCAAAGGCGATTGGCTTTGTTAACCGAGGCAACAAGATAAAAATTACAACCCCTTTTGATAAGACATCGGAAGAGTGTCGGCGCTGCGGAGGGTGTCTCTATATCTGTCCGGCTTGCACTTTGCGCTGTGAAGGAGCGCAACCGGAGACCGTTCTCTGCGGTCGCTGTGATAATGAACTCCAGCCAAGTTGCTTAGAGGTTTATGATAATTACGCTTGTTGGATGGGGCTAAAAGGGGAGTGTGGAACCTGTGTGGAAGAGAAGTCAAAAACTAAGGCAAAAAGATAATGGAATTTAAATAGGAGGGATAAAATGAGTTTAGGAAGAATAAATGCATCAGCAGCGACTTTAACCAAGAACCGAACCGAGGATTCGGTTGTGCCAATAAGTGGACTGTGTGCCACCTGCGTCGATGGGTGTATTGGGATGTGCGAGGTCGGCAAATCCGCATACCGCGGCGCCGAGGTGATTTATCCCCAACCATTCGGGATAATGACCACAGCCGCGGAGAAGGAATACCCGGTTGATTTATCCCACTTCACAATTTTAGGAAGTTGTCGCGGTGCCTATGGCATTGAACCCGACCCGGATAAGGCAACCTTCCCAGCGGTTGATACCGAACAGAGGATTGGTCACGACAAAGGGATAAAGGTGCGGATGCCGATTGTTATCCCCGGACTGGGTTCTACCGCTATCGCCAAAAATAATTGGGAGGGGTTAGCCATCGGGGCGGCAATCTCCGGTATCATTGTGACAATTGGTGAGAATGTCTGCGGGATGGATCCGGGAACGAAAATCAAGAATGGAAGGGTGGTCTCCTCACCGGAAATGGAGATGCGGGTGAAACTCTTCCAGGAGTGGCAGGATGGCTACGGGGCGGTTGTCGTTCAGGCGAATGTGGAGGATACGAGATTGGGCGTGCACGAATATGTGATAGAAAAATTGGGTGTGGAGGTAGTAGAATTGAAATGGGGACAAGGGGCGAAGGATATTGGCGGTGAGGTGAAGATAAAGGATTTGAAAAGGGCACAGATGCTTAAAGACCGCGGCTATATTGTTTTGCCCGACCCCTATGACCCTCGGATAATAAAGAGTTTTGAACAGAAGATGTTCCACGAATTTGAAAGGCACTCCCGGATTGGGATGGCGGAGGAAGAGAGTTTCTACAAACAGGTAGAGAAGTTAAGAAAGGCCGGGGCAAAATATATCTTTCTGAAAACCGGTGCCTACCGACCACGAGATTTGGCTTTTGCGGTAAGGCTCTCATCTGAGGCAAAGATTGACCTTTTGACCGTGGATGCGGCGGGTGGTGGAACTGGAATGAGCCCCTGGCGAATGATGAACGAATGGGGTGTGCCGGGAATTGAACTCTGGTCGCTCCTCTATCAGTATCTAAATAAATTGGAAAAGAAAGGGAAATATCTACCGGATTGTGCGATTGCCAGTGGATTCACAATGGAAGACCAGATATTTAAGGGACTGTCTTTGGGTGCCCCTTACTTCAAGTTGATTGGTATGGCGAGAGCACCCCTCACCGCGGCAATGGTTGGCAAGACAATCGGAAAGATGTTACAAGAAGGTCAGGAGATTGTCTATGTCTCAAGATTCGGTGCCTCCAAGGAAGAGGTTTTCATCACCGCCTCCGAACTGAAGCAGAAGTATGGCAAAAAGTTTGATTCGCTTCCGACCGGCGCGATTGGGCTTTATACCTATATAAAAAGATTGGAACAGGGCCTGAGACAGATTATGTGTGGTTCCCGCAAATTTGCTTTGAAATATATCACCCGGGATGATATTGCGGCAATAACCCCAGAGGCGAGCAAAATCTCCGGTATCCCTTATATAATGGATATTGATAAAGAAGAAGCGGAGAAGATTCTTTCTTTCTGATTTCTCAAGGAAACTTTTAAATACAGGGGAGTATTAAATTGAATCCATTTGAGATGGCGCAGGAACAGTTAGACCGGACGGCACGCCTTTTGCCATTGGATTCTGCTACCCACACCTTACTCCGAGAGCCGATGCGCGAGTTGACTGTCACCTTTCCGGTTCGGATGGATTCCGGGGAGACAAAGATATTTAAAGGATTTCGGGTTCAATACAACGATGCCCGTGGTCCTTGTAAAGGTGGCATAAGGTTTCATCCCGAAGAGACGATTGATACGGTAAGGGCACTGGCGGCTTGGATGACCTGGAAGACCTCACTCTTGGATTTGCCTTATGGCGGCGGAAAAGGCGGAGTTATTTGTAATCCAAAGGAGATGAGTGAAAGGGAGTTGGAAAGAGTAGCCCGAGGTTATGTCCGAGCCTTAGGTGATTTCATCGGTCCCGAGAAGGATATTCTGGCTCCGGACATCTATACCGACCATCGGATTATGGTTTGGATGATGGATGAGTTCTCTAATATCGTTGGCTATAATGCTTTTGGGGTAACAACCGGTAAACCAATTTCTCTTTGGGGCTCCTTGGGAAGAATTGACGCTACGGCTCGTGGAGCGATGATTATATTCCGAGAAGCGGGTAAATACCTAAAGGTGGACTTACACGATGTTCCGGTTGCGGTTCAGGGATATGGTAATGTCGGTTATTTTGTTGCCTACTTATTAAAAGAGTTCTTCAATGCCCGGATTGTTGCGGTCTCGGATTCTAAGGGTGGCATCTATTCGGAAAAAGGGCTTGATCCGGTCCGCGTCTTGGAACATAAGAATAAGACCGGGACGGTGGTTGGCTTTCCGAACACAACGAAGATAACCAATGAGGAACTTCTGGAATTACCGGTAGCGGTTCTCTGGCCCGCAGCGTTAGAAAATGTGATTACCGGAGAAAATGCCGGTCGAATTAAAGCGAAGATTATCGCCGAAGCGGCGAATGGTCCAACGACACCCGATGCGGACGAGATTCTCCATAAGAATGGTCTCTTCGTCATTCCCGATTTCCTCTGTAATGCCGGAGGCGTTACCGTATCTTACTTTGAATGGATTCAGAATATTACTGGTGATTACTGGACTTTGGAAGAGGTTCATAAGCGGCTGGATGGCAAGATGACCAAGGCCTTCTGGGATGTGGTGCGGATGTATGAGGAGAAGAAGGTTGATATGCGCACCGCGGCCTATTTAGTCGCGGTGCAAAGGGTGGCGGAGGCGATGAAACTAAGGGGCTGGGTCTAAATGGCAAGAATCTTAAAGAAAAAAATCCTCGCCCCGGGGATTAAGGAGTTTATTGTCCACTCTTCTTTAATTGCCCAAAAGGCACTTCCTGGTCAATTTGTAGTTTTAAGGATATCAGAAGAAGGAGAGAGGATTCCCCTGACGATTGCGGAGGCCTCTCCCGAAGATGGTGCGGTCCGAATTATCTTTCAGGAGGTTGGCAAATCAACGAAACAATTGGCACTCTTGGAGGAAGGAGACGAAATCCTTGATTTTGTTGGACCCTTAGGAAAACCTTCGGAGATTGAATTCTTTGGTAATGTCGTCGGTATTGGTGGTGGTGTGGGAAGTGCGGTCATCTATCCGGTATTAAAGGCGCTGAAAAAGAAAGGGAATTATTTGATTGGGATTATTGGCGCCCGGACTCACAAACTTTTGATTATGGAGGATGAGATTAAACCACTCTGCGATGAGTTTTATGCGACAACCGATGATGGCAGTTACGGCCGGAAGGGTTTTGTTTCTGATGCCCTTTTTGATTTACTGAAAGAAGGGAAGAAGATTGAGCGGGTGATTGCGATTGGTCCAGTGCCAATGATGAGGGCGGTGGCTAATCTAACGAAATCTTATAATATCCCAACGATTGTCAGTCTTAATCCGATAATGCTTGATGCGACCGGGATGTGCGGTGTCTGTCGGGTTGAGGTTGGTGGTGAGACGAAGTTTGCCTGTGTTGACGGACCAGAATTTGATGGTCATAAGGTGAACTTTGACCTTCTCGCATCTCGTCTGGCAACTTACCAAGTAGAAGAGAGGATTTCTTTGGAACGATTTGAAAAGGGGAGAGGTTGATGAAGATTAGAGAAAAGAAGGTGCCGATGTCGGAACAACTACCCCAGGAGCGGATTAAGAACTTTAACGAGGTTCCTTTTGGTTATACCGAAGAGGAGGCGGTCTTAGAAGCCAGCCGTTGTCTATCCTGTAAGAAACCGCCTTGTGTTGGTGGCTGTCCGGTGGAGATTGATATACCGGATTTCATTGCAAAAATTAGAGAAAGAAAATTTCGGGAGGCGGCTCGGATATTAAAAGAGAAGAATTGTTTGCCGGCAATCTGTGGTCGGGTCTGTCCCCAGGAGGAGCAGTGCGAGAAGGTCTGTGTCTTGGGAAAGAAGTTTGAACCCTGTGCCATCGGTCGCTTAGAGCGTTTCGTTGCCGATTGGGAGGCAAAAGAGGGAATAGAGATACCAAAGGTTGAGAAGCCAACGGGAAAAAGGGTTGCGGTGGTTGGTTCGGGTCCAGCCGGTTTAACCGTGGCCGGCGATTTGGCGAAGATGGGACACGAGGTAGTAATCTTTGAGGCACTCCATAAACCAGGCGGTGTCTTGGTCTACGGCATCCCGGAATTCCGCTTGCCCAAGGCAATCGTCCAAAGAGAGGTTGAATTCGTTAAGGCATTAGGGGTAAAGGTCGTATTAAACTTTGTCGTCGGAAAGACAAAGACCGTTGATGAACTCCTTTTAGATTTTGACGCGGTCTTTGTCGGCACTGGTGCCGGTTTGCCTTGGTTTATGAATATCCCCGGGGAGAATGCCTCGGGGATTTATTCGGCGAATGAGTATCTCACCCGGGTCAATCTAATGAAGGCTTATTTATTTCCGGAATACGACACACCGGTAATCAGGGGGAAGAGGGTGGCGGTGATTGGTGGTGGTAATGTGGCGATGGATTCAGCCCGGACCGCTTTGCGCTTAGGCGCAGAGAAATCAATGATTATCTACCGCCGGGGACGGGAGGAGATGCCGGCGCGGATTGAAGAGATAATTCGCGCCGAAGAAGAAGGTGTGGAGTTTCATTTCTTAACCCTACCGGTCAGATATATCACCGATGAAAAAGGCTGGGTTTCTGAGATGGAATGTATCAAGATGACCTTGGGGGAAGTGGATTCCTCGGGAAGGAGAAGACCAATTCCTTGTCCGGGTTCAGAGTTCCGAATTCCGGTTGATACTGTGGTCTGTGCCATCGGTCAGAGTCCCAATCCTTTGATTCCTCAAACCACACCCGGTTTAGAGATTGGGAGACACGGGAATATCATCGCGGATGAGAAGACAGGTAAGACAACAAAGAAAGGGGTCTTTGCCGGTGGGGATATCGTCACCGGGGCAGCGACGGTCATTTTGGCGATGGGTGCCGGAAGGATTGCCGCCCGGAGTATTGACGAATATGTGAAGAGCGGAATCTGGTAAGACCAAAGGAGTTGACAAAGGAGAGTTGTTAACTATAATAGAGTTATGAATAATTACGAATGTGTTTTGATTTTGCCCGGAAAGTTCTCCGAAGAGCAAATGAATAACCTAACCAACGAATTTAAGAACCTTTTTCTTGCCTGTGGCACCCAGGAACCGACAATCAAAAAAATAGAGAAGAAGAAATTTTCTCACCCGATAAAAAAGCAGGATAGTGGCTACTACTTAATCTTTCAGTTCGCCTGTCACCCGGAGGCATTAGAGAGGATAAAAGAGAATATCCGGCATAATGAGAAAATATTGAGGAGTAGTTTTTTCCGGTGTTAATCATTCTCATTTGAGGAGGTAAGATGGCTGATTTGAGATTGGGGCAACTTAATTATGTTGTTCTGTTGGGTAGGGCAGTCCAGGAACCAGAATTAAAATACACACCAAAAGGAACACCGGTCTGTTCTTTCCGCATTGCGGTCAATGAACGGATAAAGGATAAAGAGACCGGAGAATGGAAGGAAGTTCCCAGTTTCTTTAATGTCGTTACCTTCAGTCGCGGTGCAGAGATGTGCGGCGAACGGTTGAAGAAGGGCAGTGCGGTTTTGATTGAGGGGAGGCTACGCAGTCGGGATTGGACTGACCAGCAGGGGGTAAAGAAGTACATAGTAGAAATCTCGGCGCGCCGGGTGCAAATCCTTGATAAGACCGCTCCACCGTTAACCGAGGAGCCCCCCGAAGAGATTGAAATCCCAGAAGAGAATATAGACGATTTACCCTTCTAATAAAAGTCTCATAAGAAAATCCTTGCCGGCATTGTTCTTCTTTCCCCTTATCCTAATCCAAGAGATTCTAATCAATGAAGTTATGGCCAATCCAAAGGGAAAGACCGGAGGTGGTGCCCCAGAAGATAGAAATGAGTTCGTTGAGATTTATAATAACACCTCGGATACCTTTAATCTTTTGTCTTGGCGAATATCAGATTTTGACGCCCGAGATACGATAATCCCCTGGCGGGACAGTTTGATTCTTATAAAATACCCAACCCTTAAAATAAATACTACCCTTCTTCCACCCAAAACTTATGCCTTAATCTTAGATTTGGAATATACCCAGACCGGCAACGGGGAATATGTTATGCCCTATAGGTTTCCCGAAGGTCTCATCGTCCTTACCGTTGGTAATACGACGATTGGTGACGGGTTGGAGATGAATGACTCTTTAATCCTCTACTCCCCGGATTCTTCAATTGTTTCTACCTTCTCTTTTCCCCGGGCAACGAAGGATGGGTTTTCTATTGAGCGGGTGAAGCCAGAAGCCCCAGATAGTACCGAAAACTGGGTAGAATGTTTAGATACGGCTGGTTCAACACCGGGATTTGTAAATTCTACCCTCACTTATTGCGACCCGAAGATTCACTCCCTCTCGGTCACAAAACAAGAGAAGATAGAAATCGGGGTAAAACTGGAAAACCCCTCTTATACCGATTGCGGCCGATGGCGATTAGTATTTAAGATTGACGGGAAAGAGATAAAAAGAATAGAGGGCGAAGGATTAAGACCAAAGAGCGAGACAACCTTTGCCTTTACTTGGGAAAGCCTGGCTTTTGGTCGGAGAGAGATAACCGCTCGTTTATTCGCCGAAAGGGATTGTGATACCACTAATAATCTTTTAATAACCTATTTTATTAATCTCTTGCCCGACGCGATTTTGCTCACTCCTGAGGTCTTTAGCCCGGATGGTGATGGCCGAGATGACTATTTGGAGATTGCCCTCTCCTTAGAAGAGGGAAGCGATTTGGCGATTGATATCTTTGACCTGAAAGGCAAAAAGGTAAAAACGATTCATAAGGGTAAATACGAAAAGGGAAAGCGATTACTCTGGAGCGGTGAAGATGATAATGGCCAAAGGCTTTCCCGGGGGATATATATCGTTGCCGTTGAATACAAAAAGGGGAGAGAGAGGAAGTTGGTAAAACGGAGTTGTCTTTTAGCCGGAAAGAGGAGATAAAGTAAAATCTTTGGTGCGGGGAATGGGGAGTTGACAGAAACTGATATTTCTGGTATAATTTATTATATAAAGGATGCTGACCTTAATTAAGAAGATATTCGGAACAAAAAACGAGCGGGAGTTAAATCGGCTCTGGCCAATCGTCTCACAGATAAACGAAATCTGGGAATCTCTAAAAAGCCTAAAAGACGAAGACTTACCCAAAAAGACCGAGGGCTTTATCCAGCGGATAAAAGAGGGCGAAAGTTTAGAAAATATCTTACCAGAGGCCTACGCCTTGGTTAAGGAGGCTTGCCGGCGCCTCTTGGGTAAAAAATGGTCAGTCTGCGATATTGAGATAACTTGGGATATGGTGCCTTTTGATTGCCAACTCTTAGGCGCGGTTGTTCTCCATGAAGGAAAGATTGCCGAGATGAAGACCGGTGAAGGGAAAACCTTGGTAGCAACGATGCCCTTATACCTTAATGCCTTAACCAAAAGGGGCGTCCACCTGGTAACCGTCAATGACTACTTGGCAAAGAGGGATAGGGAATGGATGGGGCCGGTCTATGAATTATTGGGTCTCACCGTCGGCTGTATCCAGATGGGAATGACGCCAGAAGAGAGGAAACCCCAGTACAATTGTGATATTACCTACGGCACAAATAATGAGTTTGGCTTTGATTACCTTAGGGATAATATGGTCTTACGCTGGGAGGATAAAGTCCAGCGTGGTCATTATTATGCGATAATTGATGAGGTTGATAGTATTCTGATTGACGAGGCGCGGACCCCTTTAATCATCTCTGGTCCGGTGGAGGCAACCGAGAAGCGATTTGATAACCTAACCCCGGCAATCAGAGATTTGTATCGGACATTGCAGACACCTCTGGTCAATCGCCTGGTTGACGAGGCGCGGCGACTCTTAAAAGAAGGCAAGGAAAAGGAGGCCGGGATAAAGTTCTTACAGGCAAGGCGCGGTTCACCAAAAAATAAACAACTCCTAAAGGCGGAGCAGGACCCCAAGGTTAAAAGATTAATTGCCTCAACCGAATTGGAATTTTTGCGCGACAAGAAGTTTCATCTAATTGATGAAGATTTGTATTATGTGACCGATGAAAAAGACCATACCATACACTTGACGAAGAGAGGCGAGGAGTTTTTAACCACCCGGTTAAAAGACCCTGATTTCTTTGTTGTCCCGGACCTTGATGCCGAGCGAAGGAAGATTGAGGCCGATGAAAAATTATCCGCCCGGGAAAAGACATTTTATAAAGAGAAGTTATTGGAGAACTACGCCAAAAAAATGGAGAAATTGGAGGCAATCCACGCCCTTTTGAAGGCATTTGACCATTTTGAAAAGGATGTTGACTATATAATTCAGGAGGGAAAGGTGGTGATTGTTGATGAATTTACTGGGCGGCTAATGCCCGGGAGGCGGTTCTCCGACGGAATTCATCAGGCATTGGAAGCCAAAGAGGGTGTGCGGGTGCAAGAAGAGACCCAGACCTTTGCCACGATAACCCTGCAGAACTATTTCCGGATGTATGAGAAGTTAGCTGGTATGACCGGTACCGCGGCCACCGAGGCCCAAGAATTTTATCATATCTATAAATTGGATGTGGTAGAGATACCAACCAATCAGCCGGTAAGGAGAGTTGATTATCCTGATATAATTTATAAGACAAAGAATGAAAAATATAAGGCAATCTTAGATGAGATTGAAAGGTGGCATCAAGTTGGTCGACCAATCCTCGTTGGCACGACTTCGGTTGAGGTTTCCGAAGTCATCTCCCGAATGCTAAAACGACGAGGAATAAATCATGAGGTATTAAATGCCCGCTACCATCAAAGGGAGGCGGAGATTGTCGCCAAGGCTGGAAGAAAGGGTGCGGTAACAATTGCCACCAATATGGCCGGAAGGGGAACCGATATAAAGTTAGAACCAGGGGTAGTGAAAGGCGAAATCTGTTATATAAATAGCCCGAATGGTGGGAGATGTGCCTACTGGGAGGAAGAGCCCGGGAGATGTTTGGCCGACGTTCCCTGCGGTTTATATATTATTGGCACCGAGAGGCACGAGGCACGGAGAATTGATAACCAACTCCGGGGCCGCAGCGGCCGCCAGGGTGACCCGGGTTCGACCCGCTTCTTTCTCTCCCTGGAAGATGACCTGATGCGACTCTTTGGCTCGGACCGGGTAATTGGGATTATGGAGCGGTTCGGGCAGAAGGAGATGGAACCACTGGAACATCCCCTGGTCAGTAGGGCAATCGCCAATGCTCAGAAACGGGTGGAGATGCGTAATTTTGAAATCCGAAAGCACCTCTTGGAGTTTGACGATGTGATGAATAAGCAAAGGGAGGTTATCTATCGGCTCCGGGACGAATATCTAAAAGGTGAGGATTTGAAGGGCGCCTTTCTTGAGTCAGCATCTTTTGTGATTGATGAAATGATTGCTAAGTATACCACGGATAAATACCCAGAGAATTGGCAATGGGATGACCTGCGCGGTGAATTCGGCTTAATCTTTCTCACTGACTTTGTCATCTCCTCGGAGGAGATTCCAAAAATGAAGCGGGAGATTTTGCGCGAGAAACTGTTGCAAATTGCTTGTGAGCGATTTGAACACCGGCGCCAAGAGTTACAAGAAAAGTTTGCCGATTTCTTCCGCTATATCTTCTTACGGACGATTGATGCCCGGTGGCGTGACCACCTCTACGGCATTGACCTGTTACGGGAAGGGATAAACTGGGTTGCCTACGGACAAAAGGACCCACTCTTAGAATATAAACAGGAGTCGTTTGCGATGTTTAAGGAGACCTTAGCCTCTTTCCATCGGGAGAGTTTAACTTTATTCTTCCGCGTCGTGGTCACGACCGAAGAGAAAAGAAAACCCAACCTACCGCTTGTCGCCTATAAACCAACCCTAACCGCCACCCCCGGTGAAAAACCAATGGAAGAAAAGACCCCGGCTACCACGACGCCGCGCATCGGACGGAATGTTCCCTGCCCTTGTGGCTCAGGGAAGAAATATAAGAAATGTTGTGGAAGAAATAAGTAAATATAAGATACTTTTTAATTAGAAAAAGGAGGGATATATGAAGACACGAACCATCGTTTGGGCAATCGTCGGCATAATAGTAGTGTTGGCAGTTATCTTTACGATTATTGCCCGCCGCGGGGCGACGCCGACCGGAAGAAGAATGGATGCGCGCGATTACTCCGCATACCAAACCCGGACAATGAAACGGATGGAAAAATTTGAAGCGCGTTATAATAAAAAGGCCGCTGAGATTACTAATCCAACACCCGAAGAAAAGGCAAAAATGGACGAAATTACCTCTAAGCTCGCTACCCTAAAAGATTACCTCGCCGAATTTGATAAACTGACGACCGAAGACGAGATGAAAGAATGGTATGAGAAGTGTAAAACGACGGAAAAGGAGATACGGGAGGCCTATCGCGAACTCTTCCGAAAAGAAGCCGAAGAATAAGGAGGCGAATAAAAGAAGATGAGGAGGGAGGTATTTGCCTCCCTCCTTTTTAATTAGACTGATTGGTTTTTGGTTAAGGAACGATATAAAGCAATTCTGGGGTGGTAAGCCGCATCCAGACCTTTTCCCAAATCCCTTCCCAAATAAATAACCGCCTCTCTTTTATTATCGGTGGCTCCCCTTTAATCCCGGCCATTTGAGCGGCAATCCCGATTGCGGTCTCCAAACTACCCAAGGTATCTACCAATCCAAACTCCTTAGCCATTTTTCCGGAAAATATCCGGCCGTCAGCAATCTCCTCAACCTTTTTTTGCGGGAGGTTTCTTTCCTTAACCACGGCTGCAACAAATTCTTGATAGACATTATCCACAACTCCTTTTAACAGGTCTTTCTCATTGGGTTTCATTGGGCGGAAGGGAGAGCCGATATCTTTATACTCCTGAGACTTTATCGTCTCAAATCCGATACCCAATTTTCGGAAGAGTTGCTCAAGATTTGGGAAGTTCATAATCACACCGATTGAACCAGTTATTGTCCCCGGGTTGGCGACGATTTTGTCACAAGGCAGGGCGATATAAAACCCACCAGAGGCGGCTACCGACCCCATTGAGGCAATAACCTTCTTGCCTTGTCTCTTTGCCTCCTTTATCTGATAATATATCTCCTGCACCGGGGCTACAACCCCACCCGGGCTATCAATCCGAATAACGATTGCCTTTACCTGGGGAGCCTTGGTAAATTTTTTAATCTGCCGGACAATATCCCGCCCGTCTCTAATCAGTCCTGACACCTCAACAATCGCTATCGTCTTCTTAGAAGAGAGATTTATTGAGGAGAGTCCAAAAACTAAAAAAAAGAAAAGAAAGAAGAAAATACCGGCCAGCACGATGGCAATAATGGTTAGGGTTCGGGTATTCATACTCTGGACTTGCGTCCCGCTTTGCGTGCGGATTCTTTCACCCTTGGTTTAGAGAATGGGCCTAAGAGGAATCGAACCTCTGACCTTCCCGTTATCAGCGGGATGCTCTGCCAACTGAGCTATAGGCCCATACTTAATTATACGAACCTTTTGCCGAAAGTCAATATCCCCTTCGCGCCTCAAGTGTTGAGCGTTTTGTGGTGTTCGGGGACATCGTACCTAGAAAGAAGGTCATCGCTAAATACCTCTAAATCATCCAGAATTAGAGGAGGAAAAGCAAAAAAGCGATTATCCCTTATATGGGTCTTAGCAAAGACCTCCTCCCGGGGAGTTAAC
>CAYRLZ010000057.1:0-15048 GCA_964425275.1 uncultured bacterium | reverse complement strand
TCCTTATATATTATACAGGTTTTTTTCTTTTTGTCAACTATCTCCAAATATATATTTTATCAGGCACGGCATATTGGTAGGTACCATTAAGGCGAAGTAAAACGAAGCCCTTTATCCACTGTTAAGCGAAGTTTATCATTTCCTAATGACATTTTCTTCTATAAGTTTTTTAACAACTTCTTTTGCAAGTGAGTTAACTAAAGTATTGTAATTTGCAAAAGCATTACCTCTTGTGAATGATGTTGCTAGCCAAGCAACTTGTCCAGATTTGCTATCAAACAAGCGAATTTCAAATTTAACTCTGGGCATGGAAATATAATAACCACCGTATTCTTGAGTATAGCTTTGATAATAAAGAGAGTTACCGTACAACGACGCACTGCCTCGCGATGATGAACTCTTAGGAATATACGCCTGCGAGGTCCAGTAATCTTGCAATCCTACCACCAAAACCCCATCTATATTATTTTGCTCCAAGATGTTTAATAACTCTTGCTCGTTATACTCTTTTACTGGTGGAATTAGCTCTATGCTAGAAAATGCATTAACACCTGACAAATTAAACTGCGCAATAAATGCATTTTCAGTTTGCTTCCTTAAACCTATATCTGAAAATGGGGCAACGACTAAAAGTTTTCTAAAGTTCACTTGATATAATTCTGGATTTTTGACAGTATTCAGAGTCGTCCATGCACATCCTGACAGATAAAAAACAATTAACACCAATAAGACTTGTTTTAGACGCCTCATAATTTTACCTCCTTTCAAACTTTCGCCTGTTATGATAAAATCAATACTCTTTCCTTTTAAGGGAACTTCTTTCTTTACTTCACAATTTCTAAATTCGTCGTCAGAAAATTCTTCTTCTCCTATCTTCTTTACAATATAATTCACAAACGATTTAGCAAATTTATCACCGAGCCCGTGAGAACCTTCTTTCCTTAATAACCAGACCAAGAAATCTCTATAGGGGCCTTCATCATAACCAAA
Source organism: uncultured bacterium (assembly GCA_964425275.1). Lineage (GTDB taxonomy): Bacteria > Hydrothermota > Tepidihabitantia > Tepidihabitantales > JBDRVQ01 > CAYRLZ01. The sequence continues at coordinate 14,058 of CAYRLZ010000057.1, read as the reverse complement.
CGCATCAAAAATATTCAGTGTTTTCCCACTTTCTTCAAATTTACACCATAACCTAAATAACTCCTTCTCCTTTTCATCAAACTTTTCCACAATTTCGCTTATTTTATTTTCTATATTACGAATAAAATTTTTGAAATCCTTTCCTTTTTGTTCTTTCTTAATTATTTCTTCAGCGGTACCGATAAATTTCTTAAATTCCTCACATTTTCGCTTATTCAGACTCTCCGCACTAGCAATGAACTTTCTAAATTCTTGGCATTTTCTATCTTCTACTTCCGCTAATTTCATTTTAGCAACTTGGATAAATTCATCAGCCTTTGGCTTTTCTATCATTTTTACTTCCTTATCCATTGGAGCCTTTGGTCCCGCCACTTGCCTATTCTTAAATGACCCATAACTGATTTTAATTTATTTTCTGGCGTTGCCAAATAGATAGTTTCCACCCTCCCCTCTCTCAATAGAGTTCGGAATAGGACTCAGGATAGGACTCTTTATAGGACCGAGAATAGCATCCCCAATAGCATTCAGTATAGGACTAAAAATAGCATCCCAAATAGGAAAGAGAATAGAGAAGAGAATAGGGAAGGGAATAGAATTTTCCATAGGATAGAGAATAGAATCCACAATAGAACCCCAAATAGGAAAGAGAATAGGGCTTTTAATACCATCCCCAATAGCACCCCCTATACCACCCCCTATCTTTAAGGCAAAATCCGATAAGTTTTGTATAATCAAGGACTTAGTACAAAAAATCGGGCTTAAAAAATATTACTGTCAGTAATATTTTTCGGGCATTTGGGTAGGTGCAAGATTAGGTAGTTAATCTTTTATTTTGGTTTAATACTCGCCCTGGTTAAAAAAGAAGATGGCTAAAAGGAGGGCACCGAGGCTGAAGGTGAGCAAAAATCCCAGGCTGGTGATTAGGGGAAGTGCCGAGACCTCTAATATTATTTTTCGTAAGAGGTCAACCCCATAGGTTAATGGGTTAATCAGCATCACTAATTTCAGGGTTTTTGGTAAGCCGGCTATTGGAAACATCGCCCCGCTTAAAAAGAACATCGGCATAATGATAAAATTCATAATTGTGCCAAAGCCTTCAAATGAGGTCATTCGGGCGGCGATGATGATGCCGATATTGGTCAGGGCAAAAGAGATGAGAAACATCGCCGGCAGTAATGCTAAGATTTTATACCAGGTTAGCGGGACTTTCACAAAGAGGGAGAAGATTAAGATGATACTACCCTGAATCACCGCTAAGGTGCTACCAGCAAATGCCTTGCCTAAGGCAATAGCCGTGCGGGGCACAGGCGCAACCAGAAGTTCTTTCAGAAATCCAAATTCCCGATCCCAGATAATTGAGATTGCCGATTGGATTGAGGTAAAAATCAGTGCCATAGCAATAATACCCGGAAAGATAAACTGGGTGTAGTTAAAGCCGGCAATTGTTCTAAATGATGGCCTTAGGCCCATACCTAAGATAAAGAGCCAGAGGATTGGTCGGAGGATTGAGCCGTAGAGCTGACTGCGCTGACGGAAATAGCGGATTAAATCACGCAGCCAGACGATATAGATTGTGTTAAGGTCCATCACCGCATCCCTCTTATCCGACGCATCTCTCCTTTTAATCGGTCTTTGGCCGATGCCACCTCAGCCCGAATTTCCCGACCGGTTAATTGCAAAAAGACATCGTCCAGGGTTGGTCGTCTAATACTGACGGAGATAATCGGCACTTGGGCATTCCTTATCAGTTGGGGGACAAATGCCTCGCTTCTCTCCATCGCAAAATGGATTCCAGAAGAATCGCGCTTGGTCGGAACTCGGTATCTTTCGCTGATTTCCTTCTCGGCTAACTCGTCATTTTCCGTCCGAACGGTTATCATATCACCCTCCAATCTCCGCTTTAAGTTATCCGGGGTATCTAAGGCAATAATCTTACCGTAATCAATTATGGCGATGCGATCGCAGTTTTCCGCCTCTTCCATATAGTGGGTAGTCAAAAAGATGGTAATCTGTTTTTGCGCCCGTAAGTAATGAAGATAATCCCAAATACGACTTCGGGTTTGTGGGTCTAAGCCTAAGGTCGGTTCATCAAGAAATAAAACCTTCGGGGCATGCAAAAGACCCCGGGCAATCTCTAACCGGCGCTTCATCCCACCGGAAAAATAACGGACTAAACTATTGCGCCTCTCGGATAATTCAACCATCGCCAAAACCTGGTCAATCTGCTTGTGTAGTTTTTGCCTCGGTAGTTTATAAATGATGCCGTGAAATTTTAGGTTTTCATAAGCGGTCAGCCGGTCATCTAAACTTGCTTCCTGGAAGATAATACCGATTGCCTGCCGAACCCTTTGCGGTTCTTTCCGGACATCAAACCCACAGACCAAGGCCTGACCCCGGGTCGGTCTTAACAGGGTGCAGAGTATCTTGATGGTGGTTGTCTTACCGGCACCATTCGGTCCTAAAAAGCCAAAGCAGGTGCCTTCCTCTACTTCAAAGGAAACCCCATCCACGGCCCAAAGCCCATTAAAACTCCTTGCCAGGTCCTCTACCTTAATTATCGGCATTTACCTAAAACCAAAATCCGCCTCGTCAATCTAATCCAGGAGAGATGAAAGGTATGGATGGCTTCTAATGTGATATTATATCTCTTCATTACCTTTTCCCCTTCGCTTAACTCCCGCTCATAATCCCCACCCTTATAGAAGATTATCCGGGAGTCTTCTTTTAAGAGATGGGCAATCAAAGGCAGGGTATCTTTTATATCGCCGAATAGTCTAATCGTCAAAAGATTAAATTTTGGCTCAACCATCTCTTCAATCCTTTTATCGGAAACGGTTATATCGGATAGCCCGAGAGCCTTCACCGCATAAGAGAGGAAGACCGCCTTCTTTTTCCTACCCTCAATAAGATAAACCTTTAAGTCGGGTCGCATAATTTTAAGCACGAGACCAGGAAAACCAGCACCGGAACCGAGGTCGCCGAGGAGGCAATTCTGGGGAATTAGATTAAGCGGTAATAGGGAATCAATAAAGTGGTAGACAAGGAGTCGGTTTCGGTCATTTTTTGAGTAGAGGTTTATCTTTGCGCCAAACTCTAAAAGGAGGCGGTGATAGTTCTTAAATTTCTCTAAGGCCTCTTCGGCGACGAAAAAACCTAATTTATTAGTAAGATTGATAAAACGTTCATAGGTTATATCCTTAGACCTCATAAGATTAAAAAAGGGAATTCCTAGCCGAAGTAGATATCGGTCTCTAATAATTTGTGGTATTCACTCCAAAAGTTATTCTTCTTCGGTTTTTCCTTTAACTCCCTGACCATTGCCAGTTTGGCATCCAAATTATCTATGTGATAGAGAAAGAATGCCTCCGGGATTTTGGGTAGGACCGGTGAACCCTGCTCCAACTCACCGTGGGAGGCAAGGATTAGATGTAAGGTTTTATCGGCTAAATCCGCGGGGAAATCTTTAATCTCTCTTATCTTCTCTCTCACCATAGCATAACCCAGGCAGATATGCCCGATTAGTTTCCCTTGGGTTGATAAGTTAATATCAACATCATATTCGTATTCTTTAATCTTTCCGATATCATGGAGAAGGGCACCGGTCATAAGGAGGGAGAAATCAAATTCCTCCGGGTAGATTTCCTTCGCCGCCTGGACCAACCTTCCGAGATAGACGGTATGTTCTAAGAGACCACCGAGATAGGCCTGATGCGCCCTTTTTGCCGCCGGGCATTCTCGGAACTGAGCCAAAAACTCCGGGTCAGAAAAGAAGGAGTTAAGTAATTGGGCAAGGAAAGGATTCTCAACCTGGGCACAATAGCCTAAAACTTCTTTTACCATCTGGTCTAAATTGCGCTTACTGGTCAGAACGAAGTCCTCTCTTTTGACCGCCTTTGGCTCAACCTCGGTAATCTCCGAAATTCGAATCTCCGGTCTCCCCTGGTATTCCTCCACGGTGCCTTTCACCCAGACAAAACTATGCTCCTTTATCCCGATATACTTATCTATATTGTCAAAGATTTTCCCCCGGATGACCCCGGTCTTATCCTGGAGGTTAAAGATTAGATATTCAACATTCTTCTTACCATAATACCGTTCCGCGATAAAGAAGGCATCATCTACGGTATCGCCCTTTTTCAAATCCCGGGCAAAATTCCTTTTCATTGGCACTAAATACCCACCCTAGCGCAAAAGGAAGGTAAGGGAGAAGGTATGGGTATTTCCTAAACTGAGAAACGGAGAAAAGGCGTAGTCTAAACGGAAGGGGAGTTTCTGGACCGAAAGCCCCAGGGCAAAGTTGGCAAATATGTCACTGCCCGAACCGGTCTTTACATCATCTTTTAGGGTGGAATAACTACCCCGAATAAAGAGGAGGTTTAAGATATTGCCTTCGGCACCCAGACGAAAGTTTATTGGGTCGGTGGCAAATTTCTCAATCCCGGTCTCAATTGTTAGGTTATCAAAAATAAGATAGCCAATATCGGTCCGGAAGGTATTGGGAAACTGGTCTTTCTCTTTATAAAAGGCGTCAAACTGAAACCCGATATTTTTGAAAAGGAGGCTAATTTTTGCTCTTGATGGAGTGAACAGACACCCGAGGTCAATGGCGATACCGGCGGTGCGGAAGGTATCACAATTGGCATAGAGGAATTTTGAATTTAAGCCGAGATGGATAACCTTCGCCACCTTTCGGGCAGTGGAAAAAGAGAGGGTGAATGCCGAGAAAGAGAAATAAGTGCTACCTTTCCCTTCGGGGTCGGTTCGCCTCATATCCCCACTGGTCAGGTATTGTAAAGAACTGCTGTAACTAAAATCTTCCTTCAAAACGAGATGAGCCAAAGAGCCATACTGAATCCCGGCGAGGTAATTAGTGTAATTCAGATTAAAGACCATCCCCGGTTTTCCTAAGATACCGCCGGGATTAGAGGGAATTGTTGGAAAGAAGAAAGATGGTAGAGAGGTATTAGCCAAAGCCGCCTCCCGGGCATTAGCCGGAAGAACCGTCCATTCAAAGCCCGCGGTATTTAAGATAAAAATTAAGATTATCGGAAACATAAGATATAATAATTGAGGAAGGGATAAAAGTCAAGGGTGGAAACTTGCCTTGACTTTATCTCCTTCCTAGATTATCCTATATGGTTATGGCTAAAACCTTTGCGGTTATCGGACTCGGTCGGTTTGGTTCTAATGTCGCAAAGGCATTAGTGGAAAAGGGGTTTGAGGTAATTGTCGTTGATACCGACGAGGAAAAGATTAATGAGTTCTCCGACATCGCCGCCGCTGCCTTTGTGATGGATGCGACCGATGAGAAGGCATTGAAAGATGCCGGGATTGGTGAAGTGGATTGTGCCATCATCTCAGTCGGGCAGAATGTGGAGTCCTCAATCTTAATCACGATGCTCCTAAAAGAATTGGGCGTCAAGGAGATAATCGTCAAAGAGGTGATGCCGATTCACGGCAAGATCTTAGAGAAATTGGGGGCGACCAAGATTGTCAATCCGGAAAGGGATACCGCCCTGCGGCTGGTCAGTTCTTTTGCCTCACCCCGCATCTTTGATATTATTGAGGTTTCACCTGACTATTCAATTATGGAGGTGATTGCCCCGAAAGAGTTCTGGGCTCGCCCCTTACGGGATATTCATCTCCGCCGGGATTATCATGTCTCGGTGATTGCCATTCGCCGCCGCAAGACAGTGATGCGCGAGAATGGAATACCTGATTTACAGGAGGAGATTCTCATTGCCCCGGGCGGTGATGATGAAATTGAAGAGAACGATATCTTAGTCCTCCTTGGTAAATACCAGGACTTAGAAAAGATAACCAAGTTATGATTTAATTATGAAGAAGAAAAAAGGCCAAGAGCCAGCCGACCGCTTTCAGCAACTCTTAGAGGAAGGTCAATTCTATTTCGTCAATCAACAGTATGACACCGCCCAGGAACTCTTAGAGGAGGCAGTAAAGATTAGACCGGATGCCCGGGCCCTTTATACCTTAGGGCTGATCTTTGAAATAAGAAACGAAATGGAAAAGGCCTGTGAGATGTATCGTTGTGCCTTAGCCCTCGACCCAAATCTTAAAGAGGCCCAGGTGCATCTGGAAAAGATTTTGAAGAAATGAAGAAATATTCTCCACTAGCCGCAATCTGGCTATTAGCGATTAGCGGCTGGTTATCACTCATCACTAGCCAATCCGCCTCCCGCGGAAAGGAGGTGCGGATGCGAAGACCTTCTTATGCCGGGCAATTTTATCCCGGAGAGAAAGAAGAGTTAAAAGAAGAGGTAATAAGCCTCTTAAAAAAGGTAAGACCACCAACTATCCCGGAGAAGATAAGGGGGATTATTGTCCCGCACGCCGGCTACGAATACTCCGGTGAGGTAGCCGCTTATGCCTATAAAGCTATCTCGGGAGATACCTACCAGACAGTAATTATGCTCGGTCCTTCGCACCGGGCATCCTTTAGGGGTTTTGCCCTTTATGCCAAAGGTAAATGGTCAACGCCACTCGGCGCGACTGAGATTGATGAAGAACTGGCCAACGATTTGCTTAAATCCTCCCCCAATATCATAAAAGATGACCCTGCGGTCCATAATCTTGAACACTCCTTAGAGGTGCAACTACCATTTTTGCAAACCGTCCTCAAGGGATTTAAGATTCTGCCGGTAATGATGCTCTTCCCTTCCTACGAAGAATGCCTTCAATTTGCCCAAACCTTAGCCAAGAGCATTAAAGATAGAGACTTTCTCTTATTAGTATCTACTGACCTTTATCACGGCGATTCCTATGAAGAGTGTCTCTCATTGGATAAAAAGACCCTCTCGTTTATTGAAAGAATTGACCCGAAGGGTCTCTATTCTGCTTCTCTTTCCGGAGATGCCCAAGCCTGCGGTAGTTTCCCGCTTGTTTGCTTCCTTTTAACCTTAAAGGAATTGGGTATTGAAGGTGTTAAACTCCTGAAATACACAAACTCCAATGAGGTTATGGGCACAAGGCAGGGCTATTGCGTTGGTTATTCGTCATTTCTCTTCTACCCAAAGCCGTCGCCGCAAAAAGAAGCAAAGTCCTTTGAGGAAAAACCAAAAAGAGAAGGACTTTCTCTTTCCGAGAAGAAAGAATTGTTAAGAATCGCCCGAACCACCTTAGAAAAACATATTCGGGGAGAAAAGGTTCCGGAGTTTACCCCACTCACCGAAAGATTAAAGGAAAGATGCGGGGTATTTGTCACCTTAAAGAAGAAAGGAGAATTGCGGGGCTGTATCGGCTATATCCAAGGGGTTGAGCCTCTCTATCAGGCGGTAAGCACGATGGCAATCCAGGCCTCAACCCAAGACCCCCGCTTTTTGCCGGTTCAAGAAGAAGAGTTGAAAGATATAAAGATTGAGATTACAGTTCTTTCCCCATTGCGCAAGATTTCGGATATAAAAGAGATTGAAGTTGGTCGGGATGGAATTTATATCCGAAAGGGACTTTATTCCGGACTCCTCTTGCCCCAGGTCGCCATAGAAAATAACTGGAACCGGGAGCAATTTTTAGCCCATACCTGCCTAAAAGCCGGTTTAGCGCCATCCGCCTGGAAAGATAAGGAAAGCGAGATTTATATCTTTACTGGCGAGATTTTCCAGGAATGAAAATCTCTAAACCAGAGAAGCGGGCTGATTACCCTGATGGTTTATGGTTAAAATGCGATGGGTGTGGTGAAATCTTATTCAAAAAGACAATTGAAAATAACCTCTATGTCTGCACCCGCTGTGCCTATCACTTTCGGATTGGCGCCCGGCGCTATTTCTCAATAATTCTTGACAATGGAGAGACCGCCCTCTCCCTTTACCCAAACCTCACATCAAGAGACCCCCTCAACTTCCCTCAATACCAAGAGAAATTGGCTGAGTCCGAAGAGAAGTCCGGTCTAAAAGAAGGTTATATCTATACCAAAGGAAAGATTAATAATCAAGATGTCGTCTTCGGGGCGATGGATTTTAGTTTTATGGGCGGTAGTATGGGCGTGGTTGTCGGTGAAAAGGTCTGCCGCTCAATAAAACTATCATTAGAAGAGAGGCTCCCCTTAATAATTGTTGCCACCTCCGGTGGTGCCCGGATGCAGGAGGGAATCTTCTCTTTGATGCAAATGGCCAATACCTCAGCCCACCTCTCCCTTCTGCACAAGGCCGGAATTCTTTATATCTCAGTCTTAGTCAATCCCTGCTATGCCGGGGTGATGGCTTCTTTTGCCTCTTTGGGCGATATCATAATTGCCGAACCTGGGGCAATGCTCGGTTTCACCGGTCCAAGGGTGATTGCCGAGACGATAAAAGAGAAACTGCCGGAGGGTTTTCAGAAATCAGAGTTTTTGCTTGAACACGGTTTCGTTGATTTAATCTGTCCACGCAAGGATTTAAAATCAACCCTCAGCCGTATTCTCTCTATAATCTGGGGTTAATTAAAAATTCCAATCTTTTCTATTGTCTCTTTAATCTGTCGGGAAATCTCTCTTCTGGTCATCCGGTCATTATCAATAGAAAAGATACCAACAAAAGGGCAAAAATCATCGCCCCGGAGCCAATTAATATAAAAATTTGCAAAAAGTCATTCCCCCTTCAAACCAACACTTTCGGAGAGTGCTGAACTTCTCTTTCTCCATCCCAATCTTTTAATCATAGCCTGGGTTTTATTTTCTATCAATGCCCTGGCACTTCACCATTCCTTACCAAGTTCAAATCTTCCAATTACCTGTGCAGATATCTGTATATCCTCTCGGCAAATGTCTTGCCAATCCCTTTCACCTGAGCAATATCTTCAACACTTGCCGCCAAAAGTCTTTCTAAACTGCCAAAGTGACGAAGAATCTCTATTTTTCTCTTCTCACCAATCCCTTTTATCTCATCCAGGATTGATTTCTTCACCGCTGAACTGCGCAGTTTCTTGTGGTAGGTAATGGCAAAATGGTGAGCGGAATCCCGAATCCTTTTTAATAATTTTAAGGCACTGGAATAAGCCGGAATTGAAATCTCTCTACCATCCTTAAAATAAAGGGTATTGGTCCTTTTGGCAAAGGCCAGAACCGGGAGGGCTTTATTAAACTCCTGATAGACCTTTAAGGCAACACTCAATTGCCCTTTTCCGCCATCAACTAAAACTAAATCCGGAAGTGGTCTATTCTCTTCCAATAATCTCTTCACTCTTCTTCTTAAAACCTCTTCCATCATCGCATAGTCATTAGGCGAGGCAATCGTCTTAATCTTAAACCTTCGGTACTCATCCCTCTGGGGTTGCGTGCCTTCAAAGACCACGATAGAACCGGTGGCATATTTCCCAGAGATATTGGATATATCAATCCCTTCAATCCGCATCGGAACCTTAGAGAGAGCGAGATATTTTGCCAACTCTTGATTGGGTAGGGGAATTCTTCTCTTAGTTGGTAGGATTTCCTGTAGTTTAATCTCCGCATTACTCCTTGCCAGATTCAAGAGCCTCTTCTTCTCCCCCCTTTTCGGCACCTTAATCTTCACCAATTTTTTTCTCTTTTGGAGAAGGAAGGCCGAAAAGGTCTGAGGCTCAATAATTGGGGTTGGGATGAGAATCTCGGCGGGTAGGTCATAGGTGTGGGTATAGATGGAGCGGAGAATGGTCTCAATAATCTCCTCTTTGGCGGTTGAAGGGGAAGTGGTGAAGATATATTCCTCCTTGGCAATGAGTTTCCCTTCCCGCACCTTGAATATGATAGCAACCGCATCTTCTCCTTTTTGGGCAATACCAATAAAATCGCGGCTCTTTTTATCTTTGGTCAAGACCGCCTGTTTCTTTTTGATTTCTCTTAAGGCGAATAACTGGTCTCTTAATAAGGCCGCCCTTTCAAAATTCTCAGACCTTGATGCCTCCCACATCTTCTTCTCAATCTCTTTCTCTAAGAAATCAGACTTGCCGGAAAGGAAGGCAATTACTTGCTGCACCTGCTCCCGATAGAAATCCTGTGGGATATTGCCCTGGCAGGGACCTAAACAGCGGGAGAGTTGGAAAGCCAGACAGGGTCGCTCCGGTAAAGAAAGGGGGAGTTTTTTTGAACAGGTCCGCAACTTGAACACCTTCTTCACCGCCCCGAGCGCGGTCTTTAATGACCGGGCTGAGGTATAAGGACCAAAGAGGATTGAGCCGTCGGGTTTTAAGTTCCTTGTCGGATAAATCGCCGGGTATAAGTCCTGAACCGTGATTTTAAGATAAGGAAATTTCTTATCGTCTTTCAGCCGGACATTATATCTTGGTTTATTTATCTTAATTAAATTGTCTTCTAAGACCAAGGCCGATGTCTCGGAATCGGTGACGATAAAATCAATATCCGATGCCTGTTTAAGTATCATCTGGACCTTTGGGGAGACCGGGGAAAGGGTATAAGACCTTAGCCGCTCTTTGAGATTTCTCGCCTTTCCGATATACAAAGCCTTACCCTTCTTATCCTTAAAGATATAGACCCCAGGTTGGTGCGGCGACTGTTCTATCTTCTCTTTTAGATTCATAAGATATTATAAAGAGCGAAGAGGCAAAAGTCAAAAACCGTGACTATTCAACCTTTATCCGCCTTGATTTTTCTTTCCGGTTATGTAAGATTTATTATGCTAATTAGAAATTATCAGGAAGTAGAAGAAGAGAAGCCGACATTACCCGGAGCTGAAGTCACTTTAAGATGGCTGATTTCGGAAAAAGAAGGGGCGAAGAATTTTGCTATGCGGCTCTTTGAGATAAAGAAAAGCGGCGAAAAGATTCCCCTACACTCCCATACCTTTGAACACGAGATATTTATCATTAAAGGCACAGGAAAGATAAAGACAAAAGATGGTGAGTGGAATTTAAGCGAAGGGGATGTAGTCTTTATTCAAGCCGGAGAAGAGCATAGTTTTGAAAATATCTCGGATGAGCCATTTAGGTTTATCTGCGTCATCCCAATCTTAAAATAACTTTATCCCTTCACTACCCCTAAGGGACGCACGGCAGACCTTCTTTGAGATACCAGCGCCCTGGCAGACCTCAACCACTAAATTGACATCCTTATAGGCATCCGGAACTTCTTCTCTTAAAACCTCCCTTGATGCGGCCATTACTAGGATTCCCTTTGACTTCAATTCCCGGGCAATATCGCGATTTCTTGTCTCTTCCAGTGCCTTAGTCCTTGACCAGACCCTTCCGGCACCATGACAAGTAGAACCAAATGTCTCTTCAAAAGCCCGTTGGGTTCCTAAGAGGAGATAGGAATTTGTTCCCATATCTCCGGGAATGATTACTGGTTGACCAATCGCCCGATACCTTTCAGGAAGCGCCGGGTGTCCGGGTGGAAAGGCCCGGGTTGCCCCTTTGCGATGGACACAGACCGTCATCTTCTGACCGTTAATGGTATGCTCTTCAAATTTGGCAATATTGTGGGCGACATCATAAATAAGTTCCAAACCTAAATCTTCATCCTTCTTCTTAAAGACCTGGGAGAATGCCTCCCTTACCCAATGGGTGATACACTGGCGGTTTGCCCAGGCATAATTTGCCGCACAGACCATCGCCGCAAAATAGTCCCTTCCTTCCGGTGATTCAATCGGGGCACAGGCTAACTGCCGGTCCAAAAGATTTATTCCGTATTTCAGGACCGCCTTTCCCAATTCTTTAACATTATCATCACAAATCTGATAGCCAAGCCCTCGGCTTCCAGTATGAATCATCACCGTAATCATCCCTTTTTCTATATTAAATATTTTTGCCGCCGCGGGGTCATAGATTTCTTCAATCTCTTGAATCTCCAAGAAGTGATTCCCGGCTCCAAGAGTTCCTAACTGCGGGGCGCCTCTTTCCAATGCCCTCCTTGAAACCTTATTCGGGTCCGCCCCCTTCATCTCTCCTTTCTCTTCGGTATAAGTTAAGTCTGCCTCTTTGCCAAAACCTTTCTCATAAGCCCATCTCGCCCCTTTCATGAGAACTTCCTTAACCTCAGACTGGGAAATCCGGATTTTACCGGTTGAGCCGACTCCGGAGGGCACATTATAGAATATTGAGCGCACCAGACTTTCTAAGATTGATTCGGTTATATCTCTTCTTACCAGATTGGTGCGGAGTAATCTCACCCCGCAGTTTATGTCATAACCAACCCCGCCCGGTGAGATAACACCCTGTTTCGTATCAAAGGCGGCAACACCACCAATCGCAAAACCATAACCCCAGTGGATATCGGGCATGGCCAGAGAATATTTTAAGATTCCGGGAAGGGTAGCGACATTTGCCACCTGTTCCGGCGCCATATCTTCTTTAATCTTGGGAATCATCTCCTCTGAGGCATAGATGATACCATCCACTCGCATCTCAGGTTTATAACGGCGGGCGATGCGGAAGCGCCAGTTATCAATCTTCTCTAATTGTCCTTTCCACATAATACTATTATAAAGAAGAATTACTCTCTGTCAACAATGCCTTTTAATACCGGGGGTGATTATTTAGGCAAAAGATAAAAACGGAGTCAGGAAGTGATTAGATTTCAGGAGAAGGACTGGGTTATGATTTAGGTGGGATGATTAGGTGGAGAGAATGGAATAGACTGCCTGAAATCTACTTCCCGACTCCGTAGTTCCATAAATTCTTTTCTACTCAATACACTATTTATAACTGCCTCATTATACCATAATTTAAGGATTTTGTCAACTATTATATTATAAAGAATATCATAACAGAAGGGGTCAATATCTTATTCAAAAGAGTAAGGAATGTAAAACAAAGAATTCTCAAATGTGAAGATGTAAGGTTGGTTATAGTATTTTTTTGAAATCAGGAAAGCCGCAAATCTCTCTTCTTCGGCATTTCCTTTCCTTAGTTTATCTATCTTTATAAAGAGGTCTCGGCGGGATGGATAGGAAGTATTCTTTTAAGTGATGGGGTCTATTCTTTTGGGAATAGGGGAAAAGTCTTCCGAAGACATTTTTCCGCTCCTCTTCCCAGACTTCTGGTTCAAGGGGTTTCTTCCCTTAAAGAATGGATGCCACAGGTTACGATTGAGGGATAGTTTGTTCTGTTAAAAGGGATTGTAAGGAAATACCGCAGTTTTGTTGGAGGTGGACCTAAATCGGGAATAAGGGTTCATGGGAAAGTTGCGCTAGCGAAGCGGTGCCGTAGGCACAATTTATAGTTGTCTTAAAAGTTGCGATATCAAGCTGGAGCGACAGGAGAAATTTTATCCAACCCTGCCTTCTTTCCTTAGGAACGTTTACTAAACAAATCAAGGTTGAAGGCTATCGTTTAGCCAGTGATTCTTTTCGGGTTATTTGTTACTGGTAGAGAATAGAACTTTTAATACCATCCTCCATAGGATTAAGGGAAAGGCATAGGGAGAGACCAAGAGAACCTATCAGGGAGCGTATCAGAGGGAGAAAGACCAAGGCATTAAGAAAGGGTAAGAGAGAGGGCAAGAGTAAGAGGCAGGGAAAGGAATTAAGGAAGGGATAGAGTAAAGGATAGAGTAAGAGACCCAGTAAGGCATTAAGTAAGGGGTAGGGTAAGGCATCCAGGGAACGATACCCTAAAAGAAAGGAAAAATCCGATAAGTTCTGTAAAATCAAAAACTTAAAGGCAAAATGACCTGATAAAAAGGTTTCCCCACAGGAAACTTTATCCATTAGAATCTGGATATTAACCTTTACTACGATGAGGATGAAACCAATAATAAGACTTCCAATAGGGCTCTTTATAGGAAAGAGAATAGCATCCCGAATAGCACTCTGAATAGGGCGGAGAATAGACCCCCCAATAGGATAGAGAATAGAACTTTCGGTAGGGAAGAGAATAGGATTAAGAGTAGGTAAGAGAATAGAACCCCGAATAGGAAAGAGAATAGGACTTATAATAGGGCATAGAATAGGGCTTTTAATACCATCCCGAATAGCACCCCCTATACCACCCCCTATCTTTAAAGGAAAATCCCCTAAGTTTTGTATATTCAATCACTTAATACAAAAAATCGGGCTTAAAAAATATTACTGTCAGTAATATTTTCCTGGTATTCCCTTATGGTATTCAGAAACCATTTGGATAAAAAAACGCCCC
>CAYRLZ010000056.1:0-25310 GCA_964425275.1 uncultured bacterium | reverse complement strand
CCAAAAGATCTCTCTAGGGTAGATACCATGTCTTGAAACAGTACGGTTTTTTTAATTTGACAATCCATTTTTTTATATATATTATAATAGATTATATAGAAATGAAGAATTTGGTATCCCCAAGGAGGTCTTTATGAGAATCGGTATCAATGGCTTTGGAAGAATTGGCCGGCTCATTTTAAGGGTCGGTAGTAATGAAAAGGAGTTAGAATTTGTCGCGGTGAATGATATTACCGATGCGAAAACCTTGGCTCATCTTTTGAAATACGATTCGGTCCACGGCACACTAAAAGAAGAAGTGCAATCTACCGATAATTCAATAATCTTTGCCGGAAAAGAAATAAAGGTCTTTTCGGAGAAAGAACCAAAAAATCTCAGATGGCAGGATTGGGGTGTGGATTTTGTGATTGAGGCAAGCGGTAAGTTCACCAAATATGATGACTGTCTTCTGCATATAAATAATGGAGCAAAGAGGGTTATAATCACTGCCCCACCGAAGGATAAGGAGAAGGTTAAGTCAATCGTGATGGGGGTGAATGAAAATATCTACAATCCGAAGGAAGACCATATTATCTCCTGTGCCTCTTGCACGACAAACTGCGTTGTGCCGGTGGCCAAGGTGATTCACGATAACTTCCGAATTAAAAAGGGATATATGACAACAATCCATGCCTATACCAATGACCAGAGGATTTTAGATGCCCCGCATAAGGATTTAAGAAGGGCAAGGGCCTGTTCGCTTTCTATGATACCGACATCAACCGGGGCGGCAAAATTGATTGGTGTGGTCTATCCGGAATTGAAAGGTAAGATTGACGGAATCTCTATCCGGGTGCCGGTGGCCGATGTCTCTTTGGTTGACCTCACCTGTGAAGTGGAAAAGGAGACAGATAAAGAAGAGGTTAACTCCGCATTTCTCGTGGCGTGTGCCGGTCCAATGAAAAGATATATTCAATATGTTACCGAACCATTGGTCTCTTCTGATTTTATCGGTTCTCCTTATTCCGCAATCTTTGACAGCGAATTGACAACGGTAATTGACCGGACATTGGTTAAGGTCTTTGCCTGGTATGATAATGAGTGGGGCTATGCCTGCCGGGTGATTGATTTTCTGAAATATATCATCGGGAGAGAAAAATGATAACCCTCAGAGAATTGTCTCTTCAAGGTCGGAGGGTATTTTTAAGGGTTGACTTTAATTGCCCCCTAAATGAAAAAGGGGAAATCACCGATGATACGAGGATTCGGGCCTCCCTACCAACGATTGAATATGTGATACATAGAGGCGGTATTCCAATCATTGCCTCCCATCTGGGAAAACCAAAAGGGAAATTTGACCCGAGGTATAGCCTAAAACCAATAAAAGAGAGGCTTGCGCAACTCATCGCCCAACCGGTGATTCTTACCCCGGATTGTATCGGCGAAGAGACGGAAAGAATCGTCTCTTGGGCAAAAGTGGGCGATATAATCCTTTTAGAAAATCTCCGCTTCCACCCCGAAGAAGAGAAGAATGACTTAGGGTTCGCCAAAAGTTTAAGGAGACTTGCCGATTTATATGTGAACGATGCCTTTGGTTGTGCCCACCGTGCCCACGCCTCGGTTGAGGCACTTCCCAAATTATTTCCTAACCCTGCCTGTGGTCTTTTGATGGAAAAGGAGATAAGATACCTTTCTAACCTTATCTCCTCTCCGGTTAAGCCATTCGTGGCGATAATTGGCGGGGCAAAAATTTCCGATAAGTTGGGGGTGATAAAAAATCTCGTTAAAAAGGTTGACCACCTTCTAATTGGCGGCGGTGTTGCCTTTAACTTCCTCAAGGCAAAAGGTTATGAGATTGGGAATTCGGTATTTGAGCCGGATAAATTAGAAGAGGCAAAAAGTCTTTTAAAAGAAGAGAAGATAAAAATTCCCAAGGACTTTTTAGTGGTAAAAGATATTACAGAAGGAGCCGAAGCAAGATTGGTAAAAGAGGCCGAGATTCCCGTCAATTGGATTGGAGTGGATATCGGTGAGGAGACAATAAGAGAATATATAAATATCTTAAAGGAGGCGAAGACGATTGTCTGGGCCGGACCGCTCGGAATTTTTGAATATGAAAGTTTTTCTCGTGGGACAAGGGAGATTGGGCAGGCCGTAGCCGAGGCAACAAAAAGAGAAGCGACAACCGTTGTCGGTGGTGGCGATACCGCAGCGGCGATAAATAAGTTTGGTCTTGGCGATAAAGTGAGCCATATCTCAACCGGCGGCGGGGCGAGCCTAGAATTCTTAGAAGGAAAGAAATTACCCGGAATCGCTGTTCTGGAAAGGATATGAAGAAAACACCACTTATCGCCGGTAATTGGAAGATGAATAAGACACCAAAGGAGGCGAGGGACCTCGCCACGGAGTTAAAAGAGAGGTTAAGGGATGTTAGGGATAGGGAGATTCTTCTCTTACCACCATTCACCGCTCTTCCAGTCGTCGCCGAGGTAATTAAAGATTCTAACATCCAATTAGGGGCACAGAATATGCATTATGAATTAAAAGGTGCCTATACCGGTGAAATCTCTCCGGAGTTTCTTTTAGAGATTGGCTGTCGGTATGTCCTAATCGGTCATTCGGAGAGGCGGGAATATTTTAAGGAAGATGACGAATTGATAAATAAGAAACTCTTGACCGCCTTAAAAACTGCACTTTTGCCCATCTTTTGCGTCGGTGAGAAACTGGCCGAAAGAGAAAGCGGTAAAACATTTGCGATAATTGAAAACCAGATAAAAAGAGGGCTCGCGGGCATTAAGGAAGGGATTCAAAAGATAACGATTGCCTATGAACCGGTCTGGGCAATCGGCACCGGAAGGAATGCGACACCAGAAGAGGCAGCCGAAGTTCATAGTTTTATAAGGGCACTGATCAGTGATAAATACCGCCGCGATATTGCTGGCGATATGAGGATAATCTATGGAGGGAGTGTTAACCCAGACAATATTGATTCCTTAATGGCCAAAGAAGGGATTGATGGTGTCTTAGTCGGTGGCGCCAGTCTGAAAGCCGAATCATTTGAAAGAATAGTAAAGTATATAAAGAGTTAGTGCCCGACGCAAAGAAGTCCGCTACCTCTTTTAGATTTTTGATGGAGTAAATAAATAAGAGTTAACTTACCCATAAAGTTTACAAAGAAATGTTCTCTGAAGGGTCAATGTTTAATTACCTATTTATTCCCTCGGAGGAGGCTGAAATTGAAGGGGCGGCAAATAAAGCACATGAGTTCTTGCGGTTAATGAGAATCGTCCGGAATAATCCAGCATCTACTTCATTGATATTCCTGATGGATGCGAGAGGAGAAATTAAAGGGTACGAGCAATATCTTGTAGGTATTTATACTTATCAAGGTCCCGTGGCGCATTTTAGGACCGAAGATATTAAAACATTAAAGTCAGTTTGGCAAAATTATAAAGAAAATGTTATCGCTTCTAGCATCAAGAATCGTATATGGTATGCAATATTTCTTCATGAGATGGCAAATCAGAGTTATTATGACGAATTCAAAATACTTCACGATATAATGGCTCTTGAATGTCTCTTTTCTACCGTACCCCAGGAAGTTGCCTTTCAAGTCAGTTCCCGAATAGCCTGGTTTTTGTTTCCCAAATCATTGCCAGGTGGCGGAGTGGCAAGAAGGGGAATTTTCCGTCATCTAAAGACAATCTATGGAATACGTTCTAAAATAGTTCATGGCGTATTAATTGAAGAGGAATTGACAAAAATGGTATTCTTTAAATGGTTGTGTCAGTGAAGTGCTAAAAAAATTTTAACGGATGGGAGTCGGATAAAGGAATTCCTTAAAAGCCCGAAAGAGTTTAATGAATATTTAACATCCCTCACTTTACAGACAAAAGCAGATGAATAGGTCCGAAACTTGATTGAATGGTAAGGGACAAAATTGCGTTAGTCTTTAAGTTTTATCCGGGCGTCTAATGCCCGTGCCCCCTTACCTTCCTCAAAGACGAAAAAGGGGTTGATGTCTATCTCTGCAAACTCACGATTAGTCCTTTAATTAGGCCGAGAATTAGGTCTTCAATTAGGCTCTCAATTAGACAGAGAATTAGGTAGGGAATTAGCCCCTCAATTAGCCCCTTCATTAGTTAGAGAATTAGGATGACAATTAGGCACTTAATTAGCCTTTCGGTTAGATAGAGAATTAGTTAGAGAATTAGCCGCTCAATTAGTCTCTGGATTAGGCGGAGAATTACGGCTTGAATTAGACCCAGAAGGCGACCCAGGGGGCAACCCCCTATCTTTCTTAAAAAATTTAATAAGTTATGTTCAATCAAAGACTTAGGAGTAAAAATCAGGCCTTGAAAACTATAACTATAGTTATAGAACTTTAGTTCGGGTATTTGATAGAGGGTAAGAACTATTTTTCATAAAAATCCTATAAACCCTGCTAAAATTAAAGACTTAAATAAAAAAGCGGAGGTTGACGAAAGAGCGGTTTTTGGTATAATAAAAGTCTATGTGGGAAAAAATTACTACGGATATTCGTTATTTGGAAGAAGAGTCCTACGGTTTTGTCTCGGGTCGGATTCGGGTCAGGGAGAAATTTTTCTTAAATAAGGAAAAATACGAAAGCCTCTTAAATTGTGAGACCCCGGAGCGATTTGTCCTCTCCCTCGCCGATACACCTTATGCCCAATTTAAGGAGAAGAGTTTATTGGAGATAATTCGGGCGGCGGAATGGGAGAACCATTCATTCTTGAAGGAATATGCCAACCAAAAAATTCTCCCCCTCCTCTTATTTCCTTTTGATTTACATAATATAAAACTATTCCGAAAAGGAGAAATTCTTTCCCAAGACTTATCTCTTTATTCCTCACCCTTTGGTTATTTTCCCTATGGCGACTTTCCATTAGAGATAAAAGCGATGATGAAGGAGGCGACCTCCGATGATGACTTAGAGGTTCGCTTCTTTTCCTATATTTATTCCCAAAGCGCGCCGTTTCCCTTTTTAGCCGAATATCTCTCCTTTCTTTCTGATGTTAAGAATATTCTGGCTTTGTTGCGGGTGATTAAATTTCGCCTTACAGATTACCTCTTTTTATCTCATAGCCATCTGGGTAGTGATTTCTTCCGAGATTTATTGAAGGAGGCAATCAGTTCATCAAATCTATCGGGTATTTTAGGAAAGTTTCCCTCTCCTTACCAGGAGATATTAAGAGAGGTCGGGCCTTTTCTCTTTGAAGGTAATCTTGGTTTTCTTAGATTAGAGAGAAGGCTTGGGAGTTTTATCTCTCTCTTTCTCCGTTCCGTGCGGTATTTACCTTATGGCTATGAGGTCCTTGCCGCTTATTATCTCTTGAAGCGGCAGGAGATAGAGAATATCCACCGAATTTATCTCTCTCGCTTCCAGTATAATATTACTGATTCGGCGATTCTAAGAGAGATGGTAATAATATGATTAAGGTAATTGGGAGCAAGAATAAGGTTGCCTTCTTTTCTTTATTCGGGTTTAAGGTTGTTTTTCTGGCTAAGGGACAGGAGATTGATGAGGAAATTCAGCCAATAATTGAGGAAGGGGATAAGGTATTAATCGTTGATGAAGAATTTTATGAGACATTAAGTCAATTCTTGGAAAGATATAGACCGAAGACCTTCCCTTTGGTTTTTTCTCTCCGTCGGCCAAAGGGCAAGGGGTTATTGGAGAAATTGCTTGAGTAGGGCGATGAATGAAAAAAAAGGAGTGATTGAAAGGGTAAGCGGTCCTCTAATTGTCGCCCGGGGTATTAAGGATGCCCGGATGTATGATGTCTGTTTGGTTGGTGAGTTTCGCCTGGTCGGTGAGATTATTGGTCTGAAAGGAGACCTGGCTTTTATTCAGGTATATGAGGAGACCGGTGGTTTAGGTCCAAAAGACCCGGTTTTTCATACGGGCGAACCACTCGTCGTTGAATTGGGACCAGGACTAATCGGTGAAATCTTTGATGGCATCCAGAGACCACTCTCGCAATTAAGGGAAAGGGAGGGTGATTTTATTGGTCGGGGAGTTTCCCTTTTTGCCCTTAACCGGGAAAAGAGGTGGTATTTTCAGCCAGTGAAAAAAGAGGGCGATTTGGTAGAAGAGGGGGATATAATTGGTGAAGTGCCCGAGACAAGATTGGTTCAGCATAAGATTATGGTCCCGCCCGGTGTTGGAGGTAAAATCCTCTGGATTAAAGAAGGGGAATTTTCTATTGAAGAGACGATTTGTCTCTTGGATACCTCAGAAGGTAAGAAAGAATTGACCCTTAGGCAGCGATGGCCGGTTAGATTTCCCCGACCCTTTAAGAAGAAGTTGCCACCGAAAGAGAGTCTTTTAACTGGCCAGCGAATTTGTGATACATTTTTCCCGATTGCCAAAGGTGGCACTGCCTGTATCCCCGGGCCATTTGGTTCTGGTAA
Source organism: uncultured bacterium (assembly GCA_964425275.1). GTDB lineage: Bacteria > Hydrothermota > Tepidihabitantia > Tepidihabitantales > JBDRVQ01 > CAYRLZ01. The sequence goes on along the minus strand of CAYRLZ010000056.1, from coordinate 18,896 downwards.
GACGGTGATGCAACATCAGTTTTCCAAATGGGCGGATGCGGAAATCATTATCTTTGTCGGCTGTGGGGAGCGGGGGAATGAGATGGCCTCGGTTCTCTTGGAATTCCCGGAACTGAAAGACCCGAAAACAAATGAGCCTTTAATGAAAAGGACCTGCCTTATTGCTAATACCTCAAATATGCCGGTAGCGGCCCGTGAGGCATCGGTCTATACCGGAGTGACGATTGGTGAGTATTTTCGGGATATGGGATATTCGGTTGCCTTACAAGCGGATTCAACATCCCGTTGGGCCGAGGCGATGCGCGAAATCTCCGGTCGGCTCGGTGAGATGCCGGGTGAAGAAGGCTATCCAGCCTACTTAGCGGCAAAGGTTGCCGAATTCTACGAAAGAGCCGGAAAGGTTATCTGCCTCGGGTCTGATAATCGTTTAGGATTTCTCTCAATTATCGGTTCGGTCTCACCCCCTGGCGGTGACCTCTCCGACCCGGTCGTCCAGGCAACTTTAAGGGTAGTGAAGGTCTTCTGGAGTCTGGAAGATAAATTAGCCTATAAGAGACACTTCCCGGCAATAAATTGGTTAAACTCCTATTCCCTCTATTTAGAAGAAGTGAAGGATACTTTTGACCGGATCTCTCCGGAGTTCTTTGAGATGCAAAGGGAGGCGATGGCCATCTTGGAGAAAGAGGCAGAATTAGAAGAGATTGTCCGACTGGTTGGCCGGGATGTCCTTTCAGCACAAGACCGGTTGATTTTAGAGACCGCCCGAATGTTAAGGGAGGACTTTCTTTTGCAGATTGCCTTTGACCCGATAGATAGTTACTCCTCCTTCGCGAAACAGTTCCAGATGCTTTCGGTGATATTCACCTTTTACCAATTGGCAAAGGAAAATCTCCAAACCGGCAAGGTTTCAATTGAAGAGATAGAAAACTATCCCCAGCGGGAGCGCATCGCCCGGATGCGCTATTTCCAAGAAGAGAAGGAGTTTTATAACCTAAAAGAAGAAATTATCCGAAGTTTTCATAATGAAAAGGATTCTCGGAAGGGGTAGATATGGCCGTAATTCTTCATCGGAAGATTGCCGAGATTCAGGGTCCGCTCCTCTTGGTTGAGGGTGTGGCTGGGGTAAAGTATTTGGAACTGGTTGAAATCATCCAACCCACAGGTGAAAAACGACGCGGGCAGGTATTGGAGGTAGATAGAGATAGAGCACTCGTCCAGGTTTTTGAAGGAACCCGGGGTTTAGACCTTGAGCAATCAAAGATTAAATTTTCCGGTTCGGTCATCACCGTTCCGGTCAGCCGAGGACTTCTTGGGCGGGTCTTTGATGGCTTGGGAAGACCGCGTGATGGTTTGGAGGAGATTATCCCTGAGGCGCGGCGCGACATCCAAGGTTCACCGATAAACCCTTATTCCCGAGAATATCCGATGGAATTTATCCAAACCGGGATTTCGGCGATTGATGTCTTAAATACCTTAGTGCGGGGTCAAAAACTGCCAATATTTTCTGGTTCCGGTCTTCCTCATAATCGACTGGCGGCCCAGATTGTCCAACAGGCCCGGGTCTTAGGCGAGAAAGAGGAGTTTGCCATTGTCTTCGGGGCAATGGGGATAACCTTTGAAGAAGCGGAATTCTTCCTTACCTCCTTTAAGGAAGAGGGGGCATTAGAGAGAACTGTCGTCTTTTTAAATTTAGCGGATGAGCCGGCAATTGAGAGATTGGCAACCCCGCGCTCGGCCTTAACCGCGGCTGAATATTTAGCCTTTGACTGTGATATGCAGGTTCTGGTGATTTTGACGGATATGACAAATTATTGTGAGGCGCTGCGCGAAATCGCCGCCGCCCGCAGGGAAATCCCGGGGCGACGTGGCTATCCCGGTTATCTCTATTCGGATTTGGCGAGTATCTATGAGAGATGCGGTCGGATAAAAGGAAAAAAGGGTTCAATAACTTTGATGCCAATCTTAACGATGCCCGAGGATGATAAGACCCATCCCATTCCTGACTTGACCGGTTACATCACCGAGGGGCAGATAATCCTTTCTCGGGCGCTTTTGAAGAAAAAAATCTATCCGCCGATTGATGTCTTACCCTCCCTTTCTCGTCTGCGCGACCGGGGGATTGGTGAAGGGAAGACAAGAAAAGACCATCCCAACTTAGCCAATCAACTCTTCGCCTGCTATGCCCGGGGTAAAGAGGTGGAAGAGATAAAGACGATCTTAGGTGAGGAGGCACTTTCGGAAATGGATAAGATATATCTAAGATTCGCCAATCAGTTTGAAGAGAGATTTGTCGCCCAAGGTGAGAATGAAAACCGCTCAATTGAAGAGAGCTTGACTTTAGGCTGGGAATTATTAAAAATCTTTCCCAAGAGTGAACTAAAAAGAGTCCGAGAAGAGATACTGGCCGAATATTACCCGGGGGGAGGTGAAAATGTTTGAAGAGGATAAAAAGTTTGATATTCAAAACCGCCTTTTTTATCTTTTGACGATATTTATTATTGGACTTCTCCTCTATCTCTTTCTCTCGCTTATTCTTTACTTTAAGCGATTAGATAAAAGGGCGGAGGTAAGAGAGATTTCCTTTTCCGCCGAAGAGAAGGTTACCCAAAAACCGGAGTTTGCCATTTTTCATTTTGCCGTTATCACCCGGGGCTTAAAGGCCAACGAAACCCAGAGGGCTAACGATGAAAAGCGAGATAGTATCTTCTCTTCCCTCTTCTTGTTAAATTTACCCAAGGAAGAGATTAGGGAGATAAGATATAACATCGCTATGGTTTCGGATACTGCTTTGGGCATGCGGGTGCAAAAGTTCCAGATTACTAAAGAATACGAAATCAAAACCAAGGAATTGGAGAAAATCCCGGAGATAATAAAAAGGATTGGCGAAAGAGGGGGAATTTTAACATCAGAGGTCCGCCTCCAGCCGGAAGATATAGAAAAATTGCGGGAAGAAGTCCGTTCCCTTCTTATCTCAAAGGTCAAGACAAAAGCCCTCCGACAGGCAAAGCAATTAGGAATTACCCTGGGCGGAGTAGTGGGAATGAAAGAAGATATTATTCCTAAGGAAAATGGTGAAGAGATATTAAAAATCACCTTAACCTATTTAATCAAGTAAAGAGGAGGGACGATGAAAAAACTTTATCCGATTTTTTTAATCCTTTTATTCTTCACTAATAAACTTATCCCGGGTCAAGAACCTGAGGAATATTCAGAAAGTAATGCCCAATACCTCTTTGATTCTACCGAAATCTTCCTCAATCCTGATGCCTCCGGTAGAGAGGTGAACCATACCCTAATAAAAATCCTTACCCCAACCGGCGCCAAGAAATTTTCTGAGGCGTCTTTTTCTTATATCACCCTTTATGATACCGTTATCCTAAGAAAGGCAATTGTTATCAAACCTGATGGTAAAGTGAAGAAGGTTAAGAGAGAGGATATTGAAGACCTACCGATGCCGGCCTGGCCGGGTTCTAAATTCTTAGTCCCTAATCTCCGGATTTTGAAAGTCACCTTCCCGGAGGTTGAGCCGGGATGCGCTATTGAATATCAGGTAGAAAGGATAACCCGGAATCCGCCTTTTGATTCGGTCTTTGACTATTGGGAATTATTTGAATCGCTTGAGCCAATTAAAACCAAAGTGCTAAAGATTCACTTTCCTAAGAACTTGCAACCAAGATGGGTGGTAAAAAATGGCTCAATTGAACATCAGGTAAAGGAAGTGAAAGGGAAAATGGTATACACCTTCTTTCGGTCTAATTGCCCGAGAATTATTGAAGAGCCAGCGATGCCTCCCTTAGAAGACATCGCCACAAAACTTGTCCTTTCTACTGCTAACTCCTGGGAAGAAATCTCCTGCTGGTATTATCAACTCTGTGAACCAAAACTCTTACCCGATTCCGAGATAAAAGAAGGATTAAAAAATCTCCTCCGGAATGCCCAGACCAAAGACGATACCCTCCGTTCCCTCTTTGAATTCACGAAGCGACAAATCCGCTATGTTGAGACAAAACTTACCGGCAAAAAGGGCGGTTACGAACCAGCCGCGATAAGTTTTACCTATAAGAATCGCTACGGTGTCTGTCGGGATAAGGCGGCACTTTTAGTTGGCCTATTAAGGGAGGCCGGTTTTAAGAACTCCTATATGGTTTTGACCAATCCGAATAATCGGGTGGAAAAAGAAATCCCGGCTGTAAGTCAGTTTAATCACGCCATCGTTGCCTTGAAAGAAGGAGAAAATTTTATCTTTTTCGACCCGACCGTGGAATGGTCAGTGGAATTTCTTTCGCCAATTGAAGACGACCGGGAAGTGCTCATCTGTACCCCAGAAGGACAGGATTTGACAAAGACCCCAGAAAGACCAGGTTCAGTAAATCTCACCAAGGTTAAGTCCAATCTTAATCTCCTTCCGGACCGAACTGGCAAAATCTTCCTCCAGATTGTTGGCAAAGGGGCAATTGATATGGTCCTGCGCAATCTGATTAAAATGCTCCCCAAGGAAAGGCTTTCCGAAATCTTTTTACAATCCTTCAAGCTCCGTTACCCTCAGACAATTTTCGATTCTATTAAGACATCAGACCCAGAAGATTACCGCACGCCAATTACCTTGGAACTATTCTTAACGGTTCCGGAATATGCGACAAAGATTGGTCAAGAATGGCACATTGGGGGCGGAGGTGTAAGTAGTCTCCAATTTTTGGGCGGTAATCCCTTTGCGACCGAAGAGCGTCGGTATCCAATCTACTTTAATCTAAAAAACTTATCCGAAGCAACCAGCACGATAACTTTTCCGAAAAACCTCAAGGTCAAATTCCTCCCAACTAATTACGAGAAGAAGATTGAGGATATGGAAGTGAAGATTGAAACGAAAGTGAAAAAAGATACCATCTTCTCTTTTACCCGTTCTGCTATCACCTCCCGCCTCATCCCACCGGAGCGGTATCAAGAAAATAAGAAACTGATGGAAGAAATAGAGACAATCAGCCAAAAGAGAATAATCTTGGAGGAAAAATGAGCCAAATCCTCCTCTTTTTTCTTCTCCTGGCCGGCGATTACCTTTCGGAGGCATCGGCCATCTTAGAAAAGGATATAACCCACATTGCCGTTGACCGAGATTTCTCCTACCAGGAAGAGAAGGAGATTTCTATTTTCATTCTCACCTATCGGGGGAGAGAAACTTTCGGCAACCTCTTAGAGAAATATAATAAAGAGACCGAAGAGATAACTATCCTCAACGCTAAAACCCAGAAAAAGACCGGGGAAGAAATTATCCCAGATAAGAAGGCGATTGGTGATTTAAGCACCGTTGAGAAGTTTTTGGCACCGAAGTATGCCAATAGCCGAATAAAAAGCATCGCCTTCTCCGCGGTGGAAGAAAGTTCCCGAATAATCTTACACTCTAAAAAAAACAGTAAAGAAAAGAAGCGAGAATTTTTTGGTGGCAAGGTCTTCCAAAAGGAAGAGCCAGTTGTTAATTCGCAAATTTCCTTAAAGACCCCCTTCCCGATAAAATACCAGACAATTGGTGGTGTGAAGGTGAAAGAGGAGAAGAGCGATGGCTACTTCTTTTATCAATTCAGTTGCTGTTCCTTGCCCAGAATTAAGACCGAACCGGGTCGGGTGGCGATAAGTGAAATCTCACCCCGCGTCTACTGGACAAATCTCAAAGATTGGAAAGAAGTCGGGGATTTACTAAAAAAAGAGTTCTACCAAGGGGTCGTTCTTAAAGGCGATTTGGTAAAAAAGGCCAAGGAATTAGCCCGCGGAAAAAAGGAGATAGAAATCATCCAGGAGGTCTACGATTATGTTACTAAGAACTGGCGGGATATACCCCTAACCCTGCCGGATGCTGGTTTTAAGCCAACGAGAGCCGATGAGGTCTATAAGCAGAAATATGCCGATAATAAGGATAAGTGCCTACTGCTTTTGACGATGCTGAAAGCGGTTGGCATTACTGCCTACCCCGGTTATGTGGCCAAGGAGATTATAAGAGAAATCCCGGCACCAGTTTATTTCTACTATATGGTCTGTGTCCTAAAATTAGGGGATAGTTATATCTTCTTAGACCCAACGTTTCCGGAAAGGAGATCTTTGGGAATTTCCTTTCCCAGTATCCTAACCGATGCCAATGAAGGATTTCCTCTGACGCCGGAGATAATCGGTGACGAAGTATTTCTAATCAAACCAGATACACTCCTCTTTCTATCGCTTCCCACCCCGGAGGCAAAGGAGATACCCTCGGAGATTTCCTTCACTCTTTTTCTTGACCCCAGTGGTAATATCAAAGGGAAGATGAGCGGTGCTTTTTCTGGGATGTCGGCGATGCAACTACGGGCTGATTATAAAGATAAGACCGAAAAAGAGAAGGAGATAAAACTAAGAGGGGCGATATCGGCAATTAAGACCGGGATAAAACTTAAAAACTGGGAGATAGAGAACCTCCGCGAACCCAGAAGACCGGTTAAGGTCTCTTTGGATTTTGAAGCCGAGAAATACGGGGTGATTGAAGGGAATCGGATGCGCATCCTACTCTTTCCTTATCTATTCTTTGATAACTTCCCTTACTATTTTACCCTTGCGGAAAGAAATTATCCCCTTGATTTAAAAACCCCGGCTTCTTACCTTTACCGGTTTGAATTCTCTATCCCCGAAGGGTATAAGGCCTTTTATCAGCCCGCCGATTTTGAATTTAGTGATTCTCTGATTACACTAAAATCTTCCGCGGTTTTTGAAGATACGAAGGTGAAACTGAGACGAGAGTTATATTTTCATAAGCGGCGCTATCACCCGAAGGATTATTGGGCAATGAAAAAAATCTGGAGAGATTTCGCCCAATTAGAAAGAAACTTTCTCCTATTAGAGAAAAAGTAATCATCGGTATTTCTTTAAGTGAAAGCCCTGATATTAAAAGGGGTCACAAAATTAGAAGAAAATCCCAACCCCTTAGAATTAGCCGAATTACCTATTCCCCAGCCAAAAGAGAATGAGATTTTAGTGAGGGTTTCGGCTTGTGGGGTATGCCACACGGAATTGGACGAGATTGAAGGGAGAACTCCACCATCTAAATTCCCAATTATTTTAGGTCATCAAATTGTTGGAAGGGTTGAGGAAAAAGGAAAGGGGGCTAAGAAATTTAAGATTGGGGACCGGGTTGGGATTACCTGGATAAATTCCGCCTGCGGGCGCTGTTCCTTCTGTCTTGCGGGTAATGAGAATTTGTGCGAAGGGTTTAAGGCAACAGGAAGGGATGCCGACGGTGGCTATGCGGAATATACCGTTGTCTCCGAAGAGTTTGCCTACTTAATTCCGGAACGGTTTACCGACACCATCGCCGCACCACTTTTATGTGCCGGGGTGATTGGCTATCGGGCCCTAAGGTTAACCGGCATAAACGACACCTCAATACTCGGTCTATTCGGTTTCGGGGCATCGGCTCATATTGTCCTTCAGATTGCCAAGACCCTTTATCCCAATTGCCGGGTCTTTGTTTGGACAAGGCCAGGTCAGATAGAACATCAGAGGATGGCCTGGGAATTGGGGGCGGATTGGGTTGGAGCCACCGGTGAAAACCCACCAGAAAAGATTAACTGCGCCATTGACTTTACGCCCGCCTGGCAACCACTCTTAGAAGGTTTGAGGGTAATGGAAAGAGGCGGGAGATTGGTATGCAATGCGATAAGGAAAGAAGAGACCGACAAAGCCTCTCTTTTAAAATTGGATTATGCCCGAGACCTCTGGTTAGAAAAAGAGGTGAAGAGTGTGGCCAATGTGACAAGAAAGGATGCCCAGGATTTTTTGACCCTGGTCGGGAGGTTGAGAGTTAAGCCCAAGGTCCAGGAATTTAAGTTGGCGGAAGCTAACAAAGCCCTCATCTTACTCAAACAGGGAAAAATCCAAGGAGCGGGGGTCCTAAAAATACAAAACACGGAAAGATAGACGCGAATCTTTGCTAATTAGAAGGTTTGAGGTGAGAATTTTGAGTTTCCCGAAGGGATAGGGAACGGTAGGATTTGATAAATAAGGGGATATAACTTATAAAAGAGATAAAGAGTAATGACCAGATGATATAAAAGACCCAAACCATAAGGGGTTTAAGTTGTAAAGTATAGGTGATAATAAGAACCGCAAAGAAAAAACCGGCGAGTTTGCCAAAGATGTTAGAGGAAAGGATTAGACCCCTGCGGATAAGAAGCGATGAGCCCACGACAATTAAGAGGTCTCGGATTATTACCCCAAGGGCAATTGATAAAGGGAGTCTTTTTGTCCAGACCAAAATCGCCAGGACACTCCCCACCCAGATTTTATCAACCAGATGGTCCAATATCTTTCCGACCTCGCTTGTGAGATTTAACCGGCGGGCAAGAAAGCCATCCAAGGCATCCGAGAGCCAGGAGAGTGCCATCAAGACGAGAGCCAAGGTGGTCAACTGGCGCGCGAGAAATAGTAAAATGAGCGGTAAGAGGAAGAGGCGGGAAAGGGTTAAGAAGTTAGGGATTGTCGCATATTTTACTATCTCATTAACCCGGTTGGGAATCCTCAACATATGCGGTTAGACGTCAAACCGCCCCAGCGCATCTTCTGACGGAGGAGGGCAAAGTAATATCCTTCTCTTGGGCAAATAATCTTTACCGGCTTCTTTGCCTTTCGGAAATAGGCCCGCTCCTTGGGAAGAATCGGCTCTCTTACCTGGCCATCAATTACTAAATTACCGCTCTCGGATTCCTTGGCCAACTCCACAGTAATAACTCTTTCGGCCGGGATAATTAAGGGGCGGGCGGAAAGGGCGTGAGGGGCAATCGGGGTGATGATAAAATTAGAGAGGGTCGGATAAATTATTGACCCGCCGCAGGCCAGGGAGTAAGCGGTAGAACCGGTGGGTGTTGCCAGAATCACACCATCACCAAGAAAGGTAGAGATATACTCTCCCTGGGAATATAATATAACCTCAATCGCCCTTAAAGACTTTCCCATATTAACTGTGACATCATTTAAGGCAAAATAATCCTTCCCCTTAAATTGGCAACGTAAGGCAATCCGTTCTTCAATTGTCGCCTTACCTTTTAAGAAATCAGAAAGGGCCGCCATTGCCTCATCCTTTGAGAAGAAGGCCAGGAATCCTAAACTCCCGACATTTATCCCCATTATTGGAATCTCCCTCTCCTCAACCAGGTGGGCGGCGGAGAGGATTGTGCCATCACCACCAATCGCAATAATTAAAGAACTGGAAGACAAGAATTCCTTAGGCGGAACGATTTGTTTCTCATAACCAAAGTATCTTGCGCTTTTCAAGAATTTTACCCTTACTCTCTTCCTGAGGAGGAAGGGGACGATTTTTTTAAGAATTTCCTTGGCCTCGGCTTTTTTGGGATTGGCAATAATTCCAATCTCCATAATTTCATCCCTCATCCTGGAAATATTGCATATCTAATTTTACCGGCTAAGTCAGGCAAGAAATTTGCCCCGGGCGCAAGTGCGGTAATCTTCTCTTTATGCCGCGGGTCAATCTCTAAGAAAATCCTTCCGCCTTCTTTTAAGAATTTCCGACCCTCGGTCAATATCCTTTGGATATACCAAAAGCCATCGCGACCGCCATCAATTGCCCCGCGGGGTTCAAAATCTAACACGCTTCTTGGTAAAAGAGGGATTTCATCCGATGGGACATAGGGTGGATTGGAGACGATGATATCAAAATCCGGCTTTATCTTGGGCGAATCAAATAAATCAGCCAGAATTAACTTAACCCGCTCTTCTAAGTGGTATCTTTTGATATTTATCCGCGCTACTTTCAGGGCATCTCTTGACCGATCGGTGGCGAGGACTTTTGCGGTGGGAAAGAGGCAAGCGAGACTTAGCGCAATATTCCCAGAGCCGGTGCCGATGTCAAGGATCCGGCGAACCTCCTTTCCCCGCGACAAATCATAAATAGTCATCACCAGTCCCTCAGTCTCCGGACGGGGAATAAAAACCCTTTCGTCAATATATAATTTCCGGTCAAGAAAGAAGGCGGTATTTGTTAAATACTCTACCGGATAGCCTTCTCTTCGCCTTTGCAAGATACTAAGGAGTTTCGGCGATATTGTAAAATTATTGAGGTAAAGTTGTGAACGGGTAACCCCAAAATAATGGATAAGAATATCTTCCAGTTCTTTCTGCGGTAAGGAAAACTTAACCGCTAACTCACGGATCCGCATAGACTTTCTATCTCTTTTTCCCAGAGTGCCGACAAGATTGGGTCTAAGGCACCGTTGAGGACCTCCTCTAAGTTATAGAAGGAGAGGTTTATCCGGTGGTCGGTAATTCGGTTTTGGGGGAAGTTATAGGTTCTAATCTTTTCCGCCCTTTCTCCGTAACCAATCTGTTTCCGTCGTTGGCAAGTAATCTCTTCATTTTGTTTCTTTCTTTCTCTTTCTAAGAGTCTTGCCCTTAGGATTTTCATTGCCTTCTCTTTATTTTGGTGTTGACTCCGTTCGTCTTGACAGGAGGCAACAATCCCGGAAGGGATATGGGTTATCCGAACCGCGGAATCGGTCATCTGGACGTGCTGACCACCGTGGCCACTGGCGCGGAAGACATCAATCTTTAAATCCTCCGGGCGGATTGTGATTTCTACCTCTTCCGGTTCGGGTAAAACCGCGACGGTGACGGTGGATGTGTGAATTCGTCCGGAAGATTCGGTCACCGGTATCCTCTGCACCCGATGGACACCTTGTTCAAATCGGAAAAGGGAATAGGCGTTTTCTCCTTCCACCGCAAAGATTATCTCCTTAAAACCGCCATAATCCGAAGGGGTAGAGGATAAGACTTTGAGGGTGAGTTTTTTCTTTTCAATGAACTTGGCATACATCCGAAAGAGGTCGCGGGAAAAGAGAGCCGCCTCTTCACCACCAGCCGCCGCCCGAATCTCCACAATACAATTCTTTTTGTAATAAGGGCTTTCGGGGAGAAAATAACTCATAATCTTTTGGAAGAGTTCCTCCTGCCGTTTTTCCAAACTGACCTTCTCTCTTTCTACCTCCTCCCCCCAACCTTCCTCAGCGGATAGCCTCGTCAGTTCTCGTATCTCTTTTTCAATCCGTTGCAGTTCCTCAAAATTGTCAAATAACTCTCTTAGTTTGTTATATTCCCGAGAGAAGAGCGCCAAGGTCTTGGGGTCGCGGAGAACCTCCGGGCTTTGGAGGTTTTTCTCCAGTTCCTTTAGCCGCTTCTCTAAGGGCAAGAGTCGTTTCGCCAAGTCATTTAGTTTAGTGGTAATCATCGCGCCGTCAGGAATCTATGAGATATTTTGCTTCCTGCTCCATCTCCTCTAAGAGACCGATTAAGCACTCCGGGGTTTTCTTGCCAATCATCCGGTCATATCCGAGAAAGACCCGGAGGAGTTTTTCCTCCGGCCGATTTGCGAAGTTCTCTTCCTGGGCGAAGACACTCTCTTCCTGCTGGAAGATATGCCGGGAAGAGAGAAGGATAAACTCTTCAATATGAGAGGTGAATTCTTCGTCCCTCCCCTCGGAAAGGCATTTTCTTGCGTTATGTAGATGATACTGAATCTCTTCGCTCTTCTCTAAGAGAGCGACCGGGATTTCCGATTCTGGTGAGAGACCTTCACAAAGGAAGGCAAAGAGGGCCTTTTCCTTCATTAGATGTCGGGCAAATACCTGGTAGAAGAGATTGAGAAAGAGGTCAAAATTCGGGCGGTGGAAGGTTTCTTCAATCAAAAGGAAAGAGAGGATGCGCATCACCCTTTCAATCAAAAGATGTTCTTGTCGCAGGATTTCAAATGCCTGCATAGGATGAATTTTATAAAAGGGCCAAGCGACAATAGACCTTGGCATCGTTTACCATATTATCAATCAAAGAGTATTCATTAGGCTGATGGGCCTTTCCTTCGTATTTACCCCAGACCCCGACCGGCAGACCTTTCTTACGGAAGGCGGCGGCGACCGTGCCTCCGCCGATGCCTTTCACAAAGGGCTTGACCCCATAGACCTCTTTTATTGCTCTCTTCAATTTTTTAATAATTTCCGCCTTTGGATTAGTTGGTGGTGCCGGTTCAGATGAATAAATTGCGGAAAATGAAATCTCCCCACCCACCTTCTTCGTGAATTCCTCTTTCAATTCCTGGATAAAACTCTCAATCTCTTCGGGAGAGTATTCTGGGAGAATTCGGCAGTCAAAATAAAATACATCCTCACCAGGAATGGTATTGATATTCGGCACATTGGCTTCTTTTTTTGTCGGCTCAAAAGTTGAATAGGGCGGTTCAAACAAACGGTTCTTCTTCTTAAACCTTTTGGGTAGTTTTTTATCCAGGAGGCATAAGAATTTAGCGCCCAGGCGGTGGGCATTTAATCCCTCCTCTGGAGAAGAGGCATGGGATTGCTTACCTCGGATAATGAATTTTAGCCAGAGGAGTGATTTTTCCGCTATCTCAATCATTGAACCTTCCTTATTTCCCGCATCCGCAACGACAATTAAATCGTCCTCTTGGAATAGGGAAAAATTATTTAGCAGGTAGTTAATTCCATAGCGACTGCCGGTCTCTTCATCGGCGACGAAGAGTAGGGAGAGCGTATACCTTGGTTCTTGATTCAAATCTCTCAATGCCTTTAAGGCAAAGAGGGAGGCGACGAGTTCTTGTTGATTATCTTCGGTTCCCCGGCCATAAATTCTATCCTCTTTTACGACGGCGCAGAAGGGGTCGGTTTCCCAGAGTGAGAGGTTTCCTGCTGGCACAACATCAAGATGAGTTATTATCCAGAGGTTTTTCTTTATCTTCCCGGGGTAGATGACCCGTAAATTTGGTCTAATATCAGAAATCCGTTCATCAAAACAATCATATCGCTCATATTCAAAACCCATCTCTTGCACGACAGTAGTGAGAAAGAGCCCTTTTTCCTTTTCACCCTTCCCACCATTTTCCGGCGCAATGGCTGGGCGGGCGGTCAGTTCCTTTTGAAGATTAACCATCGCTTCCCGTAGGGTTTCAACTCTGTCGTATAATTCTTTCATAGGATATAATAGCACAGGGTTGGAATATAGTCAATATTTACCTCCTTTCTGGGCACTGGCAAGAAAAGAGCTATTTTTGATTGGACGGTTAAATAGAAAAACCTATCGGATGACGCTAACTTTGAGGGGAGTCTCTTGTGGGATTTTCATCACGGGTCTTCCAATGGATTGGAGGAAAACCTTTAATTGATTTAACCAGTTGGCCACTGGTATTATAAATATCAACTCTGATTTCCGCACGCCTTGCGGGACACAAGTCCACACCAGAAGAAGAGGTGATGGTAAGGATTGACCGAAACGGATTTGGATAAAGGCTTAACCCATAATCTTCTTTTCGGGATTTAACTTCCTCTTCAATCCCCAACCTTTCTCTAAAAATTCTTTCCGCCCAGTAGGCAGTTTTAGTTAGTCCTGTTACGCTTCCTAACTTCTGGACTTCGGAGGTTCAGAACTCCTGAAGTTATCACTTTATATCGCCGTCAAGTTGAAATTCGTGCTGTTTTTAGACATGGTATCTACCCGAAAGAGGTCTTTTGGGTGTTTGACGAGAAACTTGTCCGCTCCCACACCCTGATTATTCATACCAAATGGTTTATTATATGCCTCCCTCTTCCCAAAAAGGGCGGTGAATATAACCTTATCTACCACTTGGGATAGAACCAATAAGAGATTTCCGCACAGGGCTTTTAATACCATCCCTAATAGGATTAAGGGAGAGACCAAGAGAGCCTATCAGGGAGCGTATCAGAGGGAGACAGACCAAGGGAGATAGAAGAGGTAAGAGAAAGGGCAAGAGAAGGAAGCAGGGAAAGGGTTAAGGAAGGGATAGAGAAAGGGACAGGGTAAGAGACCCAGTAAGGCATTAAGTAAGGGGTAGGGTAAGCCGTAGAGGGAACGATACCCTAAAAGAAAGAAAAAATCCGATAAGTCCTGTAAAATCATAGGGTTAGAAGCAAAATCAGACGATAAAAAAGTTTCCCCACAGGAAACTTTATTCATTAGAATCACTGGATATAACCTTTGCTACGATGAGGCATAGAGCCAATAATAAGATTCCTAATAGGGCTCTTTATAGGAAAGAGAATAGAACACCCAATAGCATCCCCAATAGGACAGAGAATAGAACACCGAATAGGAAAGGGAATAGAACGCTCAATAGGATAGAGAATAGGATTACCAATAGGGAAGAGAATAGAATACCGAATAGAATTCCGAATAGGCAAGAGAATAGGAAAGAGAATAGGGCTTTTAATAGCATCCCCAATAGCACCCCCTATACCACCCCCTATCTTGCCCGAAAAATCCTATAAGTCTTGTCAAATCAAAGACTTAGATGAAAAATCCGAGTTCTAAAAATATTACTGACAGTAATATTTTCTCAATTGAGTTTGGCTAAATCTGGGCGATAAATTGGCTTAAGGAGAGCAAACTAATCGGTGAACTATGGCGAAGGCATCAAAAGGCGGCAGGGGTGGTGAAAAGATGACTACCTTTTTAAGTGGAAACTGTACTGTTTCACAGAAAATGAGAACTTTTGACCCTTTGATTTTAGACGGAGATAATGAAGGCTTGAATGTCGCCACTCCTGATTATAATGCTCTATCGCCTTTCTTGTCTCATCGTAAGCGGAACGATTTTCCGAAAACTCAGCCCCCGCCAATTCCTTTACGGTCCGAATGCCACGCTCAATAATGCCGTTTTGCTCAGGGCAATGGGGGTAAATCCGTCTCTGGCTAATACCCTGATGGGCAAGATACTGCTTAAACTCCCGGCTCCGAAATACCGGTCCATTGTCGGTCTGAATAATCGGTTCTCGTTTTCGCCCCGGAATCTCTAATACCCGCTCAACCGCCACTTGGGAATTAAGCCCTTTTCAGACAATACTCTATACACACTTGAGGGAACAATCCCTTCGGCGACCATCCTCTATGTTAACTCGCGGTGGCGGGGATTCGGATAGGTAAGGGCATAATCAATAATTAACATCCGCTCTTCGGGTAAGAGCTCATACAAGTTTCTTCGGCTCGGATGCGCCGGAGAAGAATTACCGGCTTGCCGGCAAAGGCTTTTCCTAACTCGATAATAGGTGCTCGGAGCAATATCCAGTTGGCGTAGGATATCCACGATTGGCAAGCCGCTTCGTTCTTTAGCTTCTTTCACCCACACCACGACCTATGAAAATGCCTCCCTGAGGATATGGGGATGGTCTTTCATTCCCAGCGCCCCTTTTTTAGCTCAAGATTCTCCTGGGTCAGCTCTGCGATGACCATATCTTTCTTCCGCAGCAGTTCTTCTCACCTTGCAATTTGCGTACGGAGACGATTTCTGTTTTGATGCCGGAATATCGCATCGGCACTTTTGAATAATCGGTCCTTTCCTTGATAATAGAGGTTAACGCTAATCCCTCGCCGTCGGCCGGTCTCACTAACATTCCCTGAGGCAATTCCCTTCAGGACAACTTTTCTTTGGGACTTAAAATTTGCCTTGAGACAAAAGTGTTTTCCATAGTTTTATCTCCTTATACAACATTATAATCCTCCTAAAATCATCGATTGAAAAGAGGGGTTGCCGGATTATATTTGTGTGGCTTGACTTTCTCTTTTGATAATATTAGAAAATGATAGAAGAGAACTTAAAGATATTCTAAACCGGTATGGTTTTAGCAAAAATTTAAGAATTTTGGGAAAAATAAGA
Source organism: uncultured bacterium (assembly GCA_964425275.1). GTDB lineage: Bacteria > Hydrothermota > Tepidihabitantia > Tepidihabitantales > JBDRVQ01 > CAYRLZ01. The sequence goes on along the minus strand of CAYRLZ010000056.1, from coordinate 3,200 downwards.
TGAAGATTATCGTCGGGAATAATAAAATAATCACCCGCAAAGAGTTATTTATAGGAAAAGCCGAAAGAGATATGGAAAATTTAGCAACCGGTTGTATTGTGGGGTTGACTTTTTTGAAATTTTGAGTATACTATAAGTTATGAATGACAAAAGTCTAAGAAGAAAGAACGGGGAAGCCCCTTATAAAACTTCCCTAAAAAGTGAGGTTGAACCAAAATAAATGATAAGAAGCGACCAACAGCGTATAAAATGAAAAATATCCGCACCAGGTGCTACTATCATCCCATTTTGGGAGCGAAATGGCACTCGGTGCTATTGTGAACGAGTTATACGCCATATTATTTTTAAGAAGGTCGCAATGAAAAAGCCGTTAAGTTTTGTTCTCATCTTGACCGGTTTGTTTATATTTGGGTGCAGTAAACTAAACGATAATCCCCCTGATTATGTTAAAGATGGGGCAGCATATAAAGAAGGGATAGAAGGGCTTATGATTTATTTCATTCTAGCCGATGCTTCCGGGGCAATGACTACCTCAGAGGGTAAGGTGTCCCTTACTATTTCCGAGGCTCATAGCAAGTGGTTTTCTTGGAGTTTTGAATTCATTGAGACGGAACTGTATTCAATGTCATTTAACGTCAAAAAAACAGACTTCCGGAAGGCGAAGATGGGAATAGGTGCATCCGAGCGTGAAGTAATACTTTGCCCGATTGGGCGAATAGTATATTCTTCGTTTAGTAGAAAGCCTTCTGAAATGACTGGCAAAGTAAAGATGATATTCCAGAGACCTGACGGTCGAATTCTTAAAGGCGAGGAGAGAGTTTTCTTTTAAGTACAACTGTGATACGGCGGATAACACAGCATAAAAGGTTGATGTCACTTTGCTCCATCTATCCTTCGGATTTCGTGCCTTATGGCACTCACCCAAATTTTGCTTCGCAAAACTTCTTTTATGCTGGAGCCGTTAGGCGAAATGACAAATTAAGGAGATAATATTATGAAATTAGAATATCTAAATAAGTGCAATTTATGTGAAAGTGAAGATATATTCCCAATAGATAACAAGCATAATATTTTCAAATGTAATCATTGTGGATATATATTTAATAATCCAAGACCTGCTTTTAATGAAATCATAAATTTCTATTCCAGAGAAAATCAATATGATTCGTGGCTTGAAGAAGAAAAAGGTAGAGATATTCTTTGGCAAAGGCGCCTAAAAATGGTAAAGAAATTTAAGGACACAGGAACTCTTCTAGATATTGGGGCAGGAATAGGACAATTTTTATATTTTGCCAGAAATAATTTTGAGGTAGAAGGAACGGAAATATCAGAAAGTGCAATAAAAATAGCAAAAGAAAAATATGATTTAAATTTGAAAAAAGGTCAAGCAGAGGATATTGATTTTGGCGACCGTCGATTTGATATAATAACACTTTTCCATGTATTAGAGCATGTACCAGATCCATCTCGGTTAATAGAAAGATGTTATAACTTGCTAAATGAACAAGGAATTCTTATTATTGCTGTTCCTAACGATATCGATTCATTTAGAAGGCGTATAAGGTGTACGATTGGATGTTTACTTTCAGTTTTCCAAATCGGTAAATTTAGAAAATATGAAATGTTTGGGTTGCCTAAAATAGAGTTAGACAGAACTTCAAGTGAAATACATTTATCACATTTTACTGTTTCGAGTTTAGCTAAATGTCTTACTAAAAAAAATTTTGTTATAGTGGAAGATACGTTAGATCCGTATTATGCTGCAACAGGAATAAAAAAAATTATTCATGACTTATTATACTTAATTTTTTTAATAATTAAAAGGATAACAAATTGTAACTTATATGATACTATTTGGATGGTTGTTAAACGTAAATGACCTGTCACTGCGTCTAACAGCAGATAAAAGGCTTCGCCACACTTCGCCCAAACCCCGCCCTCTAAGCTGTCAACGAAGGTTGAAAGATGGAAAACATAGTCACTGCTAATTTCGGTGGGTTAGGGTAAAATGCATAAACTGCTGGGCTTCTTTTATGCCAAAGCCTTTAAGAGACAAAACCAGCCGTTTCTTCTGAGGGTCTGTATCATTATTTCACGGGATTTAGTATAGCGTTTAATCATTCTCTTTCGCTTCTTTGGCGGAGTTGGTTTCTGGGAAAGGAATCTTTTAAGTTCCCGCTGGAAGGCTCTGAGTGTAATTCTCTTTATCAGCTCTATGCTACTTTTTGGGAAGAAGGCTTGAAGTATGAGCTAATCCCTTGAGTTGACCTTGTGGAATTTTTGACTACGATTTTAGAAAAGAAAAGATGAAAACATAAAAAGAACAAGAAAGCCCCTTCCCCAAAGAGTGATGTTAAACTGAAATTTTCTGGTTTTGTGGTTGGCGACTTATTATAGTCCACTCTTTATTCTGCTTACGGAAAGGAAAGTTTTTATTATAATTGAGGATGAAGTTCTTCTGTGATATAATGTTAGGAAAGTTGGCAAGATATTTAAGGATTTTGAGGTTTGATACGAGATACGAGAAGATAATTAGTGAGGTTGAGTTAGTCCTCACTGCCCGGCGGGAGGATAGAATCATTATAACCCGGAAAGAAAGGTTAACGAAAGAAAAAGGGGTTATATTTCTGAATACCGATTCACCAGAGGAGCAGTTGAAAATCTTAAATCAAACACTTAATCTAAAAGATAGGATTAAGCCATTTAGCCGCTGTCTTATCTGTAATGAGGAGATTGAGGAGATAGATAAAGAGGAGGCTAAGGGGAAGGTTCCGTATTTTACTTTCCGTACCCAAAAGAATTTTTCCCAATCTCCGACCTGCCAGCGGATATATTGGGAAGGAAGTCATCTAAAGAAGAAGTGTTTTTTATTTACGATGGGAATAGAGTTATAAGGAAGCCTTATTTATCTGTAGACCGATACCCCTTTCCTAAGTTCTTGTTTGAAAGTGGAAGGATTGAAAAAGATTGCCACTGCCTTTCTCTTCTCTTTAATCGCCTGCCCTTCATAACCTCTGATATACCAGAGAAAATTATCTCCATAGGCGATATGGGGAAAGCCTTTTCTGTCCAATATTAAATCTATTCCAGTTGGCGACCCAGCAGGAAGTTCAATAGGGATGGTATCCAATTTGAATTCACCACTCCATATTAAATAGAGGAGAGACCTCGGGTAAGCTGCGCGATAAACAATATGAGCT
>CAYRLZ010000055.1:0-19775 GCA_964425275.1 uncultured bacterium | reverse complement strand
GAGGCGGGGAGATGAGATAGCCGGGGTATGTGGTGATGGCATCTACGATATGACGGAGAATCGGGGGCATTTGAAGAGGAATAAGATTAAGGCATACATACCTCCAAAGATTAGAAAGAGTGAGATTGATAAATTTGTTTTAGAGGGGAACGGGTGAGGTGTCCAGCGGGAAAGAATTCAATCGGGAAGATAATTCAGGTGATTTTTAGTAAAGGCAAGATTTCCCAAACCCACTTTTTCAGAGTTCTCTCATTGAGATTTCTGAAAAACCCAGAAATCTTGATTACGCCGATGATTAGACGATGACAGCGATAACACCTATGTATCTTTTATCACTGTAATCGTTTGTTTCATCGCTGTCGTTAGACTTTTTTCAGAGTTCTCTCATTATACCCTTGACATAAAAGAAAGGTCTCGGTACTATAGGAGGAATGAAACCGAAGGCTTTAGTTCTCTTTACTGCGGGGACTAACTGTGATGAAGAGACGGTCTTCGCCTTCCAGCGGGCTGGTGCCCGGGTTGATAAGTTCCATATAAATTATCTGCGCGAAAAGAAAAATATCCTACGAAACTATGGGATTCTCTGTCTCCCTGGCGGCTTCACTTATGGGGACTATATCGCCGCCGGCAAGATTTTAGCCAATGAATTGCTCACGATTCTAAGAGAGGAAATCATCTCATTTCTCAAAGAAGAACGGCTTGTTCTCGGTATCTGCAATGGATTTCAGGTTCTGGTAAAGGCAGGCATCTTGCCGGCCTTTACGCCATCCACTTATTTTGCCCGCCCGACGGTCACCCTTGATTTTAATGATTCACTCCGTTTTGAATGCCGCTGGGTATATCTGAGGACGAATACCGAAAGCCCCTGTCTCTTTATTAGGGGGTTGCCTGAGCTAATTACTCTACCCGTCGCCCATGCCGAAGGGAAATTTCTGCCAAAATCAGAGAAGATTCTAAAAAGATTAGAGAAGAATAATCAGATTGTCTTTACCTATGTCAATGAAAAAGGTGAACTGGCTGGTTATCCTTATAATCCAAATGGTTCGGTTGGAAATGTCGCGGGGATTTGTGACCCAAAAGGACGCATCTTTGGTCTGATGCCCCATCCGGAACGTTTCACAATCAAAGAGCAGCACCCGAATTGGCAAAAAGAGAAACCCGAGCCGATTGGCTTGCTAATCTTCAAAAACGCCGTAGAATATGCCAGAGGAATTTAGCCCCCGAATTGGTGAACACCCGATATTAAAATTCCCGCCAAAAAAGAAAGTTCGGTTCTATTTTGAAGGAAAGGAGATGGAAGGATATGAGAATGAGCCAATTGCTTGCGCCCTTTTGGCGAATGGGGTTAAGGTGTTCCGGATAACAAAACGGTTCAAAAGACCACGCGGTTTTTTCTGCGCGGTTGGGAAATGTTCCTCCTGCCTGATGGTTGTTGACGGCAAGCCGAATGTTATGGTCTGCGTAGAAAGGTTAAGAGAAGGGATGAGGATTGAAAGGACAAGGGAAGATGGTAAAGCAAAGTGAACTGGTAATTGTTGGCACTGGACCAGCCGGCTTATCCGCGGGTTTAACCGCAACTCAATTAGGGCTCAACTGTCTTTTAATTGATGATAAACCAACTCCCGGCGGTCAACTATTAAAACAGACCCATAAATTCTTTGGCTCAAGAGACCTTTTTTGTGGCATCCGCGGTTTTGAGATTGCGAGGATTTTAACCGATGAGATGAGAAAGAAAGGTGGTGCCGAATTTCTCCTCTCCGCCGAAGCTGTGGGGCTCTACCGAACCGAGGATCATTCACCTTTTCCGACTTATGAATTAGCCGTTGTCCAAGAAGAAACCCTAATAAAAATTGAGACAAAGGCAATCATCTGTGCTTGTGGGGCACAGGAGAATAACCTCGTCTTTGAAAATAACGACCTACCGGGAATTTATGGCGCCGGCGCCGTCCAGACCCTTATGAATCTCTACGGGATTAGACCAGGGAAAAGGGCCTTGATGGTTGGTTCTGGTAATATCGGATTGATTGTCTCCTATCAGATGCTCCAGGCGGGAATTGATGTTGTCGCGGTAATTGAGGTTATGCCGGAAATTGGTGGTTATCAATGCCACGCGGCAAAACTATTAAGGCTCGGCGTTCCAATATTATGCTCGCACACAATAAAAAGAGCCCAGGGTAAAGAGAGCGTGGAGTTGGCAACAATTGTCAAGGTTGATAAAAAAGGAAGGCTAATAAAAGGAACCGAAAAGCGATTAAAGGTTGATTTAATCTGTTTAGCGGTTGGGCTTTCGCCGGTTTATGACCTTCTGGCCTGTGTCGGCTGTCGGATTGTTTATATTTCAGAACTAGGTGGTTATCTGCCTTATCATAACGAAGACTTAGCAACCTCTCTTCCGGGAATCTTTGTTAGCGGCGATGCCGGCGGTATTGAAGAGGCATCAACCGCAATCCTCCAAGGGAGGATTGCCGCCAGTTCCGCTTATCAGTATCTGAAAGGGAGTTCGCTAAAAGCCTCTGAGATTAAAGAGCAAGCGAAAAGAGAACTGAGCGAACTCCGAGAGTCCCCTTTTGCCCAAAAGATAAAACGCGGATTGGCCAAGATGTATTCTTCTTGATTTTTCTCATTTTTCCGGTAAATTTATTTGATGGCGATACCGAGAAAGGCTTTTTGGGAACAGGTTTTTTTCTATTCCCTATTGCCGCTCTTTTATCTTTTTGCTGCCCTCTCTTTTAAGGGGGATATCGCGGTTAAGGCGGATTATACTTTTACCATCGACTCAATGGTCAACTTAGAGGTCTTTTATGAATTTCCGGTTTCCTCCTTAATTTTTCTCAAAGATTCGGTTGGTTTTAAGGCGACTTATTATTGCGCCCTCTTCTCTCTACCGGAAAAAAAACTCCTCAAAACCCTGCGGCAAGAAATTTGGCTAAAGGATTATGCCGAGACCCGAGATGAAAAACGAATGGTGCGCGACCGATTAGTATTTCGCCTACCGGATTATTATTCTCAATTTCTTCTTCTCTTTGAAGATAAAAATTCCGACCGCACCTCTTCGGCTCAATTTTCATTAAAAGAGAGACCTGGCTTATTTTTGATGAAGGGGAAGTCGGTCTCATTTGAAGAGGAGTTTTCTTGGGAAGATACCATCGCTTTTTATCGCCCTACCGGCCGCCCCCAATTTGATTTCTTACTGGTTTCGCTCAAAAAGGGAAGGCGTGTGGTCTTTACCTGCTCACTCCCTCCGTTTGTTGGTGTCGTTTCCGTAGGTCCGTTTTCCCAAATCCCATCGATTCTTTCTGATACCTCGGCCTATTATCAGTTATCCGCTACCTATTACGAGAAGGGCAAGTTGATTGGTAAAAAAGAGTGGATGATTTTTATTCGGGTCTCGCAATTTCTATCCGATAAGGAATGGGAGAAAAAAGTTCTGGCCCTCATCCCGATTGCCCAAGAAGCAGAGTTGAAGAAACTGCTGGGCACACCTTTGGAGATGAGACGCGCCGCCTGGGAGAAATTCTGGGAAGGAAAGGAAGAGAAAGAAGAAGATTATTTTAAGAGGGTTGACTATTGCTTGAAGAATTTTTCTCGGGGTGATAAAGGACTGGCCTCGGACCGGGCAAAAATCTATTTGAAATATGGCGCACCGGATGCGATTGAAGAATACCCCTATGAGACCAATAAAAAACCCTACATAATTTGGCGTTATTATAATTTAGGACTGACCTTCGTTTTCGTTGATGTCAAAGGAATCGGTGAATATCTCCTGATGGAGGAAGAAAAATGATTACCGCGCTTGTCTCCCTCTTCGGCATTTGTCTGGGCAATGAATTGGCCGTTTCCTATGGGGCATTCTGGGTAGTGGATACCCAGAATTTTATTGAGTTTTATTATTCCTTACCTTATTCTTCCCTTTCCCATCAGGAAAAGGGCGACACGTTCTTCGCTTCCTTTCGTCTCTTATTTTATCTTGATGGTTCGCTAAGAGATTCTCTACGCAAGACCGTCCGGCTGAAAAAAAATTACCGCACTTCCTCTTTGTCAATATTGGACGGCTTTGGGATTTTTCAAAGGGCGCACCCTCTCCCTTCTCTTTACCAACTGGATATTATGACCGAGTCAAGCCTTTTTTCGGTAACTGATACCCTCAAATCCTTTGACTTTCAGGCTTCCCCTTCTCTTTCTTCCATTATCTTTGCGACTTATGTTGGAACGGATAGCCTGGTCGGACGTTTCTATCGGAACGGCTATTATTTTAACCCAGCACCAGCACGCCGCTTTGGCGAGTCAGCAAAAATCGCCTATGTTTATCTGGAGGTCTATAATTTAACAACTGACACTACCCGTTATGAAGTGACTTACTCCATTCTAAAAGAAGGCAAAGAAAGACAATTAGCGCATTTTACAGAAAGGGCGAATAAGAGAAATTTTGTTTTAACTTTTGGCTTCTCCACCGCTGGGCTTAAAGAAGGAAAACATACCTTATTAGTAACGATTAAGGACTGCTCATCAGGCAAGCAAGCCCAGCGGGCAGGGGATTTCTATGTCTATCACCAGAAACCCTCATCCCCGCAAAGCCTAATTAAAGTCCAAGAGGGTGAGATGCTTTTCGAGTTAGAGAATGCCTTTATTATCCTCGCCCAAGAAAGAGAGAAAACCGATTATAAAAACCTCACTACCGATGAAGATAAACTCTCCTATCTGAAACGTTATTTTGCAAAAACCGATTATCGGGAGATTAAAAGCCGGTTAGCCTGGATTGATAAAAATTTAGGAAAGAAGCGACATTTTTCTGACCGGGCGCGCATCATAATGAAATACGGCATCCCATCCGAAATTGAAGTCCATTCCTTTAAGGAACAGGTTCGTTATCACGAACACTGGTATTATCTGGATAAGAACTATCACTTCCTATTTATGACCATTCACGGTGAAGAGCCAATTCTCCTCTGGTCAAATGTCGTAACGGAAAGGAACTATCCCGGCTGGGAAAAATATATTGACCCAGATGAATACAACTTGTTTCGCCATTGAGTCGCCGTTTCGGGCGCGGCTCGGAGAGATAATAATATGCGGTACTTGATTGAATTTTCTCCCTTTTCCTATCTCCCTTTCTTCTCACCCTTAGGTGACCTGCCCGAGGGAGTTTTTGTTGTGGTGAGAGACCGAATCGGTGAGGACCTGGGACGGGTCTCTTCTCCAACCAGTGAAGAAGAAATCGGTGTAATATTAAGAATCGCCGAGGAATCGGATTTAGCTCAGAAAAAGGAGGCCTCTCTTTTGGGCGAAAAATCCTTCTTTTTGTTTAAGGAGATTGTAAAATCCCACCAACTGCCGATAAAACCGGTTGATTACCATATTCGGTTGGATAAGAGTCGGATTACCTTTTATGTCATCCCCTATTCAACTTTTAACCGGAAGAAGATTGAAGAGATGGTGGCAAATCAAATTCCAATCAAAGCGCGCATCAGAAAGATTAATCCCCGAGATTATGCCCGGAGAACATCGGGGATTGGTAAGTGCGGGCGCCTGGTCTGTTGTGTTCTCTTTAAAGGAAAACTACCGGTGGTTTCCTTAAGGACAGCGCGCACCCAAAATCTCTTTTTACCTCCGGAGCGGATTTCTGGTATCTGCGGTCGTCTGCTCTGCTGTCTCGCTTATGAAGAAGAGATTTATCGGGAGGCACAGATAAGATACCCTTCTTTCGGGTCAATTGTCCAAACCCCCTACGGAAAGGGCACAGTTATCGGTATTGATATCTTCCACGAAAAGGTAACGGTTAAAACCAAAGAGAGTGAGATAGTGGTGAAATTAGACGAACTTTCCCAATGAAGCAAAAAGGAAGAATCTGTCTCCTAAAAAATAAACGACGGGATATTAAACCCGTTCTTATCGGAAAAGGTCTTCCAACCAAGGTGAACGCCAATATCGGAACCTCACCCGAGGCATCTTCCTTGGATAGTGAATTAAAAAAACTAAGGGTGGCGATAGAAGCCGGTGCCGATACGGTAATGGACTTATCAACCGGTGGTGACCTTGATGAGATAAGAAGGGCTCTCCTCAGTGAGTCTAAAGTCCCCCTGGGAACTGTGCCAATCTATCAAGCATTTTATGAAGCAAAAAAATTGGGCAAGGCTTTTGTTGAACTTACGGCCCGCGAGCTCCTGGCTGTGTTTGAGAAACATTTCACCGACGGGGTTGACTTCGCCACCGTCCACTGCGGAATCAATAAAAAAATTATTCCATCCCTTTATCGGAGAAAAAGGCTCACCGGTATCGTATCCCGGGGTGGAGCGCTGGTGGTCGAATGGATGCGCTATAATCAGAAAGAAAATCCCCTCTACGAATATTTCCCGGAGATTGTGGCGATGGCCAAGGAAGAAAAAGTCTGTCTCTCACTGGGCGATGGGCTACGACCAGGCTCAATCTCCGACGCCACCGATGAACCACAGATAATGGAACTGTTGGTTTTAGGCGAATTGGTTGAATACTGTCGCTCGCAAGGTGTTGACTGTATGGTTGAAGGACCAGGTCATATCCCCCTTGACCAGATTTACCTCAATTGCCTTTTGGAAAAAGTCATCTGTGATGAAGCGCCTTTTTATGTTTTAGGTCCTTTGGTTACGGATGTCGGCTGTGGCTACGACCATATCACCTCAGCGATTGGTGGGGCCCTGGCCGCTTATTATGGCGCTGACTTCCTCTGTTATGTAACTCCTTCGGAACATCTTGGACTGCCCACTTGTGAGGAGGTCCGGGAAGGGGTGATTGCGGCAAAGATTGCCGCCCACGCTGCTGACATCGCCAAAGGAATAAAGGGAGCAAGAGATTGGGATAATAAGATATCCCGCCAGAGGGCAAACCTTGATTTTTTAGGGATGGTCGCCAACTGTATTGACCCGAAACGGGCCAAGGAGATTTTTGAAAGGACGAAGGCAAAGGAATTAGAAGTCTGCACGATGTGCGGTGAATACTGCCCGCTCCGTAAATCAAAAGAGTTTTTTAAGAGGGGCCGAAAGCCCTCTCATACTTCTGAGTGCTCACTTGTTCGGAAAGGGAGATAGTATGAGAAAAAAATATACCCTTTTTACCCCCGGACCGGTAGAGATGGAAAGAGATGTCCTCTTGACTTTATTAAACCCGATCCTTTACCACCGGGAGGAGAATTTTTCTAAGGTCTTGGCCGCTCTGCTCTCGGAATTGCGGAAGGTTCTCTTCACCAAGAGTAAAATCTTTATCTTGACCGCATCCGGCACCGGGGCAATGGAGGCCTGCATCCAGAATTTAGTCTCCCGTCATGAGAAGAGTTTAGTCATCACCTACGGTGTATTTGGCGAACGTTGGCGTGAGATCCTCTGGCGCTATGGTGCCTATACCGATGAGATCGCCTACCCTTATGGAAAGTCGCCGCCCTTAGAAGAGATTGAACGTCGGCTTCGGACGAATGATGAGATAAAAACTGTCTTTACTACCCTGACCGATACCTCAACCGGGATGCTGGCTGATATAAAATCAATTGGCAAGATATGTCACGATAATGCCCGACTTTTGGTCGTGGATGCGATTTGTGGCTTGGGTGCTGATGAATTCTATACTGACGACTGGAATGTGGATGTGGTCTGTGGAGCAAGTCAAAAAGCCTTGGCCGCTCCACCGGGGATATCCTTTGTTTGCGCCAATGAAAAGGCCGAAGAATATATAAAGAAGACAAAAAGTCCCCGCTATTATTTTGATTTTCGCACCTACGAGAGATTTCTTACCAATGGCCAGACGCCATTCACCCCAGCGATTCTAACTCTCTACGCTTTTCTTGCCGCCTTAAAGAAAGTAAACCGAGTGGGTATCAGACAATTTTGGAAATTGCATAAAGAACGGGCGGAATATTTCCGCAAAAGACTAAAAGGCTACGAGTTTTTACCGGAGGCGCCGTCCAACGCCCTAACCGTGCTCAAGATGCCTGAGGGAAAGGATGCGACGAAAATTATTAGCGAGATAAAGCAACGGCACAATTGCCTTTTGGCTAATGGTCAGAAGGACCTACGGGGTAAGATTATCCGCGTTGGCCACATCGGCTTTCTTAGGAAAAAGGACTTGGCTAAAGTAGCGACGATTCTTAATAAATACCGGGAAAAATTTTAATGACTAACCTTTTAAGAAAAAAACTCGCCCGACTCCAAAAAATCTTAAAAGGCTATAAAAAGGTCATTTGCGCCTTTTCCGGCGGTGTTGATTCTACCCTGCTCTTAAAATGCGCCCTTATTACCCTGGGAAGAGAAAATTGCTTAGCGGTAACCTTCGTCTCCCCGACCTATTCAATCTCTTGCTTAAAAGAAGTGAAACATCTCCTCCGGCTTCTTGGTGCTCCTCACCTCTTTATTTTAACCGATGAGTTGCGGGATAAAAGATTCCGCGCCAATCCCCCTCAACGTTGTTACTTCTGTAAACTTGCCGCCTATAAAGAACTTCAGGGAATAAAAGAATTCTACGGCGCATCCTTTATCATTGAAGGAACAAATGCCGATGACTTAAAAGATTACCGCCCAGGGAGAAAGGCCCTTAAAGAACTAAATATAAAAAGTCCTTTCCTTTTAGCCGGGATAAGAAAAAAAGAGATAAGAGCACTGGCTAAAAGATTCTCCTTACCTAACTATGATAAACCACCTAACCCATGTCTTGCCTCAAGGATTCCTTTCTTTAATCAGATAACCGAGGCCGAACTGGTCCGGGTAGAAAAAGGGGAAGAGGAATTACGGCAAATTGGACTCCAATTTTTTCGTCTGCGGAGCGAAGGTAAAACCGCCCGCATTGAGACCAACCCCAAAAACTGGGATAAGGTGATTAAAAAGCGGGGGGTTATAATACCGGCGCTGAAAAAATTAGGCTACCGTTTTATTACCTTAGACTTAGAAGGCTATCAACCGAGTGGTTTAAGATGGAAAAGGAGTTGAGAAGGATATTCTCCCGGATTAAAAAAGGGAAGATGAGTATCCGGGAAGGGTTGGAGAGATTAAAATCCTTTCCTTTCCTGAAGTTAAAAACTGCCACCCTTGATACCTATCGCTCACTCCGTCGGGGGATTGGTGAGGTAATATTGGGCGAAGGGAAAAGAAGAGAAGAGATAATGGCCATTGTCCGGGCAATGCTTAAAGCCGGCGAAGATATTATTATCACCCGCTTAAAAGAAGCCTGGGGAAAAGAGTTGGAAACAAAATTCGGCGGCCGCTATTTCCCCCAAGCAAGAATTTTTTACCTCGGGAAAGGAATTAAAAGAGAACCCTTGAAAGGCAAAAATTCCCCAATTCTCATAGTTACCGGTGGCACATCCGATATCCCGGTGGCGGAAGAGGCGGCGGTCTTCTTAGAACTTTTAGGCCATCGGGTAAAAAAAATCTATGATATTGGTGTTGCTGGTATTCACCGCACCTTCCATTATCTGAGGGATATAAAAAAGGGCAAGGTAATAATCGTTGTCGCCGGAATGGAGGGGGCATTAGCCAGTGTCATCTCAGGTCTTGTGGATAAGCCGGTGATTGCCGTGCCGACATCTGTTGGTTACGGGGCAAATTTTAGAGGTCTTTCGGCTCTTTTGACGATGTTAAACGCATGTTCCCCGGGAATTGCTGTCGTCAATATTGACAACGGCTTCGGTGCCGCCTATTTCGCCCACTTAATTATCACAGCAAAATAAAAATGAACTCAACGATAAGACAATCTGTCAGCCGCGGTATTTATCTTTATGCCCACTGTCTATTTTGATTTAATCTCCGGTATTAGCGGCGATATGATTATCTCTTCTCTCCTTTCGGTCGGTCTTCCTTTCTCTACCTGGAAAAGAGAGATTGCCCGATTAAAACTACCCTTGGCGATAAAGTTAAGAAAGGTAAACCGGGGTCATATTCAAAGTTCTTATTTAGCGATCAGTGATAAAGGCAGAAGGGTGAAGACACCAAAAGAATTCTTCACCATCATCAAAAATTCTCCCCTACGGCCATTATTAAAAGAGAAGGCAGAAGAGATTCTTTATCGCCTCCTAAGAGCTGAGGCAAAAGTTCACGGGATTAAATTAGGCTCAATCCAACAAATTCACCTCCATGAACTTGGTAGTTATGACACAATCTTAGATATTATTGGTAGTTTATTGGCGATTGACATCTTAGGGATTGAAAAGATTTATTCATCCCCGGTTCCTTTAGGAAAGATAAGGGCCCCGGCCACATTAGAACTCTTAACCAATATACCGGTTTATGAGAAGGAGATAGATTTTGAGATAACCACACCAACCGGTGCCGCCATAATTAGTAGCCTTGCCGCCCAATTTATTCCCCTACCCCTGATGAAGATTCAAAGAATTGGCTATGGTGCCGGATCTTTTGACTTAGAAATCCCCAATTGCCTGCGGGCAATTATTGGCGAAGAAATAAAAAAAGCAAAAGTGATTTTTGCGATTGAGACGAATATTGACAATACCTCTCCTGAGTTATTTGAACATATAATGGAAAGACTATTTGCCCAAGGTGCCCTGGATGTTTATCTCATCCCGCTCTATGCCAAAAAGAACCGACCAGCGGTAATCCTTTCGGCGCTGGTCGCCGAAGATAAGAAAGAAGTAATTATTGATACCATATTTGAAGAGACGAAGACCTTAGGGATAAGGATCTATCCGGTTGAGCGCTACGAGGCGGAAAGGGAGATAAAAGGGATTAAGACCGAATACGGAGAGGTGAGAGTAAAGATTGGTAAATGGCGGGGTGCGGTGAAGAATGTATCCTTTGAATATGAGGATATGAAGCGAATCGCCCAAAAGAAAAAAATTCCGCTTAAAATTTTATACGACCGCCTCAGCCGTTATCTGCCACTCAGTTGAGATAGGTCGGTTCTTTTATTCTAACCAGAGTTGACTTTTAGTAATTGGTGATTAAAATTACTCGGGCGCCATCGTCTAGGCTGGCCGAGGACACAAGGTTCTCAACCTTGCGACCGGGGTTCAAATCCCCGTGGCGCCACCTTTAAGAACTTCTGGAGGCATAAAGGTCATAAGCCGAGGCAGCGAAAATCCGCATCGGATAAATATTACCAATTTTTAACTCTTTATCCTTTATCAATACATAGCCGTCAATCTCAGGGCAACTCCTGAAAGTTCGCCCGATATAAAAATCTCGCTTTTTACAGTCAATTAAAACTGGTATCTCTTTGCCAATAAGCGCCTTTAATTTTTGGCGAGAGATTTCCCGCTGGCACAACATCAAGATTTTTTCCCTCTTCTTTTTAATTCGGTAGGGTATTTGCTGAGGAAGAGAATAAGCGGCTGTGCCTTTCTCTCGGCTGTAAGTGAAACAACCGATATGGTCAAATCTCTTCTCTTGGATGAAATCTAAAAGGAGAGAAAAATCTTTCTCGCTTTCCCCCGGAAAGCCAACAATAAAAGTTGTCCGGATTACCATCTCTGGTATCTCTCTCAATTGGTCAATTATCCTCTCCGCATCCTTCCGTAAATATCCCCGCTTCATTGCCAAAAGGATTTTATTCGAGATATGCTGGAGAGGTAAATCAATATATTTTAATACCTTAGGTTCGGATTTTATCACATCTAAGAGTTCAGGGTAGATATGGGCCGGATGGGTATAAAGGAGCCTGAGCCATTCAATCTCTTTAATCTCGGCCAATCTTTTCAAAAGGTGGTGAAGCGAAGGAGTAGAATATAGGTCCGTTCCGTAAAGGGTAGAATCCTGGGAAACTAATATTATCTCTTTAATCCCCATTCGGCCTATCTCCTTTGCCTCCTTTAAGATCTCTTCTATCGGTCGGGAGCGATAAGTTCCCCGGAGGTAAGGAATCCGACAGTAGGCACAGAAGTTAGAACAGCCCTCGGAGATTTTTAAGTAGGCATAAGAAGGAGTTTGAACCCAGCGCTCAAAAGACAGATAGGTCGGTTGCTTTTTGTAGATAATCCTCTCCGAGAACCCCTGGCTTAATATATTTGATATATCCGGTATGTAATCAAGCCCAATAAAATAATCAACCCCGGGAAATCTTTTTGGGAGTTCTTCGGGCATCGCTTGCACCAAACAGCCAAAGACGATAATCTTTTTAATCTTGCCCTTCTTTTTTAAGGAAATTAGTTCTCTAATCTTTTCCTTCGCCTCCTTTCTGGCTCTTTTAATAAAGGCGCAGGTGGTCAGGATAGCGATTTCGGCTTTTTCTACTTCTTTTACCAGTTCCCAACCGCCTTTTAAGAGATTGGCTAATATCGCCTCCGAGTCAATGAAATTTTTGGGACAACCGAGAAAGATAAGGGATACCCTTTTAGCACTAAGTGCCATAAGTAAGGAACATCTTGGCCTCGGCAAAGGCGACCAATTGTCCATTTTTATTTCTCATCTCACCTTGGCAATATAGGATACCTTTTCTTTTTTCAAGAACCCGGCCGGTAATTTCCACTTCCTCCCCAACCAACACTGCCTTCTTAAAGCGCACCTTCAATTCCGCGGTCATTGCCTCGTATCCCTTTTTCCGACAAGCCCAGACAATAATTTCATCTAAGAGAGTTGTGATAATTCCCCCATGAGTAATATTGGCATAACCCTCATATTCCTTCTTTGTTTGAAAGTTTGCTTTCACGGTATCGCCTTCTTCTTGGATATGCAGATGGAGGCCGATTGGATTCTCTCTGCCGCAGGCAAAACAATAATCACTTGATTTAATCACTTCTCTATTTGAACCGAAATATCTCTCTGGGTAGTCTTTTATTAATGGCTAACTTAGCGAAGAAAAGTTCGGTCCGGTTTCCTTTCCAATCTTCAAAGGCAATCTCTTCAATCAACAGATTCTTCCGATTTACCGCTAAGGTAATGGAATAATAAGCGGTATCAATTGGCGTCAGAATTAAATTTATCACATCTTTATCTTTGGGTTGACTCTTTATGGCAAAGGAATCTTTGAGCAATTCAAAGAAAAGAAGAAAGGGGGGAGTTTCGCTCAGGGGTCTTTTGGTAGTCTTTTCTTTTATTGAGACAAAGAGTGTTTCCCGGTCGGCAATGATTAACTGATTTTCTGGTTTTAAGACCTCAATCCGCAGTTTGTTTGGCTTTGCCGCGTAGAAGCGGCCTTGGAATTCTTCACAAAAACCGGCTTCTTCGGAGCAGACCCTCTGACGGAAAACTCCTTGGATATTATTCACCTTTTTATACTTCTCTTTAACTTTCCACCAGAGAAGGTCATTCTCTTGGGGCAATAAGATAAAAGATAAAGCAATCAGTAAATTAACCATAAATAAGATTACGAGATTTTGGCCATAAGTCAACTCACCCTTCCAATGATAATAAATTAAAAGTTAAGGGTCTGGTTTTTCCCGGTGAGAAAGTTTTTCCTCCTCTTCAATCTCCTGGAGGAGTTTTATATCTTCGGCACTGAGGGGAATTTTTTTTAAGAGGTCAGGTCTTCGTAAAAGGGTAATCCTTAATGCCTCCTTTCTCCGCCACCTCCTTATCTGGGCGTGGTTACCAGAGAGAAGAACCTCCGGTACCTTATAATTCCGGAATTGCGCCGGTCGGGTATAATAAGGGGCGTCAAGAATCCCGGAGACAAAGGAATCAGAGGCGATGGATTCTTCATCACCAACCACTCCGGGAATAAGCCGGACGCAGGCTTCTAAGATAATCGCGCAGCCGGCCTCACCGCCGGAAAGGATGAAATCACCAACCGATATTTCGTCAGGCATCAGATATTGCCTGACCCGCTCATCAATTCCTTTATAGCGCCCGCAGATAAATATGAGGTGTTCCTTTAAAGCCAGTTCCTGGGCCCGGCTCTGGTCAAATCTCCTTCCTTTTGGTGAGGTGAGGATAAGATAAGAATTCTCTTTTTTTATTGATTCCACGGCATTGACGACCGGCTCTGGTTTTAGAATCATCCCACTCCCACCGCCGTAAGGGTAATCGTCAACCGTGCGATAGGCATCTGTGGCGAAGTCCCGTAGATTGATTAGCGAAACTGTTAAAAGTCCCTTCTCCTGAGCAATCCTTAATATCCCGGTATTCAAAATACCACTGAAATATTCCGGAAAGATTGTGATAATATGGCAGAGCATTGAATTAAAGATAAGGAGAGTTTTTGATTTTCCGGTCTCGTTTTGCTCTCTCTGAACTACTTTCGGCGAGCGCGGGTAAATATATTGAACCTATTCCAGAATCTCTAACTGGGCTCTCTTTCCCTGTTTCATTGCTGCGGCAGCCAGTATCTGCCTGATGGCTTTTGCTGTTCTACCCTCCTTTCCTATAACCTTACCGAGGTCGCCTTCGCCAACTCGGAGTTCTAAGATGAGGGTTCTTTCGCCGGATATCTCCTTTAGGTTTACTTTATCCGGATTGTCAACAAGGGATTTTGCGATGTTTTCAATCAAGTCTTTAAGGGGTAACATAATTCACCTCCTCTTTCTTTTGGTATCTTTTGAGAAGTCGTTTTACGGTGTTTGTGGTTTGGGCACCACACGAGAGCCAGTAGTTAACCCTTTCCGTGTTTATTTTAAGTTCGCTTTTTAGTGGGTTATAGCAACCCACGGCTTCAATATATTTACCAGCGCGCGCTCGCCGCACATCCGTTACTACTATCCGATAGAAAGGCAGATTTCTCCTTCCCATTCTATTTAATCTTATTTTAACCATTTATTATATAATACAATAAAATTTAAAAAATGTCAACTATTAATTAAAAAGAGAAAACTTAACCGACTGGTTTTTGGGAAATGGCTGAAAATTTGAATTGTTTTCATTTTTGATTATAATTGGCTATGAAAAATTGGCTCCTCCTCTTAATTCCTTTCTATCTATTGGGAAAGATTACCGGTTGGGTTAGAGAGAAAAAGACCGATAAACCTATCCCCTTTGCTAATCTCATGGTCCTAAATACCCCTTACGGCACCGCCACTAACGAAAAGGGTTTCTTCTGCCTACTCAATATCCCACCAGGGATTTACTCAATAGAAGCCTCGGCGATTGGCTACCAATCAATGGTCGTTAAAGATGTGATAGTGGAAAGAGAGAAGGTTGTGCGTCTGAATTTTATCTTGGAAGAGATGCCAATTGAATTGGAGAAGATTACCGTGACCGCCGAGAGACCATTAATCGCAAAAGAATGGACAAGACCGACTTATATCCTGAAGGCAAAAGAAATGACCTTTGCTTCGGATTATTTCACCGGGCTTTTGGCTTTTCAACCCGGGGTGATAAGAGCCGAGAGTCTTTTGCACATCCGGGGCGGCCGCGCCGAAGAAGTTGACTACCGCTTGGATGGTGTCTCAATCATTGACCCATTGTTAGGAGAATTAGGGATAGATATTAGCAAAGGGATATTAGAAGAGGTAATCTTCTTCCCTGGTGGCTTTGGCTCGGAATACGGCAAGGCAATGTCCGGGGTTATCAATCTAATCTCCCTTTATCCCTCAAATAAAATTACCCAAAACGTCTTTTTCAAAACCGAAAGATTTACACCCAAAACCAACGATTATGGCTATGCCAATTATCAGACCACGACATTTCTTCCAATTGGGAGATTTCAAAATATCTTCTCCTTTGATTTATCGCTAACCGATGACGCAGACCCGAGATTTTATAAACTTCCTCACAAAGAAAGGCAAGACTATTGTCTTTATGGCAAGACCGGATACCAATGGCTCGGAAAGGCAAATTTTGTTTTAAGCAGTGCCTTTTCTCACTCCCAGTTTAACCGCTATCATCCCCAGTGGAAATTTAACTTAAACAATTACCGCTCCGATTTAAAAAAAGGGCAGGTGATAATCTTTAAGTCGGACATCCTCTTCGGGGAAAGAGACCTCTGGGAAATTACCGCCAGCCGTTTCTTTACCGAAAAAAAATACGGGGTGAAGAAAGGGAATATGTCCTGGTGGCGGGATATTGAATTTAAGGAATTAGCCGAATACGAAATTCCCAAGATGACGATGGATAATCCTTTTGGTGTGGGTGTTGTGAAATATCTCTATTTTTATACCCGGGGTGATTATCAAGAACTCCGCCATACCTCTTCTCTAACTTATTCCCTGAATTATAAATTCTCCTCCCAGATTAGCCCAATTCATCAGGTATTTTTGGGTGGCGAAAATAATTTCTATTATGTGAAAAGCGACTGGATAAGTTTCCCTTCCTGGTATCCCTCCCGTGATACCTATACCTTTAAGCCTTCCCATTTTGGTCTCTGGCTTGAAGATAAGATAGATTACCGCGGTCTCTTCGCCAATATCGGTTTAAGGTTTGACCGATTCCTCCCCGCAGCCGAAAGGCAACCAAAGGCGCAGTGGAGTCCAAGATTAAGTGCCTCGCACCGAATAACCGATTGGCTATTTTTTCGCTGGAACTATGGCTATTATTTTCAAATCCCCAACCTTTCCTATTTCTACGACCAAGTAAAAAATAAGGAGATAAGGTATCGCCAGAATCCACCTCCACTAATCGGTAATCCGGATTTGAAACCGGAGAGAACTACCGCCTATGAGATTGGACTGCAAGGCGAAGTCTCTAAGAATCTTCTTGGGACATTTAACCTCTGGTATAAGGATGTGAAAGACCTCGTTGGGACAAGAATCGTGCTCGCCCTGCCTCACCCCTATACTACTTATACCAATATTGATTATGCCCGTTTGAAAGGATTAGAAATTATCTGGGAAATAAAAGGTAAGAACTTCTCACCCAAGCTTGCTTACTCCTTATCTTATGCCCAAGGGACAAGTTCCTATGCCAACGAAAATTATTACGAATATATAATCCGTGGTGATACCAATATACCCCTGGCCGAATACTCCCTTGATTTTGACCAGCGCCATCGGCTATTTTTCCAGTTGGACTTCTCTTCCTTCATCTCCGGGAGGTTAATCGCTTATCTTGGTCAGGGGTTTCCTTATACCCCGCCCGGCGGCCGAGGCGACCGACAAACGATGAACACATTAAGGAGACCCTGGCGCAAAAGTGCTGATTTATACCTTTATAAAGAGTTTTCCCTTTATGGTCAGGACTTTAACCTGGTCGGTGAACTACTAAATATCCTTGGTATCCGGGATATCCTTTATGTCTATCCGGCGACCGGTAAACCGGATGATGATGGGGTGTGGATTGATTACCGGGAATTTCGCTCCGTAGTATTTTTAGGCGACCCGGTCTATCATTCCGCCCGAGACTTAAACCACGACGGTTTAATAAATCCGAACGAAAATTACCTGGCCGTCGTTGCCTACCACCAGGTAACCGTTGATTGGATAAACAACTACGGACCGGGTAGAAGAGTGAGGCTGGGAGTTGAGATAAAACTGCGATAAATCTTAATGCCCTAACCAATTAAACAAAAGGAAGGAAGGGGCAAGGAAATGGGGATTAATGCCTTTTTATTCCTCAGGTATTTTTAGAAAAATATCGGTTGCTGACTTTGGGTCTTTCGGATATCAGTAAACAGTCCATTTCAGAGGGAGCAGGTCTTACATACTTTTGAACTCTCGGTACCTCTTTTATTCTCTCTTTTAATTAGAAATTGGGAGTGGCTTCTTTCGTAAAGCCATTAGGAGTAAATCCCTTCTCTCCGCTATCAGGAAAGTCTCAAAAGGGTTGCTAATTTTCATTTTTCATTATAAAACCCCCAATCTTTTCATCACCTCTGCCAGTTTGGGTTCGGTCTTGGCATATTCCTTGAGAATTTTCTCAATCATCTCCTCCCTTTCTTCAATGTCCCGACTTCTTTTCAGATAAGGGGAAAGGGTGGTTTTTCTATCCCAGATTGCAAATCCAATTGTAACCGCAACGATTCCAGCGAATGCCGCCACAACCCCGAGAAAGATATTTATCAGTTGGTCAAACCGTTTATCAATCGCCTCAAACCGTTTATCAATCGCCTCAAACCGCTTATCAACACTCGCCTTAAATTCTTTAAGGGAAGTCTCAATTCTTATTAATCTATCTCGATCATCAAGTGTATAGGGAATTTCTTTTGCCGACAAAAACGAACTAATCAAGGTAAGAAAGAGCAAAGAGGATAAAAGGAATTCATTTTTTTTCATAAAACCTCCGATTTACCATATTTTTATTATTAATTATATGAAAATTCTGGGTTAATGTCAAGCCTTCGGTTCGCCTGGGGGCTTACGCCCCACTTCGCATCGGTCATTGACATCACTACCTTTTTGTGATAAATATTCCTATGGTAAATTTCTTATTTAGTATTATCAGCACGATAATTGTTAGCCTCCTTTCCTTGGTTGGGATATTTTTTATCCCCCTAAAAGAGAAATCTTTAACCTCGCTCCTCTCTCATCTGATTGCCTTTGCCGGTGGTGTGCTCTTTTCTGTATCTTTTCTTCATCTCTTACCTGAGGTGTTAGAGACAATTCCCCCCGGTATTACCTTTCTCTTCTTTGCCATTGGATTTTTAATCTTTTATCTATTGGAGAGATTTCTCCTCTGGCATCACTGCCATCGTAAGGAATGTCCGGTTCATCCCTTTACCTATCTTAATCTTTATGGCGATGGCCTCCATAATTTTATTGACGGGGTAATAATCGCTGGTGGTTATCTCTCCGGGATTACCGCCGGTATCTTAGTTACGGTGGCCGCGATTGCCCATGAGTTGCCCCAGGAGATTGGCGATTTTTCCCTTCTCGTCTACGGTGGCTTTTCAAAAAGGAAGGCACTCTTTTATAATTACCTCTCAGCGGCAACGGCCATCCTTGGTTGTATTATGGGCTTTTTACTCTTTAGCAAACTTTCCTCACTACTCCCTTATTTGTTAGCCATCGCCGCCGGCAACTTCACTTATATTGCCACCTCGGATATTATCCCCGAATTACACAAAGAGGAGAACTTAAAGAAGTCATTTCTCTCCTTCCTCTTTTTCCTCTCTGGTTTTATCATTATCCTCATCGCCACCCGCCTCTTTCCGAAATGAAAAATAAATTACTTTTTATCTCCATCCTTTTTATCCTCATCTTTCTTTTCACTTATCTCGCCTTTCATTTTATTAGATACATCCCATTTTCCCAGGTCAGGGAGATTCGGGAGATGATTCTCTCGGTCAAATTCTTTCCCTCCTTTATCTTTTTTCTTTCGCAAATAATTCAAATTCTTCTACCAATTATCCCGGGGAATGTGGTCAATTTTGCTGGTGGTTACATATTTGGGACTTTAAGGGGTAGTATTTTAAGCATCCTGGGGGTAATTTGTGGGTCTTTTTTAGCGTTTACCATCAGTCGCTATTTCGGGCGTCGGGTCTTAAATCTCTTTATTAAAAAAGAGAGGATGAAAAGATTTGATGGGCGGATAAAGAAAAAAGTCCCATTGGTATTTTTCCTTCTTCTGCTCATTCCGAATCCATTGGGTGATATCGTCTATTTTCTCTACGGCCTGACCAACCTCCCCTTATCCTTTTTTCTCATTGCCGTTATCCTCAGTCGGTCACCCGGGATAATATTTTCTTCTTACTTAGGGACAAAGGCACTTAATTTTACCCCGGTAGAGTGGCTAATATTTGGTCTAATCACCTTTACCCTGGCGGCTTTATTTTATCTATTTAAAGAAAAGATTCTCCAATTAAAGATATTCCGATTTTGAATGAAACTACCTTGTGGTATCCGGGAACATTGTTTCCCCTTTGGCTTAAAATTCAGGGAAACATTTTGCCCCTATTTTTACTCTATATTTAATAATGAGAGAAGAGAATAACTAATTCCCAAAGACCTAATGGCTTTTATTCTATCCAATCTAATTCGTAGGGGAGGGGATTTTTTCCGA
>CAYRLZ010000054.1:0-2815 GCA_964425275.1 uncultured bacterium | reverse complement strand
TTCCCATAGGACTAAGAATAGGACTTTCTATAGGAGAGAGAATAGCATCCTTAGTAGCACCCCCAATAGGACGGAGAATAGCATCCCCAATAGGAAGGAGAATAGAACACTCAATAGAAAAGAGAATAGGATTACCAATAGATAAGAGAATAGAATACCGAATAGGCAAGGGTTTAGAACCAAGAATAGAACATAGAATAGGGCTTTTAATACCATACCCAATAGCACCCCCTGTAGCGCTCCCTATTTCAAAAAGAAAAATCCCCTGCGGTAAAGGGTTGGTTAGTTAAGATAAGTAACGAAGGGCTTCTCCTTCGGTATTGGTTATTTATCCATCTTCCCTTTCACCTCCCGACATTTATTATATATCCTCCTATATTATCGGCCGGGTGAGACCAAAGATGTTAGTGCGCAATTTTTCCATTACCGCTAAATTTAAGCCCCGCGCCTGCCACTTTTTCTCAATAATCCGAATCTCCTGAAAGAGGCGGTTTCCGCTATATCTCTTAACTAAGCGCCATAATGCCCGAATATAGGCGAAATAAAATGGCGAGAGGGCAACCGATACCCCAACCTCATCTAAGACTACCTTGGTTTTTTCTTCAACCTCAAAGATTTCATTAAAGTAGGCGCTCATCTGTTCAATGATTGCCTTTTGGTGTTTGGTGATTCGCTTTTCAATCACCTCTGGGTCAATTTTCGCCTCGTATCTCCGGAGGCGATTTAAGGCACCTCTAATTGGCATAATCACTCCTTATAAAATATAAGTTATTGATTTTACTTCACTTAATAAAATTAGCCTTTTTCCCATATCTAAATATAGAGTAAAAAGCAAATCAAAGTTTTTCCCTAAATTTTAATCCAAATAAAAAATTAAGGTTAGGGTGAGCCACACTGAAAATAATAAAAAACCGAAACGCGGCTCTCTTCGCAAAAAGATTATTTTGATACCCACACCACATACCTCTCTTGACATTTTTAGAAAATGTGGTATATTTAACTTAGGAGTAATGGCTGTGAGAAGATATAAGAAATGGTCGAAAGAAGAGGTGATAAAGACGATAAAGGATTTTTATCGCCGGGGTATCCCCTTAAACTTTGGTTATATCGCCAAAAAGGCTTATACTCTGGCTTATGCCGCACGGAAGTATATCGGCACCTGGCAAGAGGCGGTTGAAGCCGCAGGGATCCCCTATGAGAAGGTGCGAAAGAAGAATATCTGGAAGAAAGAGAATATCCGGCAAGAGATAAAGAGACTCGCCCAGCAGAAGAAGCCTTTAAATATTTCTTATGCCGAAAAACATTATGGCGGCTTGGTTGGGGCAGCCGCCTCTCATTTTGGCTCTTGGAAGAATGCGATTATTGCCGCTGGTCTTGATTACTCCAAGATAAAAAAGCAACGCGAATGGTCAAGAGAGGAAGTGATTAAAGAAATAAAAATTCTTCACAAAAAAGGTGTAAACCTCACCACAACCCGCGCGGTGCGAAAAATCTTCCGTCCCCTTCATGCCGCAGCGATTCGCTACTTCCGCTCTTGGGAAAAAGCAGTCCGGGCAAGCGGAATAATCCGGGAATGAGTTGCGGATTTAAAAGATAAACATAGAAGAAATCACCTCTTTTTCCGATAGACTTAATAGAGTAACTTTTCGTTCGCTTAGATAATGCGGATATTAGTCGTAGGCAATGGTGGTCGAGAACACTCACTAATTTACTCCCTTTCCCTTCATCCCAAGGTAGAGCTCTTTGCCTGCCCGGGCAACGGTGGGATAGCAACGATTGCCCAGTGTTATCCCATTCCGGCAAATGATATAAATTCCCTCTTAAAATTTGCCAAAGAGAAGAGAATTGATTTGACGGTTGTCGGACCAGAATTACCGCTTGCCTTAGGGATTGTTGATGCCTTTGAAAAGGAGGAACTTTTAATCTTTGGACCAAATAAAAATGCCGCTCGGTTAGAAGCCGATAAGGAATTTGCCCGGGAATTTATGAAGAGGTATAATATACCATCTCCTGAGTTCTTGATTGCGGATTGCCCAGAATTGGCAAAGAAATATGCGGAAGGATTTTTTACCAAAAGCCCTTATTCGGCCTGTGTGATTAAGGCAAGTGGTCTGGCCTTTGGTAAAGGGGCATTTGTCTTAAATTCCCTGAGTGATATAGAAAAGACGATTGACGATTTAATCGTCAAAAAGGTCTTAGGTCCGGCCGGTGAAAAATTAGTGATTGAAGAATTTCTTTTAGGTGAGGAGGCATCGCTTATCGCCTTCACCGATAGTGAAACAATCCTTCCCTGCCTTCCTTCCCAGGACCATAAACGACTCTACGATAATGACCAAGGACCAAATACCGGGGGAATGGGTGCCTATGCCCCAGCACCATTAGTTAATGAAGAGATAAGAAAAAAAGCACATGAAGAGATCTTCCTTCGGTTTCTTAAAGGATTAAAAGAAGAAGGGATTATTTATAAAGGAATCATCTATGCTGGAATCATTGTCTCGGATAACCAACCCTATGTCTTGGAGTTTAATTGCCGTTTTGGAGACCCGGAGACCCAGGCAATTTTGCCTTTATTAAAAACAGACCTATTAGAAATCTGCCTTCGGACAATTGAAGGGAATCTTAAAGGAGTGAAACTCTCTTGGGAGGAGGGATATGCCTTAAATGTTGTCCTGGCGGCAAAGGGTTATCCCGGTCATTACGAAAAGGGGAAATTGATAAAACTGCCGGAGAAATATGATAATGCGCTAATCTTTCACTCCGGGACCGAAAGGAGGGATAATCAATTCTATACCGCTGGCGGAAGGGTTCTCTCGGT
>CAYRLZ010000053.1:0-21005 GCA_964425275.1 uncultured bacterium | reverse complement strand
AGAACCATTCATTCTCTCCGGGGGAATAATAAAAAATATCTTCCTCCATCTTAAAAGGATAAGTGTCCACGAAACCGGAGAAAAGGTCGTGGCGGTAAAGGAATACTCCCCGGATACAACCTTTGACCTCCTCGCCTTATCTCCCGAAGGAGAACTCTTCTGGTCGGTAAATTTAGAACCAGGGATGTACACAACGCTCTCTCTAATTTTAGGTGGGACACAGGATTCCTGTGGTTATCTGGTTCAGGATGATAGCCTATTTCGGATAAAAGTCCCTTCCGGAATTGAAACCGGGATAAAACTTCACTCAACCTTTAATATCGCCGAGGATAAGATAACAAAATTTAAGGTCATCTGGAATTCAAGAAATTCAATTCAAAGGGGAGATAATTTTTATCTCTTAAATCCATCTTATCGGGTAGAGATTGAATAGGAGGAGATATGGATTTTTACGAGATAATTAAAAAGCGGAGAAGTGTCCGCTCTTATAAACCCGACCCAATTCCAGAAGATGTTCTGGAAAGAATCTTAGAAGCGGGAAGGCTTGCCCCTTCGGCAAAGAATCTCCAGCCCTGGCGATTTCTCGTTATCCGGGATAAGAAGGTGATTGAGGAGTTAGTGCCGGCAATGCGCAATCAGCGATTTATTGCCGAGGCGCCGGTTCTAATCGGTGTCGTTGCCTTAGAGAAAGATGCCTGGGGAAGGATGGGTGGCTATTGGGCTTCTTATCCCGTAGATTGCGCCATCGCCTTAGAGCATATTATTCTGGCCGCGACCGCCGAAGGTCTGGGAACCTGTTGGATTGGTGCCTATGATGAGAAGGAGGTAGCAAGAATCTTAAACCTGCCACCCGGAGAAAAGCCGATCGCCTTTACCCCGCTCGGTTACCCAAACGAAATGCCAGCGGAAAGGGGACGAAAGCCGCTTTCGGAGATATTGCGATATATTTGATTAAAGGCAATAACTCCTTTTTCCTTTAAATAATTTTTCTCCCTAAACCTTTACCTCAAATGTTAGTATTACTAACATTTTTCTTCACTCCTTTTTCCAATAAGTTCTTTATTTTCAATAACTTATTCTCTTTTCCCAATTTTATCCCCCTTTGTTCCCCCTACCCTATACCCAGTGCCTTATTAAGCCCATTTTTAAGCCTTTCCCTTGGTCTATTTCCTTATCTCTTTCCCTTCCTTTTCCCTTTTCTATTTCCCTCTCTCCTTCCTTTTCGCCTGGTCTTTCTTCCTACGAGCCTCTTTAATAAGCCCTTCTTGGGTCTCTTCCATAGCCTCTTTTTCAATCTCTTGCTCAATCTCTTTGGGGAGCCCTTCTTTAACTGAGAAAAATCTGATTATCGTTCGGAGGGGTGATTGCTGGGTTCAATTGGGTCATTTTTCCCAAATCGGTCTTTTCCCTTCAAAAATCCGAAAGAGTTTTTAGAAACAGGGCGATTGTAGTTGACAGATAAATAAATGGCGGTATAATAAAGATATGGAAGGGTTTTTAAGGCATACTGGAACCGAGACACAAAAATTATTTCCTTTTGGAGAAAGAGGAGGTGTGAGTTGAGATTATTGGCTGGGGCGGGAATTTTTGTTTTAACAGCCAGAGACAGGATACCCGCAACTGGATAATCTATGAGTAGGTTTGCCCTGAGACATAAAGCAATCTCTTCCCCAAAAAGAAAGACTTCTCGCCAACAGTATTTATTTTCGGATTTAGCTCTAATAAGTCCCAAACAAGAATTTTTGCAAAATTTAAGGGGTAAAGATAAGAGATATAAAAGGTATTTAGGTTCTCCTTTAAGATACGCCGGGGGGAAAAGTTGGGCGGTCGGTTATGTAGTAGAAAGAATACCCGAAAATATCCGAAGATTAATCTCACCATTTTTTGGCGGCGGCTCAATTGAGATTGCGGTAGCAAAGGAATTAGGTATAGAAGTATTGGGTTTTGAGATTTTTGACATCCTGGTTAATTATTTGGAAAATTCAAATTGCCCGACCGGAAGATTTATACCGGGAATTACGTGGGCTAAAACCAACGAAAGAGACTTACAAGTCGGTCAAGGAGGAATTGAGGAAACACTGGAAGGGAGAAATAAAATTAACACCCTTAAAATTGGCAACATATTATTACTTTAATCACAACCTTTCCTATGGACCGGGATTTTTGGGTTGGATGTCAAGCGTCTATGCCAATGAAGAGACCTATCGCCGACTTCTGGAACGGGTAAAGAATTTTGCGGTGAAAAACATTAGTGTCGAATGTGCCTCCTTTGAGAAGGTTATCCCGAAATTTCCCAATGACTTTCTTTATTGTGACCCGCCATACTATTTAGGAAAAGATAGCACGCTTTTTCGCGGACTTTACCCCCAGAGGAATTTTCCTATCCACCACAATAATTTTAATCACGAATTGTTGCGAGAACTGCTATTAAATCATAAGGGCGGTTTTATCTTATCTTATAATGATTCACCGACAGTGAGGAAATGGTATAAAAATTTTGATATTGTTGAATTACCAATCCAATATACTATGGGACAGGGGGAAACAAGGATTGGTCTCAATCGTAAAAGGAAAAGCAGTAATCACATAAAGAAAGCAAGGGAATTACTGATTATTAAGAAGGTTTGAAGATATGGGCAAAAAGAAAGCGATGACTTCCGAAAAAGCCAGTTATGTAAAGAGAAAAGGGCACGCCGACGCTCGGGAATTTGCTGAATTATTAGGGATTGGCAGAGAATATAGAAGTGAACCACAGGCGAAAAAGGATGTGATTGATTTAGAGGGTCATTCCTATTCGGTAAAAAGTGGGGAAAAGAAATGGCAGATTTTTCTTTACGGGAGGACGAGATTTGAAAGCGATTACACCTTTCGGGGTATGAATGGACTTGGTGATTTATTTTTGAGGTGTATTAATAGTTTTCCAGAAAAGCGAGAAGAATATTTGAGAAACAAAGATGAATATAAAAGAAAGTTACAAGAACCGATGCGCGAATTATGTAATAGGCTATCGGAGAAAAGACTCCTTGCCGCCTTTATTGATAAAAGTATTTTTAATAGCGGCGAAGTAGATTTTTTAGTGATAAAAGAAGAAGGAATTTTTCATGTCTTTGGGAATAAGGAAGTGGTAAATACCTTAGTCAATAATTACGAAGTGGAAAACTCAAAAGCCAAGGGAAAAAATCAGCTTGATGACCAAAAGGTGATTTTTAGGGTTAAAGGTAAGACGCACGGTGAAATTGAGATGAGGAATGACAGTGATATTCATTATCGCGAGGTAAAATTTTGGTTGGACAAAAAATTAACCTTTAATCTACTAAAATTAGAAATAAGGGGAACTAAAAATTTTAACGAAAAGATAGTTCTTTATGGTAAGGCAGTAAGTAAATTGCTAAAAGGCAAAAGAAATAAGGGTAATTAGGTTTAGATAGAAATATAAAATAAAGGAAGATGCTTCATAGCACAAAAGATAAAAATTTTTAGGACATCAGGCAGTTGGTTGATTATTATTTATTCTCTTCTCGTAGACTAAGGCGTCTTCGCCATCCTCGTAATAACTTTTTCGGGTATAGGCATAACGAAAATTGAACTTCTCGTAAAACTTCTGCGCCTTAAGATTACTCTTTCTCACCTCCAAGAAAATCTTCTTTAGGCCCTTTTCTTTTGCCTGTTCGGTTATCGTCGCCAATAATTTCGTCCCGATACCCTTTCTTTGATATTTTTTATCTACGGAGATATTAGCCAGATGAAGTTCATCTAAAACCCGAAAGGCAACGACATAGCCCAATACCCTTCCGGCAACTTTGCCGACTAAACAATCGGCGGTATCCTTATTTAAGTCACTGAGAAAAAATTCCCTTTTCCACGGGAGTTTAAAATTCTCTCGTTCAATTCTTATGACCTGGTCTAAATCATTTTCGGTCATCCGTTCAATTATTAGTCCTTTCATAATACCAAGGAATTAGAGCGTCGGGATTAAAGGCGTTCATTTGCCTTTACCTCCAAATCAAGAGAGGAAGGACCGATTCGCTTATAACGTTCGTAGCCGGCAGCGGCAATCATTGCGGCATTATCGGTGCAGAGAAAAGGGGGAGGTAGATAAAATTTTATCCATTCCTTTTCCCCTAATCTCCTTAACCGGTCGCGCAACCGCTGATTTGCCGCCACACCACCACTAATCGTTATCACCCGCGAGTAGTTTTTTGCCGCCAATAAAATCTTCTCTTCCAAAAAGTCAAAGACCACCTCTTGGAAGGAATGGGCAATGTCTTGATAAGGGTAATTTCGGTTTGCCTGCCAAAAATATAAAACCGCGGTCTTTAACCCCGAAAAACTGAAATTGAGGTCCGGAACCTTGGGGTGGGGGAAGCTAATCGTTCGCCTTCCCGCCTTAGCCAATTCTTCAATCTTCATCCCAGCGGGATAAGGCAGTCCTAGTATCTTACCAACCTTATCAAATGCCTCACCACAGGCATCATCTAAGGTTGTTCCTAATAATTCGTAATCGCAAAAATCTTTAACCCGATAAAATTCCGTATGGCCACCAGAGATTATCAAGGAAAGAAAAGGCGGTTTTAGTTCAGGTTCGGCAAGGATTGTTGAAAAGATGTGTCCTTCAATATGGTTGATACCAACAAATGGCTTATTAAGACTTAAAGAGAGCCCTTTGGCAAAAGAGAGCCCAACAATCAATGAACCAATTAAACCCGGGGCATAGGTGCCGGCGATTAAATCAATGTCGGAATATCCAATAGCGGCAATCTCCAAAGCGGTCTTGATGATTGGCACTAAGTGCTGGATGTGCGCCCGTGAAGCTACCTCAGGAATGACACCGCCGTATTTTGAATGGAGATACTGAGAACTGACGACATTGGAGAGGATTTCTCGGCCATCTTTTAATACTGCACAGGCGGTTTCATCACAGGATGTTTCAATCCCTAAGATATACATAGCGGGAAATAAAAACGATTAAAGACTCATTTTTATTTTATCTCCACCTGGAAGCGCGCTGGCTCGCATCGCTTAAAAATAACCCCCGGCGGTAGTAAGATTTGGGCGGGAAGTTTATAGATACCGGGATTCAAATCTTTAAGTGTCAAAAAGACCTTTATGTCATTTCTCGTTATTGACTTAATTCGGGAAGGAGGACCGGCGATAAAGACTCGGGCATTTTTCGGGATAATCCGCACACCTTTGCGATCGGTCTTCACCCAGATACTATCAATCTCTCGGGTCGTTTCTTGTTCAATTGTTAGACTAACCAATATTTTATCAGGCCGAGCCCAAAATTTTTTTGAAGGCACCAAAACCGAGACTTCTTTTTTAACACTTTCTTTTAATCCCCTTAATGATAAGGTCTCAGTCGCGAGTGAAGTGATAAATGGCAGTTCACTTTTCGGCCCCCAGAGATACACCTTATTATCTTTTACTTCAACACCGGTGAGGAAGAACCCGGTTGGCAGTTCATCTTTTAATGGAACTTTAATCTCTACTAATTTTTCTCTGAGGTCATCAATCTCAAATTCTAAATATTCGGGTTTAAATCCTCTAATTAGTAATTGCCTTTTTAAGTTTAAGTTTTCGGAATTAAACTTTAGCCTTTGTCTCCCCGGCTTTGTATCCTTTAATGCTACCTCATAAGCCAATCGCTGTTCACCGGTTAGAAAAAAATCTCTCCCCTTTCCTTCTAAGACGACATTCACCTCCTCCAGGGATTGATAAACAATCAATTTCGTTGGTGGTAGTCCCAAGAATTTGATTGGCACCTTCCGGTTCAGGACATAGTTTCGGTCCAGGGTTGCGGCAAACCAGATTGTGCCGGCGATAAGGAGGGCAAAGACCTTTAGGTGAATATCTTTCAAAAGGAATTGCTTCATATTGGAATATAATTAAACTCTTGTTATTAGTCAAGCACCGCCCTCCCGGGGATAAGAAAATATAAAGGGGAAGAGAAAATCGTAATCACCAATTCCGGGGGCGCACTTTATCCTAAGGGATAAATGGCACCGTGGGCGGTGAAGATTAAATAACCTTTGACCTTTTTCCCGGGAAAAATTTCGGAAACCGCTTTTAAATAAATGGCCATCTGACTTTGGTGATAAAAATCTAAAAGGAAAGGAATCTCTTCTTCGTTTATCGGATAGGTCTTATAATCATAGACCAAGACCTCGTCCCCTTTAATTATTACTCGGTCAATTCTCCCTTGGTAGATAATATTATCGGAAGAATAGATAAATGGTAGTTCGGCAAAACTGTTTGATTGGGGTAAGATTATTTCCGCCAATTCTTTCTTGGTCATATTTTCCCAGTGTTGCAGAACTTCTTTCTGATAAGTTTTTATTTCGTCGCGCGGGATTCCCATCAAGCGAAAGAGGCGGGCGGCTTCTTTTAGAATTGCCTCTAGTTGCCCCGGTAACTCACCCCGGGCGATTCTTTCTAAAATCTTATGCATCACCTCGCCAAAGATAATCGCCCCTTCACCGTGTCGCCGTAAATCTTCGTTTGTCTCCTTGGTCACCGGTTGCAGTATCTTTTCTTCCTCTTTTAAGTCACCGAGGAGATATTTAGGAACGGGAGAAATTTTTTCTTCTTTTTCAATTTTCGCCGTTTCTTTTTTTATCTTCTCTTCCCATAAGTCGGCGCAATCTTTTCCGGAGAGAAATTCTACTCCCGGCAGGTTTATTGGTGAAAAGACCTTATCATCCTTCAATTCAATCTTTAATATCTCGGAAAGCCATCGGAGTCGGGAGCTCTTCAATTTATTGGGGAATATGCCGGAGAGGATAAGATAGTCTCTCGCCCGGGTGCAGGCGACATAAAAGACCCGTTTTTCTTCTTCAATCATCTTTATTGCCATTTCTTGAAAACTCTTTTCTGTCCGTTGGAGATTTTTATCGGGGAGATAGATTAAAGAAACCGTGGCTTCATCCTTCTCTTCCAGAATGAAATCGTTTGTCTTTTTTATTGGGATGAGTTCTTCATCCAATCCGGCACAGAAGACAATCGGGAATTCTAACCCCTTGGCGGCATGAATTGTCATAATCCGAACCGCATCGATCCCTTCGGTAAACACATCGGCTTTTGGCTCATCCTTGTTTTCCTTTGCCCGCTCAAAGTAGTCTTTTATTTCTAAGAGCCCTTTTCCCGCCCACTCCAGATTTTCAATAATGCGGATGAATTTCTTTATGTTGTAATAGCGCTGATGGGCAGCGAAGATGCGCCAGCCACCTTCTTGAGTGAGCACCTCTTCAATGATTAAAGAAGTCGGAACTTTATTTACTTTATTGAGATAAAGGGAAATCTTTTCGGCAACATCTTTTCGGTAACGAAGAACTTTGTTCCACAGACTTTCGCCGGGTTGGGAGGCGATGAGGAAAATTTCGCCTTCCGCTAAACCGAAGAGCGATTTCAAGAGACAGTAAAGACTAAAATCATCGGTCGGCTCAGCGAAAAAGTTAATCAGGGCCAAGAGGATTTGTATCTCCGGCTCTTCATAAAAACCAATCCCTTTGACGACTAAATAAGGGATGTCAGCGGCCAAAAACGCCTTTTCATAAATCGCCAGATGGGTCCGCCGACGCAAGAGAAGGGCAAAATGTTCATATCGGGCTTTTAGCGGCCGCTCCTCTTGATCAAAGACAATCTCTTCACCGAGTAGGCTCTTAATCCTTTGACAAATAATCTTGGCTTCTAATTTCCTCCTTTCTTCTATTCGGTCTGTCCCCGGCGAAACGATTATCTCTACCTTACCCGGGGCGGGATTTTTCCTCTTTCCGGCAAATTCTGAATAGCGCGTAATGAAGGGTGGTTGATTCTGATCACCGGTGAAAAGTTGAGAGAAAAAGTAATTGGTGAAATCAATAATTGACGATAGACTGCGGTAATTATCCCGCACCGTCTCAAATCGGAATCGGTCTTTTAAAAAACCCTCAAGTTTATCTTTCGCCCGCAGAAATATCTCCGATTGGGCATTGCGAAAGAGATAAATTGACTGCTTATCGTCTCCGACTAAGAAAAGGGTTGGTTCAATATTTTTCGCGCGCTTTGCCCCCCAACCACTTCGCCATTCCTCGCTCAATTTATCAATGATTGCCCATTGGAGGAAAGAGGTATCTTGGAATTCATCAACTAAGATATGGTCGGTATGGGCATCAAAGAGATAGAGGATATTCTCCCATCCCTCAAACTCGGTTAAAAGGCGATAAGTATGAAATTCCAAATCGTGGAAATCAACAACCCCCTTTTCATATTTTTTTGAAGAATAATCAGCTAAAAATCGGCGGGTAAAGAGTGAGAAGACCTTCTTAAAATATTCGGTATAATAGACCTTGGCTAAGTGATAGTAATATTCTTTCAGTCCGGCCAAGAGGTCGTCCAAATCGCCTTGACCTTTTATCTTTCGCTTCTCCCCCTTGGTGGTTAAGAACTTCCCCTTGGATTTTTCTAAGGTCAAAAACGCCCTTTCAATTTCTTCGGCGGTATTATTTTTGGGGAAGCAATTAAGATAATCTTCGCCGAGGATTGATGCATATACCGAAGGATTAGAAGGCATTAGGCTTTTAATTAACTCTTCATCTACTCCCCATTCCTTTACCCGAAGACAAGAGAGTCTTTCTCGGAAGAGTTTTGTGAAGAGGTCGTAGAGGACGGTCCAACCCCGAAATCCTTTATCGGAAATTAACTCTAAGAGAAGATGGTAATCGGGCGAATTTTGCTCACCGGCAATACGCATCAGCGTATCATAGGAAGAGAGATTCCAGAGGATTTCCGTTTCGGTGCTCACCTCCAAATCAGGCGGCAACCGAAGAAAAAAGTAGAAGGTCTTCAGGAGAGAAAAACAAAAGGAGTCAATCGTGGAGATACGGAGTTTTAAGATTTTGTCTTTTAACTTCTTTTCCAGTTCTGGGTCTTCCTTTTTGAGAATGCGAAATATCCTTTCTTTCATCTCGGCGGCCGCCTTATCGGTAAAGGTAATCGTTAAGATTCTTTCTGGTTCCACCCCGGCTTTTAATAAAGCGATATAGCGCCGGGCTAATCTTTCGGTCTTACCCGACCCAGCCGGGGAAAGGACCAGGGTGGTAATTAACTCTTCCGGGCTTTTCATTTTGGTCTCTGGTTGATGACTGACTATATCCGACATAGAAATTTATAATGACAATTTTGACAATTGTCCTTATTTGATGGGGTAGAAGGAAAATGACCTTTGAGTGCCATTAAAATGCTATCCCGCCCAAAATTAAATGCCAACGCTTCGGCAGCTTTTGCTTCTTCTTCGGTCTTGGCTAACCACTTCACTTTCCTCTCTCTCAGCGAATAGATACCAAAACCACAAATTGGTAGCGATTGTTTTCTTAAAAGATAGGAATAGAGGGGAAGTTGGAGATGACTTCCGTGGGCAATATCCTTGGGAAAGATTTGCTGACCGCCGGTCTTATAATCTAAAATGAGATAAAAATTCCCCTGCTGGTCAATTCGGTCAACCTTCCCATAGATAAAAAGACCAGGCAAGAACTTATCTTTAATTTTTACTTCGGTCTTGTAAGGGTGAAACCCTTTTTCCCGTAAATTTTTTTCCTCCTCAATAAAATCAGGCAATAATTTTTCAAATATCCTTTTGGCGCAATCCTTCCAGAAAGGGGGGAGATGTTTTTCGGCCAAGAGGGCATTAAGGATATTTTCTATTCTTTTCGGAATTTCTGCCAGAGGGATTTCACCGTCGGCATAAAGTTTTTCCAAAACTTCGTGCACCAATTCCCCCCACTCCCGGGCTTCAATCTCAAAACTGGTCTCTTCGGTTATCTCTAATCCTAAGACATTTTCTAAATAAAAGATGTAAGGGCATCTTCTAATTTTTTCCAAATCGGTAACATGAATATAGGAATGAAGTCTTTTCCTCAACATCTTCTTTATCCGGGAATCGGAAGAAAAGTCTATTGGTTTTAAGAAAGGTAAATCAATAACCTCTTTTGCCTGCCGGCCCTCTAAGACTTGTTTTCCCTCATTGGTAAAGATTATATCTTCTTTAATTAGGGTGAGTGGATTTCCTTCTAAGAAGGGGGACGGTAGAAGTAGGTGGTCGCCTTCTTGCCGGGGGTAAGAGAGAAAAGGTTCATTTTTTGAGGTATTTAATACGCGGTAGAAATGGAGTTTTTGCCACCCTTGATGACGGTCTAAATGTAAGAGACCTAATTTTTTTCTTAACCCATCCGATAAAAAAGGGTCCCGTTGTAAGGGTGAAGGAAGCGAAGATTCGCAAAGCCCACCGAAGAAGATGTCTTGACAATAAAGCCCCCGAGTTTCCAATAGGCCTAAGACCTTCACCCCCCTTTCTTCTCTTTCCGGCATTATTGGATTATAGCGCAAACTGGTCTCAAGTACTTCAACAAATTCCGAGAAGGAACATTCCATTTCTCCAAGGTAAGATAAATTTTGTAAGAGAGAAAGAAACTCCCGCTTGTCTTCTAAAAACTCGGTTAAGGGCACCGAAGGTGGAGATTCTTCTTCCGAGTAATCAAAAGTCGGCGGCATCCAACCTAACTTTTCCAAACTTGCTTCCAATTCTTTTAGATAACCGGAGAGTTTGCCCTTTTCTTTTTTTAAGGTTTGGGTGACGGAGAGGAAGAAATTTATATCGCGTTGGATGCGAAAGATACTCGCCGGCGGTTTCTTCTTGCCTCTCTCATCCAAAACGAAAGAGTGAATGGTTTTTGCCAAACTCTTCCAATTGTCAATCCCTTTGATAATCCCGGCTTTTTTCGAATAGAAGGAGACGAATTCTTTGGTCTTTTCACTAATTTTAGTAAAGAAGGGGGAGGTGAGACAGGTTGTCGTTGGCACCCGGGGATAATCGTCCCGAACGGCTTGTAAAAGAGAGATTACCGGGATGA
Organism: uncultured bacterium; assembly: GCA_964425275.1. GTDB lineage: Bacteria > Hydrothermota > Tepidihabitantia > Tepidihabitantales > JBDRVQ01 > CAYRLZ01. The sequence goes on along the minus strand of CAYRLZ010000053.1, from coordinate 10,122 downwards.
TAATTGGTGAAGCGGCAAGCGAACGTTGGGGGTAAATGGTAAAAGGAATTCCAAACTTGGTGAATACCCTTTCCACAATTGGTGCATAGAGGGAGAGGTCGGGAAAGGTAACAATCGTTTTAGAAATAGTTAGTCTCCCTTCAATATGGGATTTTTTAATTATCCGGGCAATTCCTTCAATCTCTTCTTCCCGGGATGGAAACACATAAAAACCATGGTCGGTGGTCCGGGGAGGTCGGTCGCCGGGTAGATTGACAACAGTAAAATCTTCGTTTTGCAGAAAGTCCAGAAATTCTTTTGGTAAAGAATATAACTGAGGAAAGGCGGGGTCAAAGTAGGCAAGAGCTAAGACATTCTTAAATTTCTTAATGAGTGTAGCGAGGAAGAACTCCTCCAATTTGGTCAAGTCCATAAAACCATCAATAATCAGTATCCCTTTCGGTGGCCTTTTCTCTTTTTCTAATCTTTGGGTTGCCTCTTTTACTAAGTCCTCCGAATCAATCAATCCCTTTTCCGACAAAGCGATTTGGTATCGCTCAATTATTTCCAGTATCTTCTCAATCCGCTGTTGCTCATCGGGAAAGGGAGCAAAACTTTCCCTCACCAAATTTTTTGTCTCAACCCAATTTTCTAAGAGGCGCGATTGTTTAAGGTCTTTTAGTAAATTGCTGATGTGATAGGAATAACTTAGGGGTAGCCTTTCTCGGGACAAAAAGGAGATAAAGACCGGTTTGAGGTAATCCGGGAGAAAAATCTTTTCCCCAAAAGAGAAGTATATCTCCCGGGCCAACTGCTTTAAGGTTAAAAAACGAGGAGGGATGAATGCCTTCTTTTCCTGAAGATTGGTGAATATCTTGGTGGCCTCTTTTGCCTTACGGGGCGTCGGCGCGATATATAAGATTGAATAAGACGATGGTTTTGGTAAAAGAGAAAGTGCCTTCTGGAATAAAATCTCGGTGGCCGTTTCCTTTCCGAAAGGGACGCAATATACTTCTTTCATATTTTTATATATAAACCGAAACTTTTAGAAAATCAAGCCGGTTTACCGGCTATTGATTTTTTCTTATTTTGTATTAAAATTATAAGAAAAATGTTTGGGGGTGTAGCTCAATTGGGAGAGCATCTGCTTTGCAAGCAGAAGGTCGGCGGTTCGAATCCGCTCACCTCCATCAATGATCGCTAATAATTTGACTTCTTTTACCTTTTTATTAGACTTATGAGATATACTGAAATGTTACCGAGTTTTAACCTTATGGTCAAGAATCTCCGTCAGATGAAAAAGGAGGGATTATGAAGTTTGAGATTGGTCGGGAAGTATTTCGGAAAAGAGTTGAGATGGTTTTTCCCGTAATTCCCACCCGAACAAATTTTCCGGTTCTCCAGAATATCCTTTTAGAAGTTGACCAAAAAAAGATTTCATTCCTAGCAACTGATTTGGATGTATCAATTCAGACAACCTTAGCCTTTCCTGAGGAAGAGAAGGACATCACCGCTACTAAGCTGATTATCCGGGGTAGAGAATTTCTTGAGATATTAAAGGAATTAACCGAGCCGACGATTACCTTGGAGACGGAAGATAATCTTTTGAAGATGCAGGCCGGTAAAGGTGAATACAGTTTTTCCCTATTAGACCCTCAGGAATTTCCCGAATTACCGCAATTGCCCAAGGAGACGGATTTTTATTTTCCCGCCTCACTGCTCAGTCGTTTATTTTCCACAACCGCCTTCGCCATCTCAAAGGAGACCGGTCGACCGGCGATTTCGGGAATCCTTTGGGAAATCCGGGAGAAAGAGACAAGGATGGTTGCCACCGATGGGCACCGTTTAGCACTTATCAAAAAAGAAGGCGATTTTGGCAAAATCAAAAAGATTCAAATTATCATTCCCCCTAAGGTATTTAATGTCCTGCCGTTTTCCGCCGAGGAGAAGATAAAGGTCTCCCTAAATTCAGCACTCGTCGGTTTTGTTGGCGAAGATTACTGGGTTATATCCCGGGTCATTGAAGGTCCTTATCCTGATTATGAAAAGGTCCTACCAACAGGATATCCCTTCGCTCTCGTTTGCCCAAAAGAGGATTTAATCCAGACCCTGAGCCGAACATTGGTCTTCGCACCTTCAACCTCAAAGATTGTAATCTTTAACTTAACGACGCCGGACTGCTCTCTGGAGGTTTCCTCCGAACTCGGGGTTGGTAAAGAAGTGGTTAAAGGTCACTATAAAGGGGAGAAGATGAAGATTGCCTTCAATGGCACTTCCTTGCAGGAGATTTTAAGGCATATTGAAAGCGAGGAGGTAGAATTAGGATTCACTTCGCCTTCTCAGGCCTGTGTCATTAAACCCGTTGCCGAAGAGGAGCGAAAGGAAAAACTATTCCTAATTATGCCGATGCGGATGGAGTAAAAGAGAGTTAAGAAATATTAGATGATGAACGACCGTTCAAAAAAGATATTCTTTGCGGCGCTTGCTTATTTATTATCAGTAGTTTCGCCTTTTTTCCTTTCTTGCCATAAAGTGCAGCAACCCTTTATCACCGCTTTCTTGATAAAGAGTGTGGGCGAAGAGGGGGACACGACTTATTACAAGGAGATTTACCTTTATAGCCGAGATGGCTTCTCAATGATTCCGCAAGCACAAATTAATGAGACCACCCTGCCCATAACCGATTTTGATTACCACTACTATCTCTATTCCGAGGACCGAAGGTTTACTCTGGGGCAGGAGTATAAAATGACAATCAAGCACTCGGACGGAGAGGCCTCATCTCGAGTCTTTGTCCCTTCTGATTTCTTGACCCTAAAACCACAACTCAATTTCGTTCTTAAAAAAGACTCCAGTCTCCTTATTGTCTGGCAGAAGGCCGTTAAAGCAACCTGGTATTTCTTCTCCTTATACCTCAGTTATTCTTATATTGATACCCTTGGTCTTCAGAGGTCATTTCGGCTTACTTTGGACACAGCGGTTAATGATACTACTCTAACCTATTCCGGAGATTTTCTTTTCCCCAAGGATTGTGCCCAAGTGAATTGGGGAGAGGGGACGATAAATATCTGGGCGATAGATGGTTCTTCAATCCTACCGGGCGCAAAAGAAAATATAAGAGGTGCGGGAAGGGGTTTTTATAATGGGGCAAACCATTCCGGCGAGAGATATTTTCGTATCGGTCAATCTGGTGCCCGAACCCTTTTTTCTGTGAAAGAGATGAGGGAGAGGTTGATGAAAAGGTTGCGGCGCTGAGGATAGAAGGATGGCAAGAGACAAGAAAATGGCAAAAGAGAAATTACTCTCTTTTTCTTGGTTAACCGGTGTCCAATATATTTTATCGGTTGCTATCTTATTTTTTATATTCCTTGGCTTATCTTTCCTGAGCGGCTGTCGTTCAAAAGAAAAGGCATATATATCATCGTTTATCTTTCGGGATGTTGCGCCCTGGGGGACAATTTATTATAAAGAGATGTATATCTATAATAAAAACGGATTTCCCGTTGTCCCTACCTGTCAGATTAACGATACGGCATTAAAGATTGCTGATTACCATTATCACTGGTATCTCTTTGCCGATTGGCAGAGATTTGTTGTTGATAGAAAATATAAATTATTAGTAAAGCATTCCGCCGGCTCAGCCCGGGGTGAGGCATTCCTCCCGGGTAATTTTGAAATTTTAAGACCCGAGTCAACTTACATCTTGAATAAAGATTCGGTCCTTTGGGTTGTCTGGCGTAAGGCAAACGGTGCTACTTGGTATTGGCTTGATTTAACAATTGAATACGATTACGAAGACACCACCGGGGAATGGGATTATTATGAATTCTGGAAGGATACAATAATCTTTGATACCGTTGTTCGGTATGAGAAAAATCGCTTCTTTCCTTCTTATGTTGATACAATCTTTGAGGGCGAGGGAATAGTGAACATCTGGGCTTGTGATGGACCACCAATCCTCCCCGGTTCACCCGGAAATATTTTTGATGCCGGCTATGGATTTTTTCACACGGTCAATCAACCCGGGGAGAGAAATTTTTATGTCGGGGCACCACCCAAAGAGAGAAGGATTATCTCCCGGTCAAGGGCAAAACTGAATAAACTGCGCCGCTATGAAGTTTATCGCTGATTTTCATATCCACTCACCATTTTCCCGAGCGGTAAGTAAGGAGATGACGATAAAAAAAATTGCCGAATCGGCCCGGAACAAAGGAATAAAATTGGTTGGGACGAGTGATTTTACTCACCCGGAGTGGTTCAAGATATTAAAGGAAGATTTAACCGAAAAGCCGGATGGAGTCTTTACCCCTAAGGAGTCAACGGCTGATGTTTATTTTATTCTAACCAGCGAAGTAAATAATATGTCAGTAAAAGATGGTCGGCTCCGACGGATTCATAATATCATCTTTACCCCTTCTTTCCAGGATGCCGCGGCAATAAATGAATTTTTAGCAAAATATGGTAGTCTGTCATCGGATGGCCGCCCAACCCTTTCCCTATCCAGTCGGGATATGCTGGAAGGAATCTTGACGGTTTCCCCAGATTCCTTCATCGTCCCCTCCCATATCTGGACACCGTGGTTTTCCCTCTTTGGCTCGGCTTCTGGTTATGATGCCATAGAGGAGTGTTTTGAAGACTTGACCGATGAGGTCTTTGCCTTGGAGACCGGTCTATCTTCTGACCCGAAGATGAACTGGCGGCTTTCGGCTCTTGACCGGTTTTCCTTAATCTCTTGTTCCGATGCCCACTCACCTCCGAAACTTGGTCGGGAGGCAAATGTCTTTGATACCGAGATTTCTTTCTTCGCGATAAAAGATACCCTTAAGAAAAAGGATAAGGCACGATTTTTATACACCATTGAGTTCTTTCCCGAAGAAGGAAAATATCACTACGATGGTCATCGGAGTTGTCAAGTGAGTCTTTCACCATCGGAGGCGATGCTTAATAATGACCTCTGCCCGGTCTGTGGAAAACGACTGACGATTGGTGTCTTACACCGGGTAGAATTGCTTGCCGACCGGGAGGATGGTTTTATTCCCCAAAATGCCATCCCCTATAAAAATCTAATTCCCTTGGATGAGATAATTGCCGATAGTATGAAGGTAGCCAAGGAGAGCATCGCTGTTAAGAATAAGTATAGGGAAATGATTAAGACCTTTGGTCCGGAATTTGATATCTTGATTAACCTCCCAATTGAAGAGATAAAGAAAAGAAGCGATTTTGAAAAGATTGCCGAGGGTATTGAAAAGATGCGCGCCGGAAAGGTTAATCTTATTCCCGGCTACGACGGCGTCTTCGGTAAGATAAGACTCTTTGAAGAAGAACCAGAGGTAAAGGAACAGATGACCCTCTTTTAATAAAAGAATGATAACCGATATGTTGCTCTCATTTTACTGATGAATAAAATCTGGACCCCTTGGCGTAAGGAGTATATTTATTGCAAAGAGAAGAAATGCTTCTTATGCCGGGTGTTAAAAGAAAAGCCGGATCGGAAGAATTTTATCCTCTATCGGGGAAAGTCTGCCTTCGTCATTATGAATCGCTACCCTTATAATAATGGTCATCTAATGGTGGCCCCAATTGCTCATAAGAAATTAGAAGGATTATTACCAGGAGAGAGGGGAGAGATTTTTGATTTGGTCATTTTATCCACCCAGGTCTTAAAAGAGGCATTGAACTGTCAGGGGTTAAATATCGGGGCGAATCTGGGCAAGGTGGCCGGTGCCGGAGTTGTTGGTCATTTCCACATCCATATTGTCCCTCGTTGGCTCGGCGATACCAACTTTCTCCCGATAATCGCCGAGACCAAAACCATCGCCGAATACTTAAAAGAGACTTACGAGAAACTTTTGCCCTTTTTCCAGCAAGGAAAGAAATGAAACGAATTTCTCTAATCTTCGCCATTATCCTCACCATCGTTTTCTTTGTAACATTAACCTTAGAAATTGTCCGGCGCTACCGGTTTAAGATTGGTTGTGAAGACTGGCTGAAGTTAGCCGGGGAGGCGATGGATGTTTATCAAGCAAGGGGATTCTTGGCAAAAGGTATTGAATATCTCGAGCGGAAAAATTTGACCGTCGGTAGTTCGGCCTACTTTCTTAAAACACCAAGCGCTGACCTTGGACTATGGTATCAAAGATTAAAGAGCGGGGAAGAAATCTTAGAAGAGGTAATTGCCCGGAAAGAAAAAGGAGAGGCAACCCCTTTGGAGATAAGCAATACCTTAATGAAGTTAAGGGAATTATTGGTTGATATAACAGAAAAGAAAACCGAAGTTACATTGCCAACAAAAATTTGGCTCTTTCCCAAACAAATTACCTTCCTGATTTGGTATCTCATCTCCGGTATCGGCTCTTTGATTTTCTGGACTTACTGGATAGTTTTAATCAGTAAAAAAGATGATTAAGGCGGTAATCTTTGATTTGGACAATACCCTGGTTGACTTTATGCGGATGAAGGAGATGGCGATTGATGCCGCCTGTGATGCGATGATTGATGCTGGGTTAAAGATGGAGAAGAAGGTATTAAAGGAAAAGATTTATAAAATCTACGAGGAGAAGGGGATAGAATTTCAAGAGGTCTTCAATCTCCTCTTGGAAAGGGAATTGGGAGAGATTGATTATAAAATCCTGGGCAGTGGTATCGTTGGCTACCGGCGGGCTCGGGAATTTACCCTGGTGCCTTATCCCCATACCGAGTTCACTCTCCTGGAACTATTAAAGAGGGGATTAAAGTTGGCGGTCATCTCCGACGCTCCAAAAATCCAGGTATGGCTCAGGTTATGCTATCTCGGTTTTCAGAACTACTTCACTGTTGTCGTCGGTTTTGATGATACCGGAAAGAGAAAACCTGACCCGGAGCCATTTATCTTTCTCTTGAATAAACTTAATTTGAAACCTAATGAAACCCTGATGGTTGGTGATTGGGAGGAGCGGGATATTGTCGGAGCAAAACTCTTGGGGATGAAGACCGCCTTTGCTCGCTACGGTGATGCCTTCGGCACAAAAGAGACTGGAGCCGATTACGAATTAAAAGACATCTTAGAACTATTAAAGATTATTGATGAGTTAAACTCACCCCCTTAATAAAGAAGGTTATTATGGTCTTTGGTATCGGGATTGATATTATTGAAATCGCCCGGATCAGAAAGGCAATTTTAAGATACGGTGACCGATTTCGCAATCGCATCTTCACCAAAAGCGAAATTGATTTTTGTGAGAAGAAGAATAGTGAGGGGAAAATTCAGTCCTATGCGGCAAGGTTCACCGCCAAGGAGGCATTCTCTAAGGCCTTAGGAACTGGTCTGCGGGGAAAAATCTCCTGGCAGGAGATTGAAGTAATTGATGATGAAAGAAATCGTCCTTGGATAATCGTTAAAGGAAAGGCAAAGGAATATTTGGGCAATAGAAATTGCCATCTTTCAATCTCTCATACGGACAGTTATGCCTGTGCCGTCTGTATTATTGAAGAGATATAAAATTTAAAAAGCGAGCCGCTTTGCCTCTTAATTATATTTTTTACCCAAAATAAAGTTCTAAAACAAAAGTTCAAGTTTGTGAAGACCGATTTTTATCACTAAGTCTTTGATTTATCATAACTTATGGGATTTTTTAAGGAAGATAGGGGATAACCCTCTGGGTCGCCTTCTTGGTCTAATTTATAGCCTAATTCTCTATCTAATCCTCTTTCTAATTAAAGGCTTAATCCTCTCTCTAATTCTCTAACTACCCGAAAGGGTAATTGAAGGTCTAATTCTTTAACTAATCCCCTGACTAATAAATTGGCTAACTCTTTGGCTAATCCTCGGTCTAATTCTCTATCTAATTGAGTGCCTAATTCAAAGCCTAATTTCTATTTAAGATTTGGGGAGTTGACTTTTTGAAAAAATTCTTTATCATTAAATTTATGGCACATGCTTATACGCCAGGATTAAAGGTTGCCGAAAGGACAAAGGTCTTAAAAGAAAGAAGGCTTCCCATCCCGGGTGATATTTTAACCGAGGTGGGGATGAAGGTAAAGGGAGAGGATATTGTTGCCCGGACCAATCTTCCGGGCGGCGTCAAACCGGTCAATGTCTGTGGTCTCCTCGGTGTTCCACCCGAAGATATAAGAGAGATAATGTTAAAGAAGGAAGGAGAGCAAGTGGCAGCGGACGAGATAATTGCTCAGACCAAAGGCTTCTTTGGACTCTTTAAGTCCTCGGTCAAATCACCAATAACTGGCACAATTGAAAGTATCTCGGAGATAACCGGTCAGGTGATTATCCGCGAACCACCCCAGCCGGTTCAGGTAGCCGCTTATATTGATGGCATTGTTGAAGAAGTCTTTCCGTCCCAAGGGGTAAAGATTGGCACTTATGCAACGCTAATTCAAGGAATCTTTGGTATCGGCGGTGAGGCCCGGGGTGAAATTATGCCGGTGGCTACTTCACCCGAAGAAATCCTTGATGATAATGCTCTTAATGATAAAATGAGAGGCAAGATAATCGTCGGGGGTTCATTAATTACCCTCCCCGCCCTCCAAAAGGCACGGAAGTTAGGTGTAGTTGGGGTCGTTGTCGGAGGTATTGAAGATGAGACGATTAAAGAATTCTTGGGCTATGATATTGGTGTGGCCATAACCGGTCAGGAGAAATGCGGGCTTACCTTAATCGTTACCGAAGGATTCGGAAAGATGAAGATGGCTAAACGAACCTTTGAACTCCTCAACGCGCTTGCCGGAAAGATTGCCTCAATCAATGGCGCCACCCAGATAAGAGCCGGGGTGATGCGGCCCGAGGTGATTGTCGCTCAGGATACACACCGGGAAGAGACAACCGACCGAATTTATGAAACCGGTTTGGAAATCGGGATGACTGTGCGAATTATCCGAGAACCTTACTTTGGTCTCTTAGGGAAAGTCGTCAACTTACCAATTGAACTCCAGACAATTGAGACGGAATCTAAGGTCAGGGTCTTAGAAGTGGAATTAGAAGAAGGTCAGAGAATCACCCTTCCCCGGGCAAATGTGGAAATCATTGAGACATAGAAGATGATTCCCGAGATTAAAGATTTTACCGTAATTACTCACTTTATAAAATCCCTAATAAAATTTCTCTTTGCCCTATTTTTTATCTCCCGCCTCTTTGCCGAAAGAAGTGTCGGGTTAAATTCCTTAAAGATCGGTGTCGGTGCCCGAGAAATCGGAATGGGTCTGACCGGTGTATCACAAGCTCAAGGTGGTTTTGCCATCTATTTCAATCCAGCAATCGCCGGAAATTTCCATTCCATTAATTTAAATCTTGGTTATGCGGACTGGATTTTCGATACCGACCAGAGCAGTCTATTTTTTATCCATCCCACTAAACTGATAAATTTCGGATTGGGGCTAATTCTTTTTAATTACGGAAGTGTTGAATTGCGTCGTGATAAACCAGAGGAAAAAATTGGCGATTATTCCCCAAAGGATGTGACTCTTTACTTCAACTTAGCCAAGGCAATATCAGAAAGAATTTCTTTGGGCGCTTCTCTTCGCTACTTCTACGAAAGAATATATACTTATGAGACCGACCAGTGGGGCATTGATTGGGGGATTCTTTATAATTGGCAAGGTCTCAAGGTTGGTTTCTCTTATCTTAACTGGGGGGATGTCTTGAGATTTGTCCGAGAAAAATTTTATCTCCCAACTACTGCCCATTTAGGCGTCTCCTATAATATCCCGATAAATCGCCTCTCTATTTTGCCCGCATTTGACTTCTCTTATTCGATCTATGAGAAGCGGTATGATTTTTCATTGGGTAGTGAAGTTAACATTAGGAATACCGTCTTTCTCCGCATCGGTTATGGTAAAAAGAGCCCGACATTTGGACTGGGCTTTCAGAAGGGTTTTTTTTATATTGACTATTCTGGTCAAATCAAAGGTGAGTTCCCTACCCCTGGTCATCATTTTTCTCTGGGGTTAAAATCGGGCTTATAAAAATTAGAGATATTTTTGACTCTTTCCTTCGCCCGGACAAGTAAATTTTGTGGTGTTCGGGGACATCGTACCTAGAAAGAAGGTCATCGCTAAATACCTCTAAATCATCCAGAATTAGAGGAGGAAAAGCAAAAAAGCGATTATCCCTTATATAGGTCTTAGCAAAGACCTCCTCCCGGGGAGTTAACC
>CAYRLZ010000052.1:0-21519 GCA_964425275.1 uncultured bacterium | reverse complement strand
AAGGGGAATAATAAGAATGTGATATATAAATACCTTGGAACACCTGTCCCGTTTGTTTCTTTACCCAATACCAAAGGGATAAGCAGTGTAACTGATAAAAGGTCGGTTGGTCTTGTGATTAAGCCCAACCCGACAAGGGGCTTCACTTCGGTCTATTACAACTTACCGAAGGGAGAGGTTGCGACCTTAAAAGTCTACAATATCTTAGGTGAGGTTGTCTATTCCGCAAAGACGGATAAAGGTCTATTTACTATTAGAAAACTACCGGCGGGAATCTACCTCGTGCGCTTTAATGCCAAAGGTTATAAAGAAGAGAGAAAACTCGTTGTCGTGAAATAACCGCGACTTAAAAGGAGACGCCCCACTTTTTGGTGGGGCGTTTTTTTTTATCCCAATGGTTTCTGAATACCATAAGGGAATACAGGAAAATATTACTGTCAGTAATATTTTTTAAGCCCGATTTTTTGTATTAAGTGATTGAATATACAAAACTTAGGGGATTTTCCCTTAAAGATAGGGGGTGGTATAGGGGGTGCTATTCGGGATGGTATTAAATGCCCTATTCTAAGCCCTATTCTCTTGCCTATTCGGAATTCTATTCGGTATCCTATTCTCTTTTCTATTGGTAATCCTATTCTCTATCCTATTGAGAGGTCTATTCTCTTACCTATTGGGTGTTCTATTCTCGGTCCTATTCGGAATGCTATTGGGTGTTCTATTCTCTTTCCTATAAAGAGCCCTAGGCGGAGTTGCGTCCCGCTTTGCGTGCGGGATGCTATTATTGGTTATATTCCCAGGGGTCTTCTCTCGTCAGTCATTTTTTTCTTTTATTTTCATCTCTGAGGTTGACAAACGGGTTTGTTTTTATATAATTACTTTTATGTTTCGTTCTCTTTTATCTTTTAGCGGCGGTATTACACCAAAGGAAAATAAGCAATGGACGGAAAGTCTTCCAATTGAAACCCCTCCGGTTCCCAAAATGGTCATTATTCATCTCTCCCAGCATACCGGTGTGCCATCGGTGCCAATTGTTTCTCCGGGCGATAAGGTGAAGAAAGGGCAGAAGATTGGTGAGGCGGGCGGCAAAATTTCCGTTCCCACCCATTCCTCTATCTCCGGGGTTGTCAAGGAGATAAAAGAATTCCTTCACCCGGTCACCAGAAAGAGAAGCCTGGCCGCGGTGATTGAATCCGATGGTGAAGATTCTCCTTTTGAGAATGATTTCTCCCATCTCACTCCCTTAAAAATTATTGAAGAGGCCGGGATTGTCGGATTAGGTGGCGCTGGCTTTCCCACACACATTAAACTCGCGCCCCCCAAACCAGTAAATACCTTAATCATTAATGGCTGTGAATGTGAACCCTATCTCACCGGTGATGCCCGAGTGATGGTTGAATACCCTTCTTTGGTTTTGGAAGGCGCAATAATAATGGCGGAAATCTTAAAGGCGAATTCCCTAATCATTGCCATAGAAAGTTCTAAAAAGGAGGCAATTAGAAGGATGAGGGAGGTAATCGGAGGGAAGGCTCAACTTGTCGTGACAGAAAAGAAATATCCGATGGGGTCAGAGAAACAACTGGTCGCCGCCTGTCTCAAAAGAGAGATTCCGGCTGGGAAATTGCCTTATGAGATTGGGGTCAGTGTCCAGAATTGTCAAACCGCCCTTGCGGTTCATAATGCGGTGAGGGAAAATAAACCCCTATTGGAAAGGGTTATCACTTGCTCCGGGGACGGGATTAAACAACCAAAGAATTTAAGGGTTCGGATTGGCACACCAATAAGAGATATAATTGAATACTGCGGTGGGTATAATGGAGAGGTGAAGAGAATAATCCTCGGGGGACCATTGATGGGCAAAGCCCTTTTCTCGCCTTCCCTACCAATAATCAAAACAACCACCGGCATCCTTCTCTTCCGAACACTTTCCGAAGAAGAAGAGAGGGAATGTATCCGATGTGCCCGTTGTGTCTCGGTTTGCCCAATGAGGCTTTTGCCAACAGTTCTCTATCACCAAATAATTAAGAGAGATTGGGAAGGGGCGAAAAGAGAGGGGGTAGAAGATTGTATTGAATGCGGCTCCTGCGCCTATGCCTGTCCGGCGAAGATAAGGTTGGTAGAGAGTTTTCGGATAGCTAAGACCAGGGTGTTCAACGAGGATAAGGGAAAGAAGAGTTAAAGAGAGTTTGCTATGAAGGATATGATAAGTTCTAAGCAAGAACTAACAACTCAATTGGTTGTCTCCTCCTCGCCCCATATCCGAGATGCGATGACGATTGAGCGGTTGATGTGGTCAACAATTATCGCCCTTCTCCCGGCACTTTTTGGTTCGGTCTATTTCTTTGGCCTGCGGGCTTTGTCTTTAATCACCCTTTCTTGTGCCTCCTCCCTTTTCTTTGAGGCACTCGCCCAAAAAATTCTTGGGCGTAAGATTACAATTTATGACGGCAGTGCCTTAATCACCGGGATTCTTTTAGCCTTTTCGCTGCCACCCGGTGTCCCTTATTTCATCCCGGTCGTTGGCTCAGCATTTTCAATCATCATTGTTAAACACCTCTTTGGTGGTTTAGGTTATAACTTTATAAATCCCGCATTAGCCGCCCGGGCATTTTTAGTCGTCTCCTGGCCAACTTTTATGACCAAAGGGTTTCTCCCTCCCCAATTGGGGAGCCTTTCCGGTCTCTCGGCAATAACCCAAGCCACCCCACTCACTTTAATAAAAGACGCCCGGGTTTTTTTAAGACCAGAGGAGGCGGCAAAGATAATTACGGAGTTAAACTCACCGGCCAGTATAAGAAACCTCTTCTTCGGACAGGTAGGGGGGTGTATTGGTGAGACATCCGCCCTCCTTCTGTTATTGGGTGCCTCTTTTCTCTTACTAATTAGGGTGATTGATTATCGGATTCCTCTCGCTTATCTCACCACTTGCTTTTTCATCTCCCTCTTAACTAAACTCTTTATCCACCATAGCCCAACACCTCTCTTTCACCTCTTTTCTGGTGGTTTAATTCTCGGGGCATTCTTTATGGCCACTGACCCAGTAACCATTCCCATAACCTCTAAGGGAAGAGTGGTCTTTGGCATTGGCTGCGGTCTAATAACCATGCTCATCCGACTCTTTGGCGGTTATCCGGAGGGTGTCTGTTATTCTATCTTATTTATGAATATTATGACGCCATTTATTGAACGTCTGACACGACCGAGAATCTATGGGAGATAAAAAAGAAAGCCCGGTAAGACCTTTAATTGTCTTGGGGGCGGTTTCGGTAATCTCGGCTTTTCTCTTGACCTGGGTCTATATTTCTACTTCAACCAAGATTGAATGGCAGAGAGGGGAGGCGATAAATTCCTCCTTGGCCAGTGTTTTACCCCAAGCAAAAAGATTTGAAAAGATTGAGACGGTTGATGTCTGGGTCGGCTATGATGGCGAGAATAAAAAAGTAGGGATTGCCTTCACTTGTGCCCCACGGGGTTACGGTGGTCCGATTGGTATCTTGTGTGGGGTTGATTTAGAGAAAAAGGTGACCGGGATAAGGATTGCCTCAGCCGCCGAGGGATTAAAGGAGACCCCGGGATTAGGGGCAAAGGTAAGGGAGGCAGATTTTCGCCAGCAGTTTATCGGGAAGGAAAGAGATGAGATAAGGTTAAAGAGCGAAGGCGGTAAAATTGCCGCGATAACCGGGGCCACGATTTCCTCCAAAGCGGTCACCGAGGCGGTGCGGGAGGGGATTACCCGCTACGAGGAGTTTTTAAGATGATTAGAAGGAGACCCTCCCGGTTAAAGTATCTCTTAGACGGAATAATCTTAGAGAATCCAATCCTTATCCTAATGATTGGTCTCTGCCCAGCACTGGCCACCTCCCTTACCGCCCGGGATGGGTTAGGAATGGGGGTTGCCGCCTCCTTTGTCATTATCACTTCCAATATCATCATCTCCCTAATTAGAAAGATTGTTCCCGATAATGTGCGGATTCCGGTTTTCATTATTATCATATCAACCTTTGTCACGATTGTTGATTACACCTTACAGGCTTACCAGCCGGCTTTGTATCAGGCATTAGGCGTATTTGTGCCTTTGATTGTTGTTAATTGCATTGTCTTAGGGCGGGCTGAGGCCTTTGCCTATCGGCACGGTGTATTCGACTCTTTTCTTGATGGCTTGGGGAAAGGTTTGGGTTTCACCCTAATCCTCTTTGTTATGGGAACGGCGCGAGAATTCTTGGCTGGCGGCACTTTCTTCAGCAAATCAGTAGGGATTGAATTCCTGCAAAAGAACGGTATCTTGTTTATGATTTTCCCACCGGGGGGCTTCTTACTCATTGGTCTATTAAAGGCATTAGTCAATAAATATGTTAAATTAGAGTGATATGAATCCAGCAAAAATTTTCCTTGCCGCCTTTTTAGTGAATAACATAATCCTTTTGCGCTATATTGGACTCTGTCCTTTCTTTGGTGTCTCCACCCGGTTTTCCACCTCTTTTGGCATGGGGATGGCAGTGGTCTTTGTGATGATGATGGCCACTTTTGTCACCTTCGCTTTATATCACCTACTCCTTATTCCCTTAAATCTTCTCTTCCTGCGCACGGCGGTCTTCATCTTAGTCATCGCCGCCTTGGTGCAGTTTGTGGAGATGTTTTTGAAGAAGAGTTTCCGGGCATTATATTCGGCGATGGGCATCTATCTCCCACTGATTACAACCAACTGTGCTATCCTGGCGACCACCTTTTTAGTAATTGACTACCGGTATAACCTTTTTCAGGCAATGGTCTTTGCCCTGGGGACAAGTTTAGGATTTACCTTCGTCATCCTCATATTCTCGGCCCTGCGGGAGAAATTAGAATATGCACCGATAAGTCCTGCTTTCCGAGGTTATGCGATTGCCTTTATCGCCGCGGCACTCGTCTCCTTAGGGTTTTTAGGATTTATCGGCTTATTCGGACTCTCCTTATGAATTCTCTATGAGGAGAAAAAAATGAGCGGCGATTTAATAATTAGGGCGATTAGCATCTTAGGCGGTCTCGGTTTTTTGATGGCGATTATCTTAGTTTTAGCCCATTCCAAATTAAGGGTAGAAACCGATGAGAGACTTGTTCAGGTAATAAATGCCTTGCCGGGCGCTAACTGTGGTGCCTGCGGTTTTCCGGGATGTGGGGCATTTGCCGAAAAGGTGGTAAAGGGAGAGGTAAGCCCCTTTGGTTGCCCGGTAGCCAATGATGAGATGAGGGAGAAGATTGCCGAGATATTAGGAGTAGAAAGTGAAGGGAAAGAGAGGGAGATTGCTGTTCTCATCTGTCAGGGGGGAAAGGAGAACTGCCCCCGGAAATTTAAATTCGTTGGTAGGAAAGATTGCCACACCGTCTCCCGGTTTTTCAGTGGGGACAAGGAATGTGTTTATGCCTGTGTTGGCTATGGTTCTTGTGTTGCGGTCTGCCCCTTTGGGGCGATTAGGATGGGCGAAGATGAACTACCAATCATTGATGAAGAAAAATGCACTGGTTGTGGAATTTGTGTCAAAGAGTGTCCCCAAAAGGTTCTCAAACTAATCCCGAAGACAAAGTTGGTCTATCTGGCCTGCGTCTCTCAGGATAAGGGGAGAGAGGTTCGGGAGGTCTGCAAAGTCGGTTGTTTTGCCTGCGGGATATGTATTAAGGTCTGCCCCACCAATGCCTTGAAGATGGTAGGGAATTTACCGGAGATGGATTTTAACCTCTGCACCGACTGCGGAATCTGTGTCCATAAATGTCCGACAAAATCTTATGTTGACCGAGCCAAGGCCCGACCCTACGCCATGATTTCTACGGCCTGCGATGGTTGTGGCGAGTGTGTTAAGGTCTGTCAGTTCAATGCAATTGAGGGGGAACCAAAAAGCCGACACAAGGTGATTGTTGATAAGTGTATCGGGTGTGGCGAGTGTTTTAAGGTCTGCCCGATTAAGGCGATAACGATGGTCGGGGCCTTGGGTTATGTTTATGGTCGCCCTACTACCTAAAAATCTCTTTGTCTGATTAGAATTCGGATGAAAAAGAGGTAGGGGAATTTGACGAATGAAGAAAATCCGGTAAGATACTAAGTGCCAAACAGGAGATATTGGGATTTAATAATTTCCGTCTTTTCTCTCTATCTCTTCTTCCTTTCCATTGAACTCTTGGGCAACGGACTAAAACTTCTCGGCCGGGGGATTGTTGAGCAGTTAATCCAAACGACCAGCAATCCCTTCGCCGGCCTCTTCATCGGAATTTTTGCTACTTCCCTGGTTCAGAGTTCTTCGGCCGTCACTTCCATAGCGGTTGGCATGGTTGCCAATAAGGTCTTATTTTTACGAAATGCCATTCCAATTATTATGGGGGCCAATATCGGCACCACGGTAACCAATACCTTGGTGGCTTTAAACTTTATCTCCTCCAAACAGAAATTGACTCAGGTCTTCCCGGCGGCAACCGTTCACGACTTTTTTAATATGCTCACCATTCTCCTTTTTTTCCCCTTGGAGATTTCTTTTCATCTGCTGGAGAAATCTTCTCATCTCCTCACCGAGGTATTTAAGAGCATCGGGGGGATATATATATCAAATCCGCTCCAGACGATATTAAATCCGGTAGCGAAGCCGATAAGTTCTCTCTTCGCTTGTTTCCCAATAATCCTGCTGATTCTGTCGCTCACCCTCCTCTTTTTGGCGCTGAAGTTTTTAGTTGACGGTGTTCGGCGATTTTGCTCCGGCCGGATTGAGGTGCTTTTAGACCGCTACATATTCGGTTCACCTTTTAAGTCATTTTGCTTGGGGCTTTTCTTTACGGTAATTATCCAGTCAAGTTCGGCCACGACCTCTTTAATCATTCCCCTGGTGGCGGCTGGTCTCTTAGATTTGCTCAAGGTTTATCCTTATACCTTGGGGGCGAATATTGGCACGACGGTGACCGCAATCCTTGCCTCCTTGGTAACCGGTTCGCCCTTAGGGGTTCAATTGGCTTTCTCCCATTTACTCTTTAATATCTTTGGGTGCTGTGTCTGGTATCCTTTAAGAATCGTACCGCTCACGCTCGCCACCCAATGGGGAAATTTAGTGAAGAGAGGGCGGATTTGGGCAATTTTTTATGTTGTGGGTGTTTTTTTCCTCATCCCTTTTTTATTAATATTTTTAATTAGGAGGTAATATGTTTGCTGATTTCTTGAAGTTTTGGAAAAGGAGTTCCCTCTTAAAAGAGGCAACCGAGGAAGTGGTGACAATGCTTGAAAAGGCCAGATATATGTTTGAGTTCTCAATGCGGGTGATGATGGAAGAAGAAAGAGAGAAAGAGGATATCTACCAATTGGATAGGGAGTTGAATCTCTTGCAGGTGGATGTCCGGCGAAAGATTTTGGAGCACCTGGCGATTAACCCCTACCAAGACATTACCTCTTCCTTGGTTTTATCAATTATCGTCTATGATATTGAAAGAATTGGCGATTACTCAAAAAATACGATTGAACTTGCCCATCTCTATCCCGAGCAAATGCTCGGGACCTACTTTGACCAGATAAGGGAGATTGAGGTTCAAGTCGCGGAACTTTTTAATCAGACAATAAACTGTTTTAAGAAGGGCGATGTGGAATTGGGTAAAGAGATAATGGAAGCCCATAGCAAACTTGCGCCCCGGTGCGAAAAGATTGTGGAGGATGTGATAAAGAATCCAAAACTAACCGCCAAAGAGGGCGTGGTCATTGCCTTACTAGCTCGTTACTTAAAAAGGGTGAGTGCTCACTTAAAAAATGTTGCCTCTTCGGTTGTCAATCCCTTCCACCGTCTAACTTATCGGCCAGAGGAAATGGCAACAGTCTAAGAGGGGGGTAAAATGGAGTGCGCGGTGAAATGGATTGGGGGAATGACGTTTGTCGGTAAGACCAATTCTGGGCATACCGTAGTTATGGACGCTCCTCAAGAAAGCGGCGGCGAAAATCTTGCCCCAACCCCAATGGAACTTCTCCTTATCGCCCTTGGTGGTTGCACGGGAATGGATATTGTCTCGCTCTTGAAGAAGATGCGCGAGGACTTAACCGAGTTCGTTATCCAGATAAATGGTGAGAGACAAGAAGAACACCCCCGGATCTATAAAAAAATTGATTTGGTCTATAAATTTCAAGGGAAAGACTTAAATAAGAAAAATATTGAAAAGGCGGTGAGTCAATCCTTTGATAAATACTGCTCGGTTGGGGCGATGTTAAAACTCGCCTGTCCGATTACCTACCGAATAGAAATTAGGTAGGGGTGAAAATAAAAAGACCGATTTCCTAATTTCCGAGCCTCGGACTGCGTACAGCAGTGCCGTAGGATTTAGGATTTTATTTATCTTCATCCTAATTTCCCTTTCACCGCCTCTTTTCTTCTGTGTTCATCTTATTATCGCCGTAATCATCTCTTAGTTGTCAGTATTCGTCAGGAAGTGAATTTAGGGTATCTAAGAGCCCTTGGGTCAATTCTTCACCATCGGTAATCCGATAGATTGCGGATTGGACTAAACTGACATTCCTCCCTTCAATCCGCTTCTTTTTTAAAATCTCCACCATCCGCTTTATGTCCAGGTCATCAGTTAAAGGACCAAGGCGATATTCCGTGGCAGAAGGGATTTCTCGCCGCCGCTGGACACCGAAGACCGGAAGAGGATGGACCTTCTCTTCGCTACCAGCGGCAATCGGCAGGTTTTGGACAATTATCATATCTTTTTTCGCCTCATTTTGGGAGAGGAAAAAGAGACCAGGAGGCAAGGTATCGTATTTGGGCACACTCCCGCTTTTTAATTTTATCCAGAGTTCTAAGGTGAAGGCACCAGCGGAGTGAAAAAGGGTATCGCTACTCTTTATACCCTTTAACTCAATATCTGGCTTGAGGGTAAATTGCTGGCCCGAAGGTTGGTAATCATCTTTGGGCAAGAGATAATCACAGCCAGAGAAAAATAGGAGGGCGGCAAAAAGAAGAAAAATCAGAATGAATTTAGTCGTCGGGCTACGCCAGGCACTCATCGTTTTCTTCCTGGGGGATACCTCGCTTCAACGATACTTCTCATCCCGCCGCGAATATTAAATTCACCGCGCACCAAACACCACTTCGGCTTAACCTTTTGGACAAAGTCTTTTAAGATGCGATTTACCGCATTCTCGTAGAAGATACCTAAATTCCGATAGCCGTGGATATAATATTTGAGACTCTTGAGTTCACAGCAATATTTATTCGGCAGGTATTTTATGGTAATCCGACCAAAATCAGGTAGACCGGTTCGGGGACAGATAGATGTGTATTCAGGAATTTCAATAGTAATCTCATAATTTTTGAACTGCGAGGGGAAGGTTTCAATCTTTGGTAATTTTTCCTTTAACCCCGATTTGGCATGGCTTTCGGTATATAATGGTCTTCTTTTCATCGGTGTTACCGTAGTTTCAGTAGGCTCCTTTTCCTCTTAAAATAACCCAGAAGGTTTTTAAGAATATATAAAGGTCTAACCAGAGTGACCAGTTCTTGACATAGTATTCGTCTAAGAGGAAGCGCTCTTCAAAAGATAAATCCGCCCGCCCGGAGACCTGCCAGAGACCGGTAATCCCTGGTTTAACCCTGGTTATTATATCAATATATCTTCCGGCGCGCTCCAATTCCTTTGGGAGATAGGGTCGGGGACCAATCAAAGACATTTCGCCGGCAAAGAGGTTTAGGAATTGAGGTAATTCATCAAGGCTGGTTCGCCTTAAGAATTTACCAATTGGGGTCATTCGCGCCGCGTCACCCCTTATCCGGCTTACTTCTACACCACTCATTTTCATAAAATCGGCGTCTGAGAGATTCCCTTCGGATGCGGCCCCTGCGACCATCGTTCGGAACTTCCGGCAAATAAACCTCTTTCCTCTTTCCCCCACCCTTTCCTGAACAAAGAAAACCGGCCCCGGCGAGGAGAGTTTAATCAAAATTGAGATTAATAAAAAGAGAGGTAGGGTTAAAAAAAAGATGAGAGAGGAAAGAATGAGTTCTAAGAGCCGTTTGAGAAATAGATTGAATGGTGAAAGGAGATTATATCTCAATCGGATGAAGAAAAGCGTCCCCATTCTTTCAATTTCCGCCTGGTGAGTTGAGAAGAGCGGCTCACCGGTAAAAAGGAAGACCTCTTTCACCGAAGGCGGAGAATAAGGGAGTAAATCTTGGGCGGATATCTTTTCCTTAGCGATTATCACCCCTTCTCCGTTTTCACCTCCTTTTGCCAATTCCTTAATTATCACTCCGGTCTCTTTATTGCGAAGCAGTTCTCTTTTAACCCTTTCCACCATCACCGAACTACCAGTTAAAAGGAGTTTTCTTCCCCAAAGACCAAGGGAATAGAGGCAAGATTTTAAAATCCAGCGCTCCAAGGGAAGAAAGATTAAAGAGAAGAAAAAGGCACAAACGACGATGAAACGGGAAAAGCCACCAATTCGGGTAATAAAGGCAAAACTTAAAACCGTTAGGAAAAATATGGAGAGCCCACGCCAGATTCGTCTCAATTCCTCTTCGGGGGGATAAATTTTTGTGTAGAGCCCCTCATAAGTGAAGATGAAGAGAAAAAGGAGAAGAAAATAATAGCGGGCGGAGAATACTGAAAAGGGGAAGGTATAAGAAGCAGGAAAGAGATGGGCGAAAATATCTTTCCGGAGGATAAAGGCAAAAAAGAAGGAGAGGGATAAGAAGATAAAGTCGCAAAAGAGAAAGATAAAAAGTGATAAAACTTTCCTCACAGCCGTTCTTCCCGAATATCAAAGAGGTCAAGAAATTGGGTGAGGGTGAAGTAGAAGAAGAAAAGAAGAAAGGTGAGGGAAGGGAAACGGCGAAAAGAGGAATATCGCCCATAAAAGATGGCGAGGGATTTCAGGCGATGGTAGTCAGCGAAACGCCAGTTGGTCTTCCGGCTCCTCCCGGTATAGTGAATTATCTTTGCCGCCGGAATTAGAAAACGCCTCCACCCTTTTTGCTGAAGGCGATAGCAGATATCTAAGTCTTCGGCGTAGAGGAAGAAAGCCTCAGAAAAACCACCAACATCGTTTAATGCCTGACGCCGAAAGATAACAAAGGTCCCGATAACCGAATCGACGGCCAATGGCGCTTTTTCTTTTTCACTTTTCAAATAGAGAAAATCCTCTCTCCCCTTACTATTCTTGAAAGCCCGGGCCAGGAAAGACCGACGGGCAAAGAAGATAGAGGAGAAGACCGGGAAACGTCGGGCCGAAGGTTGAGGTTGATTATCCGGAGAAAATATCTGCGGTGCGACACAACCCGTATCCTTGTTCGCCAAAAGAAACTCAATCAATTTCTCCAAGGTGTCCGGAAAGAAGAAAATATCGGGATTGGCGCAGGCGATAAATCTGCCTTCGGCGAGACCGATGCCTAAATTTAATGCCCGACCGTAACCCAAATTCCTCTTGCTTTGAATTACCCTCATTCTCCCCGGAAGCGAAAGCAAGCCTTTGGTTGGGAGGAAGGGAGAATTTAGTGAGTTGTTATCAATAATAATCACTTCGTAATCGGTGAAGGTAGATTTTTCTAATGATTGCAAACACTTAATAAGATAAGGTGTTGAGTGGTAATTAACAAAAACAATTGATAATTCCGGCACAGGATATTTTAATTGGAAAAATCTAAGTCGTCAAGACCCAGTGCTACCCAAACAATGGTCGTTAGCCTTTCAATTAGCCAGGTGATTAGAGATTTAATTAGCCTTTCGGTTAGACCGAAAATTTAATAAGTTATGACCAGTCAAAGGCTTAGGGGTAAAAATCAGGCGCGGGAAACATTTTGAGTGGAGAAAGAGTGCTCAATTACCTTGACTAATCCGCTAACTCTGGTATAATAGAAATATAGGAAAAGGTATTGTTCTAAATGGAAAGTGAATTAAAAAATATCCTGCCGCTCTGTCAAAAACCGATTCGTTATACGGGCGGTGAATATAATTGTCGCTTCAAGGAAAGAAAGGATAATTCTCTTCTCTTCGGTCTAATCTTTCCTGATGTTTATGAAATCGGGATGTCGAACTACGGTCTAAAAATTCTTTACCACATCTTAAATAAAGAAGATGCGATTCTTGCGGAACGGATCTATGCCCCCTGGCCGGATTTTGGCCAACGTCTCAAAGTAAAGGGCATTCCCCTCTATTCTCTGGAGTCAAAGACACCGCTGAATAAATTCCATATCCTGGGGTTTTCCTTACAGTCAGAACTTTCTTATACAAATTGCCTCTATTGTCTGGATATTGCTGGGATTCCTTTAAGGTCGGCGGAGCGGAAGAATTCTGACCCATTGGTCATTGCTGGTGGCCCCTGTTCGGTCAATCCCCGGCCGATGGAGGATTTCATTGATGCCTTTGTTATCGGTGACGGCGAAGAGGTAGTTAAGGAGATAGCGGATGTCTATCAAAACTGGGACCGGAAATCACGGGAGCGTCTCCTTTCCACCCTTGCCCAATTAGAAGGGGTTTATGTGCCATTGCACCCGCCGGCCAGCCAGTCGGACGAGGCGAGTAAAAAGTCATTAATAAAGAAGCGAACGGTATCTTACTTAAAAGAAGAGGATTTTCCTTTTCCGCCCCTGGTGCCAATTTGTGAGATTGTCCACGACCGCCTTACGGTTGAAGTGATGCGTGGTTGCACCCGAGGCTGTCGGTTCTGTCAAGCCGGGATTATCAACCGGCCTTTAAGAATCCGAACGCCGGAAGAGATTCTTTGTTTAGTGGAAAGGGGGATAAGGAGCAGTGGTTGGGAGGAACTCTCACTCCTTGCCTTTTCGGTTGCCGATTATCCGGATCTTCCCTCGCTCCTCTCCCAACTGAATGCCCTCCTTTATAAGCGGCGGGTGGGGATTTCTCTTCCTTCAATGCGCGGTGAGGACTTCTCTCTGGAACTCGCCCAGACCTTGAAGGCAATAAAGAAGACCGGCTTAACCTTTGCCCCGGAAACCACGAGCCCCCGATTAAAAAGGCTAATCAATAAGGATGTTAGTGAGGAGAAGATTTTTTCCGCTATTGCCGCTGCCGCTAATGCCGGCTGGTTAGGAGTTAAGTTATATTTTATGATTGGACTTCCCTCAGAGACCGAAGAAGATATTAGGTCGTTAAGTTCTTTTGTCGGCAATTTGGCTCGGCAATTCAAGAAGATACAGATTCGGGTTTCCTTCTCTTCCTTCATCCCAAAACCCCATACTCCTCTTCAATGGAAGGCGAGTGAGGAAAAAGAAGTCTTGACCGAAAAGATTGAATTTCTAAAAAGGGAGACAAAAAGGAGAAATATTATCCTCAAATGGGACAATCCGGAACAGACAGAAATCCAGGCTTGCCTGGCCCGGGGGGACGAAAGGCTGGGCCGGGTTATTGAGACCGCTTATAAAAAAGGCGCGATATTTACCGAGTGGAGTGAATTCTTTAATTATAAATTATGGGAGGCAAGTTTTTTAGAAAACGATTTAGACCCTAAGCAATATCTTCGGGAGTATTCCCTAAAAGAAAAACTTCCCTGGGATTTCATTGATGTCGGTGTAAAAAAAGAATTTCTAAGGGGAGAGGCGCGGAAGGCTGAGGCTTTTCATTTCACCCCGGACTGTTTTCAATCTGCCACCTGTTCTGATTGCGGCGCCTGCCCGAATAAAATTCCTCTCTCTTTGAAAAAAAATTACTTGCCGTCAAGGGAAGATGGTTTGGTGGAAACACCAACTACCTTCACCCAAAAAACGTTGCGCCCTTTCCCCCCGGCCAATCCGGAGACCGGGCCTAAGATAACCTATCGGATAAAATATGCGGTGCTGGGGAGTTTGGCTTTTGCCTCCCATCTTGATATTGTGCGCGCTTTCTATCGTGCCCTGCGTCGTTCGGAACTACCGGTTGCCTTCTCGGCTGGGTATTCACCTCATCCCCTTCTCTCCTTCTCGCCGCCCCGACCGGTAGGCATTACCTCAAAGGGTGAGTATCTGGATATTCAACTTCTCGGCTTTTACTCCGGCAACATCACGCGCGACCTTGCCCCTTTTCTTCCCCGAGACATCCGGATCTTAGAGAGCCGGCTCATTAGAAAGAAGGCCAATTCTCTGAGCCAGGCAATAAATTTAGCCCAATATGCCATAAAACTTACTCCCGCTCTTGTTTCGCTCAAAGAGCGTTTGATGCGGTCTTGGCAAGATATCCCAGGGATTCAAAGCCTGGACTTTACCCAAACCGAATTACTCATCTTTATTACCATCGCCCCAGGAATTCGCCTCTTTTCCGTCCTCGGTCAACTCTTAGGATTGGAGGAGGGGGATTTGAAATTATTAGAAATTGAGCGGCGGGATTCCTATATTTTACGGGGCGCTCGGATTTTGAGCCCCCTGGAGGATGTCTAATATGCAATCAAGGACCAAAATAATATTTTCCTCTTATTATGAAGATTTCCGTTGTGCCCTCTTAGAAGACGATCGATTGGTTGAGTTTTATATGGAAAGACCGGATGTTAAAAGTGAAGTCGGTCGCATCTATAAGGGAAAGGTGGAGAATGTGGTAAAAGGACTGAGAGGAGCCTTCGTTAATCTCGGATTAAAGAAGAACGGCTTCCTCCCCTTAGCTGAAATTCCGGATGAGGCCTTCTTAGAAAAACCCGCCATTGAACAAGGTGGGATTAGAAATATCTCTTCTCTGCAACCCGGTCAAGAAATTTTATGCCAGATTGTGAAAGAACCGATGGGTGATAAGGGTTCTCGCCTAACTTCCTATGTCCATATCCCTGGTCACTACTTAGTCTATTTCCCCACTGTAAACCGCATTGGTATCTCGCAGCGGATAAAGAGTAAGAAGGAACGCACCCGGCTACGCGATATTATTAAACGAATAAAAAAGGAAGATGTGGGGGTTATCTTACGAACCGCAGCCGAAGGGGCACCGGAGACATATATCATAAGAGAATACGAATTATTAGAAGAGACCTATACGGCGATACAAAAGAAAATGGAGAAGACAAAAGCCCCAGCCCTTTTATATGAAGAAGAGCCCTTTGTTTTAAGAATGGTGCGTGACCTCCTCACCGCTAACACCGAGGCAATCATAACCGACTCTTTGGAAACCTATAATCTAATCTTGGCCTATTTGGAAAAGATTGCCCCGGCATCTTGTTCCCTTTTGAAACTCCATCAGGGTGAGAAGGGGGTATTTGAAAAATTCAAGGTTGAGGAGGAGTTAAAAAAGGCACTGGAGCGAAAAATCTGGTTAAAAAGTGGTGGCTTTATCAGTATTGACCAGACCGAGGCGATTGTTGCCTGTGATGTCAATACCGGTCGGTTTGCCCGGGAAGAAGACCCGGAGACCTTAATCCTTCAGACAAATCTGGAGGCGGCTTCGGAAATCGCCCGGCAAATCCGACTCCGCGACCTCTCCGGACTAATCATTATTGACTTCATTGATATGCGCGAACCAAAAAATATGGAAAGGGTGGTTGAAGAGTTAAAACTATGCCTGGAGAACGACCGAGCAAAATCCGATTTTGCCCGCATTAGCCGTTTCGGAATCTTGGAAATGACCCGGGAAAAGATTAGACCAACACTTTTTCATAGCCTCTTAGAAGAATGCCCGGTCTGCGGCGGGCTGGGTAGAATCCCGGCCCGTTATGAAATTGCCGTAAAAATTAAGAAAAAACTTCTCGCCCAAGCCGATGAGATTAAAGGGAAAAGGGTAAAAATCGTTGTCTCCCAACCTCTTTACAATTACTTGCTGGAAAAATGGAGCGACAAATTAGAGAGAATGATAAAGCAATTAAAGATTGCCTTGGATATTAAGCCCCTGCCCGAACTCCCGCCTCCCGATTTTAAGATTATGGTAGAAAACTATTAAAAAAGGAGAGGTAAGAGAAAAATCTAAGTTTAGGGTTTGACAATCTTTTCCACTGAACCAAAAAGATTAAAAGAATACTTTTAGCCAATAATAGAAGGCCGGGATAGTAAAGAGGAGACTGTCAATTCGGTCAAGAAAGCCACCATGTCCTAAAAGGAGATTAGAACTATCTTTAACTTTTGCCTCGCGCTTGAATACCGATTCCAATAAATCACCAATTTGTGCCAGAATGGTTAATAAGACACTCAGCAGGATAAAGTTCAAAGGAAAGACCTTGGGTAGAAATGACTTTAGATAAAAAAAGGAAAAGGGGATGGAAAGGGTAAGAGCGCCGAAGAAACCTTCATAGGTCTTTTGGGGACTTATCGCCTCGGCCAGTTTTCTTTGCCCAATCCCTTTCCCAATTCCGTAGGCCAGGGTATCGTTGAGCCAAGTGAAGAAGAGAGGAAAGAGGAGGATATGATTTGAAAGATGGTTCTCGGTGACTAATTTCTTTAATAGAAGAAAGTGGGTAGGCAAAAAGGCTAAATAGAAGAGAGAAAATAGACCATAAGTAAAATACTTAGAAGAAAAGGGCGATTGAAAGATTGCCCAGAGAAAGATTATTACGATGAGGAAAAAGAGATAGTGGAGAGGGGCATTAAAGTGGATTAAAAGAATAAATATAAGATTAATGGCGATAAAAAGGGGGTAGTTAAATTTTAGACCAATCCTTTGGAGTAGATGGAGAAACTCAGCGGTAGCGATTCCCAGCCAGATTAAAAGGAAGAGAAGAAGAAAAATTGGACGGGATATTGAGGCCAGGATAATTATTGCCCCGAGCAAAAAACCGACAACGATTCGGGAAAGTAGTTCCTTCAATTTACGGGCAGGCTGGGCTCACACCCCTTCAATCTCTTCTACTTTACCAAATCGCCTTTGCCGTCGGGAGTAATCTTCAATAGCGGCGAGCAATTCTTTTTTGCGAAAATCGGGCCACAGGCAGTCAGTGAAATATAGTTCAGTGTAGGCGCTCTGATAGATGAGAAAGTTTGAGATGCGTTTTTCTCCCCCGGTCCTAATTAAAAAATCTGGGTCAGGGATTTCTGGGTCATAGAGAAACCTCCGAAATTTTTCTTCATCAATATCTTTATCCTTGATTTTCTTTATCGCATCAACTATCTCCTGTCTTCCGCCATAACTGAGCGCTAAGCAGAAGACCAGTCTTTCATTTGCTTTCGTCTCTTCAATGAGTGATGATAATTCCTGCCGCACCTTCTCGGGTAGTTTCTCAATTCGGCCAATTGCCTTTACCCTGACCCCTTCTTTTTTTAATTCGGCTCTCTCCTTTTTTATTACCTCTTCAATGAGGTGCATTAACTGTTCAATTTCTTCTTTTGGTCTCTGCCAGTTTTCTTCAGAGAAGACAAAGATTGTTAGATATTTGACCCCAATTTCACCACAGGTCCGGACGATTTCTCTTACCGAGTTTATGCCCTCGCGGTGCCCCATAAACCTGGGCAGTCCGCGTCTTTTTGCCCAGCGACCGTTGCCATCCATTATAATTGCGATGTGATTGGGAATTTTCACGGCTAAAATCCTAATTTACCTTTGGTGGCTTAAGCAAGCAAAATTTCCGGAAGAGACCAAAGAGTTAGGTCTCTAAGATTTCTTTCTCTTTTTTCCTCAAAAGGTCATCTACGGATTTTATGAACTCGTCGGTTATCTCCTGAGTTTTCTTCATTCCGCTCTTAGCATCGTCTTCGGAGATTTCTTTATTTTTCTCCTTTTTCTTTATCTCCTCATTGGCTTCTCTTCGGATATTTCTTATCGCCACCTTGGTCTCTTCGGCCAAGTGGGCGGCTAATTTCACCAATTCCTTTCTTCGTTCCTCGGTTAATGGGGGGATAGGAATTCGTATCACATTGGTCTCAACCTTAGGGTTCAATCCTAATTCGGCCTTAAGGATTGCCTTTTCAATCTCGGCGATAGTATTTTTATCCCAAGGTTGAATGACCAGAAGTTTTGGCTCGGGAGCGGAGATTGAAGCAATCTGTTTGAGAGGGACCAGGCTATTATAATAATTTATCTTAATGCCGTCTAAAATGGCGGGATTGGCTCGGCTGGTTCTAATGCGGGAAAATTCCGCCACCAGGAGGTTTAAACTCTTCTGCATCTTCTCCCGAGTTACTTTATAAATTTGTTCTAACATACCCAACTTCCAATCCTATGTTTGGTTAACACCTTTTTAATATTTCCTTTTTTGAAGATGTTAAAGACAACCAGCGGTTTTCGGGCTTCTCTTAAAAGCAGGAGAGCCGATTGGTCAATAACCGCGAGATTCTCTTTTAGCGCCTCTTCGTAGGTGAGTTTCTGATAGAACTTAGCCCCAGGGAATTTCTCTGGATCCTGGGAGTATATCCCTTCTACCCTGGTTCCTTTCATCATTAGGTCAATATCCAATTCTAAGGCACGGAGCGCACAGGCGGTATCCGTAGAGAAGAGAGGATTTCCTGTACCACCGGAGAGGATTAGGGTCTTCTTTTTTTTAAACTCGGCCTCCGCCTTCTCTTTGGAATAACCCTCAACGATTCCCGGAATTGGCAAAGAAGCGAGGTGACTTGTTTTGGTGTATTGGTTTAGGGTAGATTCTAATATCAGTCCGTTGATGATGGTGGAGAGGATACCAATTCGGTCATAGAGGATTCTATCTTTTAGTGCCTTCTCCCTTCCCCGAATAAAATTGCCACCACCAACAACCACCGCCTTCTTGATGGGCAATTCGGCTATCTCCTGACAGATTCTTTTTAGAACATCCGGTGAGCGGAAGGCGTCGCCGGTCAATTTTAGAATAAAACTGGTATAGCGCATATCACGCCGATTACGCAGAAAATAAAAGAGAAACCGCAAAGAAAAGTTTCTGCGTCTTCGGCGAGTCTTTTATTCACCAATCTTAAATCGGGCAAAACGTCGGATCTTTATGTTCTCGCCAAATTTTCCAATCTGCTCTTTGAGATAATCTTTAACCTTAATCTCCGGATTTTTTATATAGGGCTGTTCTAAGAGACAAACCTCCTCGTAGAACTTTTCCAGTTTTCCATTTATTATCTTTTCAATCACCGCCGGCGGTTTTTTTAAATCGACCAGTTGGCTTTCGTAGATGCGCTTTTCCCGTTCAATAATCTCTGGGGCGAGGTCTTCGGGCGAGATGGCCATTGGATCCGTGGCGGCAATCTGCATGGCTAACTCATGGATAAACTTTCGGAATTCTTGATTCCGGGCAACAAAATCGGTTTCGCAATTCACCTCAATTAGAACGCCCAAACGTTCTCCGGGATGGATGTAGGCGTCAATCGCCCCCTCGGCGGTTGGTCTTTCTAATTTCTTTTCCGCTCGGGCAATTCCCCTTTTCCGTAATAGTTCAATTGCCTGTTCAACATCGCAGTTCGTTTCGGCGAGGGCCGTTTTACACTCCAAAATACCGGCCCCGGTCCTTTGCCTTAACTCCTTTATTTTTTCTAATGGGATATCCATATTATATCTCACCTTCCTGTTCCAAAACTTTTCTCCCCTCTAAGACCGCGTCGGCGATGACACTGGTTATTAGTTTAATGGAACGCATGGCATCATCGTTTCCGGGGATTGGGTAATCAATAAGTGTTGGGTCACTATTGGTATCAATAAAAGTAACGATTGGAATCTTCACGCGGCGGGCTTCTCTTATCGCTGTCTCTTCTCTTCGGGCATCAACGACATAAATCGCCCCGGGCAATCTTTCCATATGGCGCAGGCCAGCAAAGACCTTTTTGAGTCGGAGGTATTCCTTTTGAATTAGCACTGCCTCTTTGGGTGATAATTTTTCTATCCCCCCTTCCTGAATTACCTTCTCTAATTCTAAGTAGCGGGCGATGCGGGTGGAGACAACGGGGAAGTTTGTCAAAAGACCGCCGACCCATCTTTCGTTCACATACAAAGCACCGCACCGCTGTGCCTCTTCCTCAATTATTGGCTTGGCCGGTTGTTTGGTGCCAACAAAGAGGATATCTTCTCCCTGTTCGGCAACTCTTCTTATAAAGTCATAGGCGACGCGCAGTCTTTCTAAGGTCTTTTCAATATCAATTATATAGATACCCTCCCTTTTTCCGTAAATAAAAGGTCGCATCTTTGGGTTCCAAAAGCGCGCCCGATGCCCAAAATGGACACCGGCCTCCAGAAGGGTCTTAATCGTTGGGAATTGCCCTTGGGAATTTATCGTTTTGTCCATTGGAATCTCTTCCTCCTTTTTGCTAAGCCATATTTACATCGCTCTTTTTCTCGGGGGTCTCTTTTTAAGAGTTCGGCACTCTTTAAGGTCTTTCTTAATTCGGGAGAGTAATTAACCAGGGCCCGGGCGATGCCTAAGGCGATAGCATTACTCTGAGCCGATAAGCCACCGCCAAAGGTATTGGCTATCACATCAAATTGACCAGTAGTCCCTGTGACCTTGAAGGGGATGAGGACCTTCTCGTAAAGGTCGGTCCGAGTTAGATAGGTTTTTCCTTCCTGCCCATTTATTTTAATTACGCCTTTGCCGTTGGGTATGAGCCAAACCTTGGCGACTGCCGATTTTCTTGAACCAATGGCGAAAAGTGTCTCTTTCATATTAATATTGGTTTCTGGGCTTGGTGGTGATGTTTTTCATCCGGATAGACTTTAAGCCTTTTTAGCATCCTTCTGCCCAATTTATTCTTAGGCAGCATTCGCTTCACGGCTAACTGAATAACCGCCTCTGGTTTTGATGACAAAAGTTCGCGCAAAGTCGTTTGTTTTAACCCGCCGGGGTAACCGCTATGGCGATAGTAGACCTTTTTTTTGAGTTTCTCACCAGTTACTTTTATCCTTCGGGCATTTGTCGCCACCACATAATCGCCGCAGTCAATATGAGGGGTATAGATAACTTTATTCTTGCCCATTAAAATTCGGGCAATCTGGGAACTTACCCTTCCCAAGACCTTATCTTTCAAATCGATTAGATACCAGTTTCTCTTTATCGTTTTTTCGTCGGTTACAATAAAAGTCTTCATTGAGTATTCTTATACCAGAAAAAATCTATTTTGTCAAGGGGATGTTTTGAGAACTCTGAAAAAGTGGGTTTGGGAAATCTTGCCTTTACTAAAAATCACCTTTTGCCTCACCCCCCACCCTTTCCCTAAAGAAAGTGCTCTCCACCCGCCGCTCTCTCTTGACTCCCCTTTAAACCTTCACCTTATGCTCCTTTCACCTATGGTGACCTTATCATTATCTTCATATCAACCGCAATGAATGTCAATATACACTGAATCAGCATCTTCCCAATCCCGCAATAACGCGCCCGCCCCAATCCCATCCACCTCTTTGCCCACCCAAACATCCTCTCGATAATCCTCCTCGTCCCGATCTTCTTTTTACAATCCTCTTCTCGCAATCTCTTGGACTCACTTATATACACCTTCTTCCTCACCTCCCGAGGCGAGACACACCTCCCATAATACTTACACCCCCGGCAATCTCTTACGGAAAAGTAATGGAGAAAACCCCTCTCCTGAATTATCCTCCCGATTGAATACTTTCCCGCTGGACACCTCACCCGTTCCCCCTCTAAAACAAATTTATCAATCTCACTCTTTCTAATCTTTGGAGGTATGTATGCCTTAATCTTATTCCTCTTCAAATGCCCCCGATTCTCCGTCATAT
>CAYRLZ010000051.1:0-14771 GCA_964425275.1 uncultured bacterium | reverse complement strand
TTATCGGATAATCGCCTCCCTGCCGGTAAAGGAAGGCGAACTCTTCTATATCGTCTATCACTCTCCTTATTTAAGGCATACTGATGCCCGAGCGATTCTTGCCCAACAGGGTGAGATTTTAGCCGAAGATGGTGATGCCTTTTTTGTCCGGGCAAGAGAAGAGAAGATTCTTTCCATCCTTCATTTAGGTTTTGAGATTGCCCACGTCTCGCTTTTACCGGTTATTCTCCCAGTAGAAGAGGCAATGAAAGAGCCCGAGGAGATTGAGCAAGGTCGGATGGAGGATTCAATCATTCGGGAAATCATTAACCGAATAACACCAACCGAGTTGGCGCAGTTGGTAAGGGAATTATCGGGCGAGGTGCCGGTAACCGTGCGCGGTCGTTTGGATACAATTCGGACTAGGTATGTAACCGCACCCAAAAACTCCTCAGGAATTTGGTACATCTATGAAAAATTCCAAAGTTACAACTTAGATTCCGTGAGTTTTCACGGCTTTACCCGAAGTTCCTACAATGACAGCAATGTCATTGGGACAAAAGTTGGGACAACCTATCCTGAGAAATATTTTATAATTGGCGGTCATTGCGATGCCACATCGGAGTCACCTTCTACCTATGCCCCAGGGGCGGATGACAATGCCTCCGGCACAGTTGCGGCAATCATTGCAGCAAAATATATGAGCCCTTATCGCTGGAAATACACAATCCGATTCATCGCCTGGAATGCCGAAGAGGTAGGATTATATGGCAGTGATGCCCATGCCGCATTGGCTCAGTCAAGAGGCGATTCAATTAAGGGAGTGCTGAATGCCGATATGATTGCTACGGAAATGACCGATAACGATTCAGTAAGGGTTTATACCGGCACCCGCGCTACTTCCCGAGCAATCGGCGATACCTTCTTTGCGGTCAATGAACGATATGACATCGGTCTCAAGGTGCGAAGAAGCACATCAATGTCGGCAAATTCCGACCATTACTCTTATTATTCTCGGGGTTATAATGCGGTTCATATCTTTGAAGACGATTTCTGCCCCTATTATCACTCAACCCAGGACCGCATCACGGCATCATCTTTTGATACGGTATATTTCTGTAAGGTGGTGAAGGCGATGGTGGCCACCTTAGCGACCTTTGCCCAACCCGATACTCCGTATACTTTTATTGCGGAAAAACCAACTGCCAATTCCTTCGCTTCACTTTCGGTTCAACCTAATCCTTTCCGGAAATGGACGACAATCTATTACCAAGGGAATAAAAGAGAGCCCTTCACTCTTGCCTTATTTTCCTCGGACGGGCGTTTAGTTAAAGAATTCTCAACGGAAAAGAATTCTATCATCTGGGATGGAAGGGATGAGCAGGGAAGGAAAAGACCCGGGGTCTATTTCCTAAGAATGAGGAAGGGTAAGGGAATATCCCCTTATAAATTGACGCTGATTGAGTAGTTAGAAGGTTAATCGCTTTATAAGGACGGTCGCGTAGGAGCCCGGAGGTAAAAAGAAACTTACCTCTAACTTAAATTTATTTGAATATAACTCGTCTTCTTTCAATTCGCTTATTGCCATCTCCGAAGGCAGGCAGATAGCCTTTCGCTCAAATGGCTTAAAATAGATCCCCCTTAATTTTAGTCTTAACTTCAATTTATCAATTGTTAAATCTTCCCTTTTCAGGACATCCTCCATAATTAGTCTTACTTCTGGGGGAAATTGCGATTTTGGTGCTGGTGAAGGTATTGAACAATTCAGCAGATAAGCCCTCGATTTTTCCGGTAAGTGACGATAAAAAAGAAGTTCGCCGAAGCGATAGGGGAGAGGATATAAATCCAATCCTAAATTTTTCAAAAATAAGTTTAAGGTCTCATTCCAGATATACGCCTGGTAGGCATTGATAAAGAGTTCCAATAAATCCCGGGGGATTTTCTTCACCGCTCCCTTGAAATCCCTTTTTCTTTCACTGAGGTGTTTGAGAACTGGTTTATATTCTTGGGGTGATAGAGACAACCCTTCTTCCCATTTTCCCCAGTTTTCCTTCAAGAATCTCTTGAATTTTCTCACCCGGGACTCATCGTAAGGGGAAGGAGTGGCTAAGTATAATTTCAAGGCATCCTCATAGTGCTTGAAGATTAGACTTTTTACCAAAAATCCTTCTTTATGTCTTGCCTGTCCCATCCGCTGTTCATCATAAAAGTTGGGGAAGCCGTCTTTTTTTATCTCGGCAAAATTCCTGATTAGTCTTTCTCCTTCCGCTTTTGGTAAATCCCGTAGGGTAATCTTAAAGGAGTTGCCTAAGAGATTTTCGTTTCTTAGCGGTTTATCAATAAATCCTAAGAATTGGAGAGAGAAGTTCTTCTCAGTGATTGGCTCTTTAAATACCAGAGGATTGGCGAGATATTGAATAGAATGGGAATAACGGTCTTTTAAACCCAATCTTTGGAAGCGCTGGAATTTATATCGCCTCTGAAGATAACGGAGTAGGTCCAATGTATTCCAGAATCTCTTTTCCAGACGATAGAGAGCAAATTTACCTTTTTTCTGGGGAGCGAGGTTAATTCTCTCCTCAACATAAAAATCATTTACTCTTACCTTTATCTTCACGGTCTAATGTCCAGATTTAAGAATATGCTTTGTCTCTTTTTGCTACCTTATTTTTTTTAACCCCTTAGGCATTGGATGAGGGTAAAAATCCCCGCACTTAAAAGAAGGAGACCAGCGGTAAGATGGATTATCTTTATTGGTATAATCTTCAAGAGGGTAGAACCAAAGATGACGGCCAGGAATGTTGTCAAGACCAGAGCCAGGGAAGAGGCGAAGAAGACCAGAAGCGGCGATTTCTGGGCGGTGGTGAAACCAATCACTGCTAATTGTGTCTTATCGCCTAACTCAGCTAAGAATAAAGCAAAGAAGACTAAAATGAAATTTTTCCAATCCATAGTTCCTCCAAAGAAGGTCAACTATAACGGAGCACTAATTACTATCCATTATAGTCCATCGGTTTATCTCTTGACCAATGAGGTCTTTCTTATCTTCTCAGTGAATCAATCACCGGTGTGGTAGTAGGAGCCACAGAATGAGATATATCGTTTTTCTCTGCTTCGTAGTTCATAATTTACCAATAAAAATAAAGATTTGTCAGGCAAAAGGTCTTACGACTTAACCCCATCTACTCCGTAGAGCCTTGCGAGGCGGTCATCTTAACGCTATCCTCCCTACTGGAGTTAATCCGTAAGGGTTTTATCCATCTTCTTATCTCTTTATCCATAAAATGCGCTTGGTTGGTTTAGAGTTTAGATGGATAAAATATATCCCGGATGTCGGCGGGCACCAGGTGAATTGATGTTGACCGACGCCAATCTTCCCGGCGAAGATTTTCTTTACTTCCCGGCCCAGAATATCCGAAGCGGTGATTGAGATGAAATCCGGAGTTTTGAGGATAAGGTCAATTAAAATTCCTCCTGAATGAGGACGAGCCGAAAGATTAAACGGAATATCCGGGTAAATTTCTGTTGCGCCAACCGCCCGCAGGGTTACGCTTTTCATTGCATCAACACTGTCCCCAAAATTATTTTTTAGAACTAAACGGAGAATATAGTTGCCCGGTTCCAACCCTCGGGTATTCCAGAAGGCCAGGGTATCATTTCGGACCTCAATCGAACAAGGTGATGTAATTTGTCGCCAGATGGTATCGTTCGCTCTTTGATAAAACATCTGATAAGTCCGAAAATCTATTATATTATGCTGGGGACCTCGGTCAATCCAGGCGGAGCCGGTAATGGGAATGACATCGCCGACAGCACCGTGGGAAGGTCCAGCGATATTGCCAAACCAGGCAACCGAACCTTCCAAGGGAATTGGGTCTTCGGGAAGACTGCTCTGCACAACAATGAGTTGGGAATTGCCAATCGCTATTGCCTGACCCCAAGGGACAGCGGAATATCCCAGGATTAAAAGGGCATAGCGTTCGCTTCGGATATTGCTCGTAATCGCCGATAAGAATGAGATAATTACCGATGTATCAGTGGCACCAAGATAACCGCCGCTTCCATCCAAAAAATAATTAGAAAGGATGACGAAAGAGCGCTTTTGGGTAAGAACTTCTCCAAGAATACAACCGCTCACATTTAGGTTTACCATATCGAATGGATACAGACTCCAGGTCTGAACAAAGGTATTGATAAGGCGAAGGGTTCTATCGGAAAGCGGGGCAGTAAAATCAGTATAATTGATATTATTGACCAGTCCCGAGACATTCATCGTATCCCGACCCTCAAACCAGACACCGATACTGCGGATACGGGAGTTAGAAATCCGCACATTGGAACCTTTGCTCGGCATCATTCCCCACATCACTTCGTAACTGGAATCAACGGTAATCCGATATTTGATGCCATCAACACCCGGCACACTTTCGTTGAATCGGTAGGAATAGACTGTGTCACCGCTCGGGAAGGTGAAGTTGATAACGGCCGAAGAAGGAAGATGATGCCAGATAAGGAGAAAGGTGGTATTTTTGAAATGAGCGGTGGCGCTGTCTGTCATTATATATTCACCGGTGAGGTTGGCTTTATTTATAATAAGGGATGATTTTCCGCTGACGACACCAGTAGTAAAATCTTGGTGGTAGACATTTTTCATTTCGACATAGCCCGAATTGCCAAGGACGAGGTTATAGGGATAGCCGCCGAAATTTGTTGTGCAGGAACAGAGAGAGAAAAAACCGTTCTCGGTTATTACCAGTGCCCTTTCATACCAGTATTGTTGGGGAAAAGAGAGGCGGGAGGAATCAACGAGGACCTTTCCCCGGCCCAAGATATACAAATTCCCAATATTTGTTGCCTGTGCCCGGCGGAATCGCAGAACGCCGTCGCCGAGGACAAAAATTGGACCGTTATGAAACCAAATGCCTGTGACCGTTAAGCTCTCACCCGGGGTATCACCAATAATCAGGGTATCAAGGTTTTCCATTTTAATTCCCTTTGGATA
This sequence comes from uncultured bacterium, assembly GCA_964425275.1. GTDB lineage: Bacteria > Hydrothermota > Tepidihabitantia > Tepidihabitantales > JBDRVQ01 > CAYRLZ01. The sequence continues at coordinate 9,790 of CAYRLZ010000051.1, read as the reverse complement.
AGATGTCGGGGCACCTTTTCGGATGGCATTTAAGGAAGTCCCTAAACCATTCATTACCGGGATTTGTGGTTCGCCACTTTTAAGAATGGAATAAACATAACCAGAGAGACGGTCTATTTCCTTCTGGGGAAATTTGACCGGGAGGGCATTAACCAGGTGGGAAATGCCAATAAAGGGGAAGAAGATGCAAAATAATATTATTATCTTAAAGGGCTGGTAAGTAATTCCGACTTTGGCGTGTGCCTTCATTTCAACATAAAGATATTTCGCCCCCTTCATAATTGCCAACCCCTGGTCCGGTTAAATCGGCTTTCTTATCTAACATTGTTCTTTTCCTTTTAAATCTTTGTCTTGCTTATAGCCATATTTAGAATTACATTTTAGTGATAATCACTGGATTGTCAATAATGACGAAAAGATTTTCCTTAGGTCTCTTGGGGTCTTTCGTTGTATTATCTTTTCTTTTTATTGACATTTCCCAAATTATTGGTAGGATAATAGAAAGGGCCCGTAGTGTAGCCTGGTTTAACACGTCGCCCTGTCACGGCGAAGACCGCCGGTTCAAATCCGGTCGGGCCCGGATATTTCCGGGATGAAATATCAGGAAGCCTGTAATATTCTTTATTCCCTCATCAATTACGAACGGGACAAGGCGAAATATCAGGATTTCAAATTGGTTCGGTTCAAAGATTTCCTGACCGAGATTTCTAATCCGGAAAAGGAATTGAAAAATGTGATTCTGATTGCCGGGACAAAGGGTAAAGGTTCAACTTCAACAATGATTGCCACCAGTCTTTCGGTCTGTGGGATAAAGACTGGTCTTTTTACTTCTCCCCATCTCCTTTCCTGGCGCGAGCGGATAAAGATTGATGGACGGATGATTTCCGAAAAAGATTTTGCCCATCTCTTCACTGACCTTTTGCCATTAATTAAGAAACATAAACCAACATTTTTTGAGGTTTTGACCGCCCTCGCCTTTCGTTATTTTCTAAGAGAAGGATGTGAATATAATGTTTTAGAAGTAGGACTTGGTGGGCGGCTGGATGCGACCAATGTTGTTTCACCTCGTATTTCAGTCATTACCCGGATTGGTTTTGACCACACGGAGTTGTTGGGGGAAGACCTTCTCTCAATCGCCCGCGAGAAAGCCGGGGTAATCCATCCCCAAAGCACGGTTGTCACATTCCATCAACTGCCCGAGGTTTTATCTTTGATAAAAGAAACCGCCGAGGCAAAAGAAAGTAGATTGGTCGTGAGAGGTTTGATAAACTCTAATAGTATCCGGTTAGATAAAAGAGGAAGTTATTTTAAGGTGAAGGGAAACTCTCTCCCTTTCTTCTTACCTCTGATGGGGGAACACCAGATAGAAAACACCGAACTGGCAATCACTTCTCTTCTGGAAATAAAGAAAGAGGAACCCCGGATTACCTGGGAAGGAATTAGAAAAGGACTGGCGAATACTTGGGTTCCGGCTCGCTGTGAATTAATCTCAAAAAGACCCTTATTTATGATTGATGTGGCGCACAACCCTGATTCCTGTTTCGCCTTAAAGAATGTGATTGAAAAGATATTTAAAAAACGAGCCATCTTTGTCCTGGGGGTAGCTAAGGATAAGAAAGTAGAGGAGATGTTAAAAATTCTTTCCGAGGTGGGTAATTATTTTATCCTTACTCAGGCAAAACATCCCCGGGCCTTGGATTTGGATATTCTGGTCGCCCATGCCCAAAACATTAATTTGCCGTATGAGGCAAAGAAACCAGTCTCTCAGGCAATAAAGTTATCACTTGCCCGACAAAAGGAAGAGATTGTCGTGCTCACCGGTTCATTCTATGTTGTCGGAGAAGGGCTAAGATATTTAAGGAACCGATGGAAGAGATAGAAGAGACCAAATTGGCACCCGGTCTCTATATCGTTGCCACACCAATTGGTAATCTTTCCGATATAACCTTGCGGGCGTTGGCCGTATTAAAAAATTGTGATTTGATTGTCTGTGAAGATACCCGAAGGACTTCACTCCTTCTCCAGCACTATAATATTGGCTATAAGAAACTCCTCTCTTACCATGACTATAATAAATCAACCCGCACCCCAGAGATTATTAACCTTCTAAAAGAAGGGAGGAGTGCGGCTTTGGTTTCCGATTCTGGGACACCCGGAATATCTGACCCAGGTTTTTATCTAATAAGGGAATGTGTGCGAGAGAAGATAAATTTAATCCCGATTCCTGGACCTTCGGCAATTATCACCGCTCTGGTTGTTTCTGGATTGCCCTGTGACCGATTTGTCTATGAAGGTTTCCTCGCCCACCGGAGCGGACGGAAAAAAAAGAAACTACTCTCCTTAGTTAATGAAGAACGGACGATGGTCTTCTATGAAGCACCAACCCGGGTCCTCGCGACCCTCAAACTCATTTTGGAGATATTTGGTGAGCGGGAATGCGTTGTCGGTCGGGAATTGACCAAGAAGTTTGAAGAGGTCATCCGGGGAAAGGTTTCCGAGGTGATTAAGAAATTAGAAGAAAGAAATAGAATAAAGGGCGAAATTGTTATCATCTTAGAAGGGAAAAAGAGAAAATTCAAAAGTGGTGGTAGTTAAATGAAGGAAGCGACAAAGAAAAAATTACGGAAACTACTTCAGCCAATAATAAATCTCCTCCTCACTCTGAATCTCTCTCCGAACTTTATTACCTTGCTCGGCATCCTTTTTGCCTTTATTGGATTTTTTTTCTTTTGGCAGGGTAGATTTTTCTGGGGCGGCATTATCTTGATTATCATCAGTCTTTTGGATACAATGGATGGCGAGTTAGCGCGGCAGAAAAATTCCGTTTCACCCCAAGGTGCCTTTTTAGATTCGGTAACTGACCGGTTAGTAGAATTTCTAACATTCTTTGGTCTCTTTGGACACTATCTTTACCCAAGACCCCACCCTGCCTTACTGATTTTAACCATTCTTACCCTCTTCACCTCCCTTTTTGTCAGTTATGTCCGGGCCCGAGCCGAAGGTATCGGAAGGGAATGCCGAATTGGGCTTTTTGAAAGACCGGTCCGTTTTTTCTTTCTGGTTATCGGTTCTCTATTTTTCCCCCGATATTTTCCTTATTTCCTCTTAATCATTCTCATCGGTAATATAATAACCATATTCCAGAGACTAATCTATATATTAAAATAACCTGATGGAAAGGGTAATCTTAGTTGGTTTAGCCAGAAGTCCCAAGGAGCGGTGGCAAAAGATAGATTCCCTGGCCGAGTTAGAGGCATTGACTAAAACCGCTGGTGGTGAGGTTGTCGGGAAATTCATCCAGATAAGAGAGAAACCTTCACCCCGCACTTTTTTGGGAAAGGGAAAGATTGAGGAGTTGCGCCACTTATCCCAAAGGTATGGCTGTGACCTTTTGATATTTGATGATGTGCTTAGTCCTTCGCAGATGAGAAATATTAGTCAAGCGACCGGGGTCGGTGTCATTGACCGCCGGGCATTAATCCTTGATATCTTTGCTCTCCATGCCCGAACCGCGGAGGCGGCGCTCCAGGTAGAATTGGCCCAATTAGAATATCGTCTGACGATGCTGACCGGTAAAGGGATTGCCCTTTCCCGCCTGGGCGGTGGCATTGGAACACGGGGACCGGGTGAAAAGAAATTAGAAGAAGACCGGCGCCGGATTAAAGAGCGTATTTCAACTCTTAAAAGTTTCCTGAAAGAAATTGATAAGGAGAGGAAGGTGCAGAGAAAGGGACGGGGTGAACTATTTCGCATCTCACTCGCCGGTTATACTAATGCCGGAAAGTCAACCCTTCTTAATAAACTTACCAATGCCGGGGTTAAAGTGGCACCCGAACTCTTTTCCACCCTTGACCCAAAGACCAAGCCATTAGAGATTGAAAAGAATATTAAGGTCTTAATTACTGACACCATCGGGTTTATTAAGGACTTACCACCGCAACTCATCGCCTCCTTTAAGGCAACACTTGATGAGATAAAAGAATCCGACCTCATTCTCCACATAATTGATGCGACGAATAATGATTACAGTGAAAAGATTCAAGTTGTCGAAAAGACACTGAAAGAAATCGGGGCAATATCTGAATATCAAGAGATGCCGAAAATCGTTCGGGTCTTTAATAAAATAGATATCGCCTTTGAAAAACATATCATCCAGCGCGCGCGGCGGGACTTTCCCGAAGGTATCTTCATCTCCGCCCGCACCGGCGAAGGCCTGGATGATTTGCTTAAAGAGATAAAAAGGTGTATGCGACCATTTATTGCTACCAGGACATTTACCATCCCGATTGCCTGGGGTGATATACTGGCAAAGATTTATAAATTTGGTAATGTCTTAAGTCTCCGTGAGGCGACCGGTCGGTATCATCTCCGGGTGCGGGGTTATGTTAATTTCTTAGACCGCCTCCGTAAAGAGATTAGATATGATAAGAATTGGGATTGGCGGAAATATCGGTTCGGGCAAGACAACCGTTGCCAAAATTTTTAATGACCTCGGCGCTAAATATATTAACGCCGATGTAATTGGTCATAAAATTCTGGACAATAAAACGGTCGCTGAGCAACTAATCCGAGTTTTCGGCCCGAAAATTTTAAGTCCAAAAGGCAAAATTGACCGGAAGAAATTGGCGGAAGTTGCCTTTCAGAATAAAGCGCATCAAAAAAAACTTAATTCAATAACCCATCCTTTGATCATTAGAGAGATTATAAAACGAACCCAAGGAAAAGGGGTTGCGGTAATTGAAGCCCCACTTCTCTTTGAATGTGATTTGATAAGAATTGTTGACTATTCAATATTAGTTACTGCATCCGACAAATTAAGATTAAAGCGCGTAAAAAATAAATATCCGGATATTGAAAAACGACTCGCCCTGCAGATGCCGGAAAAGGAGGCAAGGAAACGAGCCGATTTCATAATTGCCAATCGTGGCAGTTTATCCCAATTGAAAAAGAAGTGTCAGAAACTCTGGAAAAGTTTAACCTTCCATAGGAGTAGTACCCCGCCGACCAATCAAGGTTGAACTTGTCGGATTGCACTCTCTTTAATTTTATGCCTCACCCTGCCTGCTACTTGGCACCTTACTCAGTCTTTTACTAAAAATCCTATTCTTCAATCGTTAAAAGTTGATTTAATCTTACCTTCTCTAAAATCTTTTTCTTTCCCAAAGGAAATCTTATTTCTAAAAAAACCGGTCCTTTGTATTTACCGAAGCCGAAGTGACAAATTAGGGAATTCTGGTTGGTTGTCCCCTTGCCACCTTCAATCTGGCGGGTCATTATCTTATTTGCGTAGTAAGCGGTGATTTTTGCCCCGATGCCCGTCTTATTTGATTCCTTACCAACTAATTTCACTTTTAGATAGTTACCTTGATTTTTAGTCTGGTTTTGGAGGAATTTTAATCCGGAGGCGGAACCAACAATTAGGTCTAAATCGCCATCGTTGTCAAAATCCGCAAAGGCACAACCCCAGCCATTAAATACCCTTGTGCCACTCAAGTAGGTTATATCCCGAAAATTACCTTTTCCATCATTTTCGTATAAGAAACTCCTTCGGTTTTCATAGACTGATGTCAAATAAAGGTCTAAGTCGCCATCATTGTCAAAATCACCAAAGGCTGGCTCCGAATGGGTCTCTTCGTATTTTATTCCACGCTCTTTTCGCTTATCAATAAAATAGTAATCGGGCGGTCCTTGATTTTCGTATAACTTTGTCCGGTTAGAAAATTCAATATATCGGGGATGGGCTAAATTACTGGTAAGCAAGTCAAAATCGCCATCATTGTCATAATCCGCCCATTCCGAACCAATGGTGTGACCGTAGTAATTTAAGGTCTCATCGCCGGCGACGCCCAAAGTGGGAGCGAGATTAAGAAACCGGCCGTTGCCTAAATTTTGCCAGAGGAAATTCTCCTGTAAGCGATAATTTGAGACATAGATATCAATTAAGCCATCTTCATTATAATCGCCCCAGTTAACCCCTCTTCCGGCTCGGTCCTCCCGGAAAGGGGGGATGATGCCGGCGTCTTCCGTGACATTGCTGAATGTGAGATTACCATTATTTTTATAGAGAAAATCCGGAAAATACTTACGAGTTGCCCAATCCTCATAGTTCGCAAAATAGATGTCCAGAAATCCGTCGCCATTATAATCCGCCACCCCAATCCCTTCGGTTGGGGATTTATCGGGAAACTGAAAAATCTCGGTAAAGGTTAAATCACCATTATTCTTAAATATCCTGTCTTCCGCACCACCGGCAATTATATCAAGAAAACCGTCGTTATTGAAATCAGTGAATAATCCACCACTGGCGGAAGCCTTACCCAATCCGGCTCTGTCGGTAATCTCTAAAAACCTTTCCCCTTTTTGATTCTTAAATAGTTTAGTCCCATTCAAGAGTAGGTCTTCGTAGCCATCGTTGTCAAAATCACCAAAGGCGACCCTTGTTTCCTTCCGGTCTTTTAAGCCCACCTTTTCGGTCACATCAACAAATACCGGACCTTGGTAGCCAAAGATTTTTCGGGCGGTTGGTAATATTTTGCTTGTATCTTTAAAGAGACGTTTGAGTGCGGAATCGGATTTTCTTGACCAGAAATTATTGACATCCCCTTCAATCAGAGAAGAGAGATAAAATTTAATCGCCTCTTTTAATTGCCCCCTCTTTTCTTTAATCTGACCCAAAAGATAATAGTAGGAAGACTTCGTCGCATCATTGTCCAAGTCAAAGTTTGCCTCCGGAATGGCGCATTGGGAATAGAATTCCGCTGAGTCCAAATCACCCAATTTAAATAAGGCACGGGCATAATTGAAATAGGCATCGGGTAGGATGCGGGGTCTTTGTAATTGCCACTGGGCCTCCGGAAGATTAAAAAATCCATTAAATTTCGGAAATAATTCCTTTGCCTTTCGGGCGTATTCCCGGGCTTTGGTGGTTAAGGTCTCACTTCTTAATAGGAGATGAGAAGCCAGATTATAAGCAAGAGGATTTAAAGAATCTTCTTCTAACATCTTTTCGAGATTAGTAATCAAGGAAGGGAAATCTTTCAAATTGAATAAAGAACTTAAAAGGAACTGATAGGCGGTAAAGCGCCATTCGGTTTTCGGATACCTTTCTAAGAAACGGGTTAAGTATTTCACCTTTGCGGTATCATCGGTCCAGATTGAATAGAGGCTATCGTAAAAGATATTATGCCCAATGATTAAATAGCCGATTTTACTCTCCGGGAATTTTGCCAGAATCTCTTTTTCCACCAATTTTGCCTCATTGGTATCAATTAAGGAGAATACCTCATAGGCGATTGTTAGATTTTCCTCAGTTTCTTCTTTAATTAATTTTTTTGTCTCGGCTTTTAGCCTCTTTTTTTCTCTTTCGTCTTTTTCCGTCAATTTTGCCCTTGTCCGATAATACCATAGTCTTGTCTCCGAGGTAGGGGAGATGGTTAACGATTTCTCTAAGAATTCTTTTGCCTTACTAAAATTTCGTAGTTTGTAATGAGCGATTCCTAATTCGGCAAGGATTTTGGGATTATTGGGAGATTCCCTTAAAATTCTTTCGCACCTTTCCTTCCGGGCATAAGGATGTCCAAAGTAACCCGAAAGAATTATTAAAAAGCAAGAAAGAAAAAGCAAGGGTTCAGAAGATTGGCGTAGCGGTTCCCTTTAATAGTTCCGAGGCGATAACCAACCGTTGGATTTCATTCGTTCCCTCATAGATTTGGGTAATCTTGGCATCGCGCATCATCTTCTCTACTGGGTAGTCTTTCATATATCCGTAGCCACCAAAAATCTGCACCGCCTTGATTGTTGTGCGCATTGCCACATCCGAGGCGAATAGTTTCGCCATTGAGGCGAGGGCGGAGATATTTTTGGCACCAGAATCACAGACCTTCGCGGCATAGTAAACAAGTTGCCGTGCTGCTTCAATCTCGGTAGCCATATCGGACAGATAATTCTGAATCGTTTGGAAGGAGGCGATTGGTTGTCCAAATTGTATCCGACTTTTCGCATAAGCCAGCGCCTCCTCCAAGGCACCTTGCGCGATACCAACCGCTTGGGCGCCGACCCCGGGTCGGGTTTTATCAAAGGTGCGCATTGTAATAATAAATCCCATCCCCTCCTTACCCAAAAGGTTTTCTTCGGGAACCGGGCAATCTTGAAAAATTAACTCGCTGGTTTTAGAACACCTTATTCCCATCTTATCCTCTTCTTTACCGAAATTAAAACCCGGTGTTCCTTTTTCCACGATGAAAGCGGAAAGTCCTCTTGCCCCGCGTCTCTTGTCCGTGGCGGCGATTACCACATAGATGTTAGCGACGCCACCGTTAGTGATAAATTGTTTTGTCCCATTCAGAATATAATCCTTTTCCCCCCGCTGCGCCGTCGTCTGAACATTACTGGCATCTGAGCCGGCCTGAGCCTCGGTTAAGGCAAAGGCACAAATTTCCCCATTAGCAATCCGGGGCAAATATTTTTGCTTCTGCTCCTCGGAACCGAAAAGAATAATGGGAAATGCGGCAAGACCACAAGCGGCATAGGAGACCCCAACCCCGCCGCAGATGCGAGAGATTTCTTCTACCGCCAGGCACATCTCAAAGACACCGCCGCCCATTCCTTCATATTCGGTGGGGATATAAATCCGAAAGAGGTCGGCCTTGGCAAATTCTTTCATTATTTCATAGGGATATTCACCGGTTTCGTCCAATTTCTGGCGGACCGGTTTTACCTTATCTTCGGCAATCTTTCTTGCCAGTTCTTTTATCATCTTCTGTTCCTCGGTTAAAAATTGTGTCATAATAACCTCTCTCTTATATCTTGGGCAATCCTTTCCAGATATATTTTCATCTCTCGACCAATCTCCCAAAATGTCTCATAAGAAAGACCAATCGGGTCAATAATATCATTGCCTTCCCTTTCCGGATAGGCCGAGAGGATAAATGTCTTATTTTTTGCTTCCGGCACCATATCAATTATTCTAATCATATGTCGTTTTTCCATCACCAGGATTAAGTCAGCATTTTCAATCATCTCGGAGGTTAAAGGTTGGGAGAGATGACGGGATATATTACCACCCAATTTAGTGACAACTTGAACGGCGCTAGCCGAGGCCGGGGAATTTCTTAAGCCGTCTGTCCCGGCCGAATAGATAAAGACCCGAGAATCTTTTAGCATCGTCTCTAATATCCCCTTAGCCATTGGACTACGACAGGTGTTGCCGGTGCAGACCAATAATACCGAAAAGAAGAGGGAAGGAGCGAGTTTTATCTTTTCCCCAATCACCTCTTCAATATCATAAATTCCCACCTCACCTTTTTTTTCTAAAACGAAGGGGTTTTTCCGAATATCAAGGACGGTGAAGGGACGATTGAAAACTCGCCCTTCAGCCGGTTCTACTTCAATTTTCCCCGTCGGAAATTCTTCATCTCCTTCCCACTCGGAAAAATAAATCTCTTCCCCGGGCGTAAATAACTGAGTAAGAAGTGTTTCCGAGAGGAGGGTAGAGTATTCTTTGTCGCCCGTCCGAAAGATGAGGGAAGCGGGAAAGAGTTTTTCTAAGATTTGAGAAAGTAGATTGAAATTTACCTCCGGAAGCGCCACCAGCCTCTCCTTTATCTCTTCGGGCGAGAAAAAGAGGCGATAGGGGAGAGGTGACTTCTCTTTCATTGGCCAAAAGAAGACTTTCGTCCGACGGTAAGGAAAGATGACCACCGATGTCTTCATTGCTTCTCTAATTTTTTTAATCACCTTCGGGTTATCCTGCCATTTTATTCGCATATAACCTTTTTATCCCTTTATCCCC
>CAYRLZ010000050.1:0-19481 GCA_964425275.1 uncultured bacterium | reverse complement strand
CGAATAGCACCCCCAATAGGGCGGAGAATAGAAGACCCAATAGGTAAGAGAATAGAACCTTCAATAGGATAGAAAATAGGATTACCGATAGGGAAGAGAATAGGATACCGAATAGAATTCCGAATAGGCAAGAGAATAGGGAAAAGAATAGGGTATTTAATACCATACCCAATAGCACCCCCTGTAGCACTCCCCCCTTCAAAAAGAAAAATCCCCTGCGGTGCTAATTAGAAAATACGGTTTACGCCTTAGGTGTCAGTTTAATCCTTTCATTTTTATCTCCCAAGTATAAGTTATTGATTTAACTATACTTAATAAAATTAGTCTTTTTCCCATATCTAAATATAGAGTAAAAACCGGCGCAAAGTGTTTCACAGAATTTTAATTGCCGAAAGAAAAGAAATACCATCTTGGCATAAATTTTGTTAATCATTCCCACGGGATTTGGGGAGTCTTTAGGCCAAATAAGTTTTGGCTAAAAACCTATCCTTTCTCCTTTCCGAAAGTCGCTCTTTATCTCTTCTTCCGCAGAGTGGATTAAATCAGGCATCGTGATTGGTCTGTTTTCTTTGGCACATCTCATCACGGTCTTTATTATGGCATTTTTGATTTTACCACCGGTAAGGTGATAACTTCCCAATTCTGCAAAGGAGATATCTTGATTGAGTTGGGGGCAATCTTTCAAAAAGAAATGCCAGATTTTTGCCCTCAGCTCCTGGTTTGGCATCTCAAATTTCAGTTTTAAGAGTATCCGCCTCTCAAATGCCTTATCAATCACTACCTCCCGATTGGTCGTCAGGATGATAATCCCGGAAAACCTCTCTAACTTCTGCATCAGGAGGTTGGTCATTAGGTTATGCATCCGGTCAACGGAATGGCTTTCATTAAGTCTTTGGCTGAATAGGGCATCGGCTTCATCAAATAAGATGATGCAATTATGCCTCTTTGCCTCGGCAAATGTCCGGATAATGTTCTTCTCTGATTCACCGACCCAAGGGTCATAGATTTGGGCATAGTTAGCGACGCCAATCTTTTTATTCAATTGTCGGGCAATTGCCTCACTGGTTGCGGTCTTTCCAGTTCCCGGTGGTCCATAAAAGAGCATCACGACCGCCCGGCCATAAGGAATCTTCTCTTTCAGTCCATATCGCTCATAGACCTCAGAACCATTTTCATACTGCCATAAGGCATTGTCAATTTTCTCTTTCATCTCGGTTGGTAAGACCAGATGTTCAAAGGAGACCTCCGGTTCTCGGATTAAAAGTAGCGACCCTTGGGTTCGGTCTGTTTCTGACCCCTCCAGTTCTGGCCCGTTTTCCACCCCGGCAATCTGCCAGAAGATTTCTTCGTTAAGGGAGAAGGATTGTTCAAAGAGCAAAAGCCTTTCATTATTAAAGCGGCGCTCGCCTTCTGATTTGATTAACCCGGTCTCTCTTAATTTCCCTTTCGGGGAGAGGAGTTCTATTTTACTTAGTGGGTTTTCATTAAAAGAGACGGCCTGAAGTAATTGGAGCCCGTTGAGCATTTTATCGCTGAAGCGGTTGATAAAGAGGAGGGATAAAATTATCCACTCGTCCTTATTCAATTCATAATCGGCGCAGAGTTTTTCTAAGGGGATTATCACACCCCTTTCCCCTGCCTTCTCTTTAATCTCCTCAATCTTTTCTTCTGCCTTTTTAATTTTGGTTTCAAATTCTTGTAAGAGTGGCGTGGATTCAAACTGGTTAAAGATACCCCGAACCAGTGTTTCACTTTGGGCGGGATAATGAGAACTCCTCGGCCAGAAATTCAAGCACCTGGTTACTAAAAGAGAGCAATATCTATTCAGGGCTTCAAGGTATTGGTGATTTATACGGTCCATAATTTCCTCCATTTTCTATTTCGCCCATATATAATATACGGATTTTTCGCCCAAGATTGAAGAAATTGAGAAAGTTTTTTCCGCAATTGTTAGTTTTATAACTTATGTAAAATCAATATCTTATAAGAAAGTCAAATATTTCTTATACATATTTCTGGCAAGTCTTTGAATTTACTGAACTTATAGTCAGTTTTCTTTCTTTGGGAAATTTGGGCTTATTATCAAGAATGGTCGTATAACGACCAAGTTTTAACAGCCGATTTTTCCTTTAACCATTTGATTTTACAAAACTTATCGGATTTTTTTCTAATTTATAGGGGGTAGTTCTCTGGGTCTCCTACTCTACCTCCTTATTGGCCACCTTCTCGGTCTCATTCCCAATCACTTATTATACCTCCTTTCCTGTCACCTACTCTGGCTCCTTTATAGCCTCCTATTCTGCCTCCTATTCCATCTCCCAGTCTTATTTCACCAAGGTCTCTTACTTGGTCTCCTTTTGGGTCTTTTACTCTGTCTTCTTGGTCTTGTTTTGCCCAGCACTCCTTTGCTTTTGTAAAGATTATAAAATCCTTACTGGTAGGGCTTGAAAAAATTAGAAGGGATGTTATAATTGGTTATGGATTTGAAGTTCATAAGAGAAAATCCGGATTTGGCAAAGGAGGTGATTCGCCGCCGTAAAGAAAGGGTGGATATTGATAAAATCCTCGCCTTAGACGAAAAGAGAAGGAAGATGATTAAAGAGCGAGATGAGAAACGAAGGGAACTGCGAGTGCTTTCGGAGAGTATCGGAAAGAAGATAAGAAAGACGAAAGGGGAGGGTAAGAAGTTAGAAGGAATAAAAGATGCTGAGATAGAAGAAAAGAAGATTGAGGCGAGGGAACTCTCAGGGGTGATTAGGGAAATGGAAGAGAATTTGGCAAGAATTGAAAAGGAATTGGAAGAACTCCTTATCCTTTGCCCGAATATTATCCTGCCCGATGTCGGCGATGAGGAGCGGGTGATTAAGGAATGGGGCAAGAAACCAGGTTTTGATTTTGAACCCCTGCCCCACTGGACTTTGGGTGAGGCGTTGAAAATTTTAGATTTGAAGGCATCGGTGAAGTTATCCGGCTCAAGGTTTATTCTCTTCAAAGGCAAAGGGGCGATATTGGAGAGGGCGCTGATAAATTTTTGCCTTGACTATCATACGAAAAGGCATAACTATACAGAAATCTCACCGCCCTATTTGAATAAAGAGGAGTGCTTCTTTGCTGCGGGTGATTTGCCAAAACTGGCCGATGAGATGTATCGGATAAGAGATGACCCCTTTTATCTCATCCCGACCGCGGAGGTGCCGCTGATTAATCTCCATCGGGATGAAGTTTTAAGGGAGGAAGAACTGCCCAAATATTACTGTGCCTATACCCCTTGCTTTCGGCGCGAGGCGGGAAGTTATGGAAAGGATGTTCGGGGAATTATTCGGGTTCACCAGTTTGATAAAGTAGAATTGGTAAAGTTCACCAGACCGGAGGATTCCGAAGAAGAATTACAGAAGATGGTTAAGGATGCCGAGGATATATTACAGGAACTCGCTTTACCCTATCGGATAAAACTCCTCCCTTGTTCGGATATGGCGTTTCAGTCAGCGAAGACCTATGATATTGAGGTCTGGGCCGCCGGGGTTAAAGATTGGCTTGAGGTATCTTCTTTATCCAACTGCACCGATTTTCAGGCGAAGCGAACCAAGACCCGTTTCCGCAGACAAGACAATAGTTTAGAATACTGTCATATCTTAAATGGTTCGGGGCTGGCATTTCCCCGTCTCTTCATCGCGCTGGTTGAAAACAATCAAAGGAAGGACGGTAAAATTATTATCCCGTCCGTTTTACATCCTTATACTGGATTTGATGTCATTGAGTGAGATTCAAATAAAAAGGGGAATTGTTCTTTTGGGTAAATTCCTCTATGAGCGGGGATTTTTGGTGGCGACCGATGGCAATATTTCCGCCCGTGGGGTAAAAGCAGGAATAGTTTTAATCACACCGAAAGGAAGATGTAAGGGGGAACTGAAAATAAGGGAGATAAGTAAGATTGGGCTTAATGGTAAGGTTATTTCCGGCGAACCTTCTTCGGAGTGGCGACTCCATTTAGCGGTCTATCGGGCAAGGAGCGATGTTGGGGCAATAGTGCATGCCCATCCCCTTTTTACCACGCTCATTTCCTTACAGAAGAAAGGGAGATTGATGGATTTGCCCGAGGCGGAAACGTTAGGGGAGATAAGATTTATCCCTTATTTTCCGCCGGGGAGTAAAGAACTGGCTTGGGCGGTAACCAAGGCGCTCGCCAAAAATCCCGGATGCGACATTTTTATCTTAAAAAGGCACGGCGTGATAGTCTTGGGAAAGGAACTAAAATATGCGCGATTTAAATTGGAGAGGTTAGAATTCTTTTCCTTTTTATATTTTCTTAATCTTCTGCGAACGGATAAAGAGGGGGGGTTATGAAGAATCCTTTAGTTTTTCTTAGTATAACTACTCTCCTCTTCGGAGGGACGATTGTTTTCGAGTTGGAAGAAATCTTAAAAAATACCGCACCTTCGGATATGATTCCGATAATTATTCAGACGAAAGAGCAGGGAGACTTATCCCTTCTCCCATCTACCGCTACTTATGATGAGAAGATTGGATATTTGAAATTCGTTGCCGAGAAATCACAGAAGGATATACTCGCCTATCTTAAAAAAGTGGGGGCAGAGGAGATAAAAAGTTTCTTTTTAGTTTCAAGGATTGCCGCAAAGACGACGCCAGAGGTTATCCGGGAATTAGGGAAAAGGAAAGATATTGATTTCATAACCGATGACTTCGTTGTATCTATAGACTCTTTTAATCCCAGTACCGAACCCACCGATGCTACCGATACCCCAGAATGGAATATAGTTAAGGTCCGAGCCGATTCCTGCTGGCGGGCCGGCTGGACCGGAGAGGGGATTGTTGTATCTAACATTGATACTGGCGTGGATGTTTTTCATCCGGCATTTGGTGGCCGATGGCGTCAAACCAACGGCTGGTTTGATGCGGTCAACAGGCAGACAAATCCCTATGATGACAATGGCCACGGAACCCATACAATGGGAATTATTACCGGCGGTGATGGCCTGGGTCCTTTTCCGAACGATATTGGGATTGCTCCTGGTGCTACGATTATCGCGGCAAAGGGTTTTAATGCCCAGGGTGCGGCTCAGTTATCCTGGCTTGATGCCTGCTTTAACTGGCTTGCGGATACCGGTCGTCCCAATATCATATCTAATTCCTGGGGCGTAGGCAACCGAACCGATACCTATTTTTGGAATACCTGCGTCAATCTTAGAAATTTGGGGATTATTACCGTATTCTCAATCGGCAGCAGTGGTCCTGGTTCGGGCACTTCCTGCCCGCCGGGAAGTTATCCAGTGGTGATTGGAGCTGGAGCGACCGATTCCAGCGATAACATAGCAAGTTTCTCGGCTCGCGGACCAGCACCCAACCAATCTTCTTGGAATGATACAACCTTTTGGCCAAGAAGTGATTGGAATTTAATAAACCCTTCTATCTCCGCACCCGGCGTCAACATCCGTTCTTCCTATCCGGGAGGCAATTATACAGTTTATAACGGCACCTCTATGTCCTGTCCGCATATCGCGGGCTGTGTTGCCTTGATGCTCCAAAAAAGATCCGGGCTCACTCCAATTGAAGTCTTCAACCTTATTACCGATAATGCCGACCGACCACCGCGAGGAGAACCTTACCCGAATAATACCTATGGCTGGGGAAGGCTAAACTGTAAAAAGGTCTTGGATGCAATCCCAACCAGTGTCGAAGAATCTAAACCTCTGCTCAGCAGTGTATCAAAGGTGCATTGCTATCCCAACCCCTTTAAGAAATTCTTAACTATCAAATGGCAACTACGGAACTCGTCTGAGGTAAGGGTCTCAATTCACGATTGTGCCGGAAGAATTATCACTTCTCTTTGGAAAGGTAGACAATCTCCCGGAATTTATCACCTCTTATGGGAAGAGAAATCTTCTGGCATCTACTTTGTGAATATCCGCACATCTTATGAAAATCTCTGGTATAAGGTAAGTAAATTCTAATGGGGTTCCCTTGACAGACTATTTTTCTTCTTGATAATGATTAACCGCTAATATGCGACTCTTTACCTTATTCCCCGCGGCCCGGGTAAGGATTGCCAGGGCAGTTAGAAGAAAGCCCAAAAGCGATTGCTTCATCTTAAAGAGGCACGGCGCGGTTGTCTTGGGGAAAGATTTGACCGAGGCGCGATTTAACTTAGAGCGGTTGGAATTCCTTTCCTTTCTCTCCTATCACCTAATTTCCTAATGAGGCTCGCCACTTCTTTTAATCCGGCCCGGGTGCTGGTGGTAAGTTTTTTGGTGGCAATCCTAATTGGGACTTCCCTTCTCTCCTTGCCTTTTGCCACAACCGCTAAAATCTCATTGATTGATGCCCTCTACACCGCTACCTCCGCGGTCTGTGTCACCGGTCTAATCGTTAAGGATACGGAAAATGACTTTACCCTCTTTGGTAAATTGGTGATTCTTTTGTTAATTCAGATTGGCGGCTTGAGTTATATGACCCTCAGCACAATTATTATCCTCTTTTTCCGGCATAAGGCGAGTATGCAGGAGAGGTTATTGATTAAAGAACAGATGGGGATTTTAACCTTTCGTGATTTCCGGGGATTTATATTTGATATTCTAAAGGCGGTCTTAGTATTTGAGGCAGTCGGTGCCACTTTACTTTTCATCTACTTTCTTAGTAATGGCTTTCCCATAATGTCTGCGGTCTGGCACTCTATTTTTCATGCGGTTTCGGCATTTTGCAATGCGGGGTTTTCTACTTTTTCTTCTAACCTCCGCACCCTAAGTAATTCCGTCTTTGCACCACTGGTGATTGCCTTTTTATTCATCAGTGGTGGTCTAGGATTTTTGGTCTGGAGTGATATCTATCGGACACGAATTAAGCGAGAGAAATTTCGTCTCTCCCTCCACTCCCAAGTGGTAATCTTTCTAACCTTCCTTCTTCTATTACTCGGCACCGTCTCCTTTTTTCTTCTGGAATATGAAAATGGATTGAAGGGATACCCACTGGTCAATAAAATTGTGATTTCTTTCTTCTCGGCGGCGACACCGCGCACTGCTGGTTTTAATCTCATCCCAGTAGATAGTTTATTACCCGCCTCACTCATTTTGATTATGTTATTTATGTTTATTGGCGCCTCCCCCGGCGGAACCGGAGGCGGGATAAAGACGACGACTTTTCTGGTGGCGATTCTTTATCCACTTGCCAATCTAAAAAATTTATCGCTCAGAATATTCAAACGGAGGGTCCGGTCAGCGGTTACCGAAAAGGGCATCACCATTTTTATCCTCTCAATATTATTGATTTGCGCGGCGGTATTCTTTATCACCTTGTCTAACCGAGATATAGAATTGATGAGAGGTCTTTTTGAAGTCTTTTCGGCATTCGGCACCGTTGGGCTGTCAATTGGCTCACGGATAAAGAGAACGCTCTCGGCCTCTTATGACTTCTCTTCTTTCGGGAAACTAGTGATTATTATTGTTATGTTTTTGGGGAGAGTAGGGGTGATAAACTTATTAAAAGTGGCAATTAGAGAGAAGGTGAAGAGGTATGAATATCCCGAAGATGAGATTTCCATTGGATAAAGGAGTTTAAGAATAATACCTACCGCCCTTCCGCGAGTTCTATCAGAATAGGCAATATTTGTGCCAAAGTTAAGTTGTTGTTGGATAGAGATTAAGTGAGCGGTTCTCTTTTATCGTTGTGACATTTCCTTAAATAATAGACCAGAAGGGCTTTCAAAGGCATTGAAATGAAGAGGGTTAGAAAGCGGATAATTTGTCTCAGTTGGCTTAGTCTAACCAAATCTAAGTTATTGACATTCAGCAATAAAGATAGGTTCTTTCCATTTGCCCTGTCCAATAGCGAACTTCCCAGGAAAGTGCTAAGGGATAATTGACAGCCGATTATTTTTGATTATAATTATCCGTATGCAAGAAATCCCGGTTTATATTGAAGACGAGGTTAAAAGGTCTTATTTGGATTATGCGATGTCGGTCATCATTGGACGCGCCCTGCCCGACATCCGCGATGGGTTAAAGCCTGTGCAGCGAAGAATCCTCTACTCAATGTATGAGTTGGGTCTTTTCCCAGAGCGACCGTATAAAAAATGCGCCACCGTGGTCGGTGATGTCCTCGGTAAATATCACCCGCACGGTGACCTGGCGGTTTATGATGCCCTGGTGAGGATGGCCCAAGACTTCTCCTTGCGCTATCCGCTGGTTGACGGTCAGGGGAACTTCGGCTCAATTGATGGCGATGCCCCAGCAGCTTATCGTTATACCGAGGCCAGATTGACCCCCATAGCGATGGAACTCTTAAACGACTTAGATAAAGATACAGTTGACTTCGTCCCAAACTTTGACCGCCGGTTAATTGAGCCGGTTGTCCTGCCGGCCGCTTTCCCCAATCTCTTGTTAAATGGTGCCTCGGGGATTGCGGTTGGGATGGCAACTAATATCCCACCCCATAATCTCTCAGAACTGATTGATGGTCTTTGTGCCCTGATTGAAAATCCAGAAATCCCTCTGGATGGGTTGTTGAGGTATATTAAAGGACCGGATTTTCCCACCGGCGCCTTAATCATTGGCGAAGAGGGGATTAGAGAAGCTTACCGCACCGGAAAGGGAAGGGTTGTTATCCGGGGTAAGGTTAAGTTTGAAGAGATAAAGGGGGGAAGGGAAAGGATTGTAATCACGGAATTGCCCTATCAAGTAAATAAGGCAAACCTGATTGAAAAAATCGCCCGATTAGTAAAAGAGAAGAAGATTGAAGGTATCTCAGATTTAAGGGACGAATCGGATAAAGATGGTATTAGAATTGTTCTGGACCTAAAGAGGGATACAGCAAAAGAGGTGATTGTCAATCAACTCTATCAATTCACCCAATTAGAAGAGACCTTTGGCATTATCTTTTTGGGTATTCTGAATAACTGCCCCAAGGTCTTCAATTTGAAAGAATTATGTGAAGGTTTTCTCTCTTTTCGTTATGAGGTATTGTTTCGGAAGTATAAGTTTTTATTAAAGAAGGCCGAAGAGAGGGCGCATATCTTAGAAGGATTTAAGGTCTGCCTTAATAATATTGATAAGATTATCGCCATTATAAAAAAGGCCAAGGATACGGATAGTGCTCGTCAGGAATTGATGAAGGGGTTTAGGTTAAGCGAGGCTCAGGCCCAGGCAATCTTAGATATGCGCCTTGCCCGGCTGACCGGATTAGAAAGAAAGAAGGTGGAGGAGGAATACCAATCGGTAATTAAAGAGATTAGCCGACTAAAATCGCTCTTAGGTTCTAAGCCGGCAATAATGCAAGAGATTAAAAGAGAACTCCTCGCCTTGAAGGAGAGGTTTGGCCAACCACGGCGAACCGAGATTATCCCAGGAAAGGTTGAGGAATTGACCCTTGAGGACTTAATTGCTGAGGAAGATGTCTGTGTGGTGATTACTCATAAGGGCTACATAAAGCGGATGTCGGTCTCATCTTATCGGAAACAGACGCGCGGGGGTGTCGGTCGGATGGGATTAGAAATTACTGAGGAGGATTTTGTGAAGGGGATAATTACCGCTACGACTCACGACTATCTCCTCTTCTTTACCGATAAGGGGACGTGTTATTGGCAGAAGGTATATGAAATCCCGGAGGGGAGTTTCGCATCAAAGGGGAGACCAATCGTTAACCTCTTGGCGATGGAAAAGGGAGAAAGGATTACTTCTTATCTGGCGGTGAAAGACTTCCAGGCAAAGAATTACCTATTTATGGTAACGAAAATGGGGCGGGTGAAGAGGGTTGCCCTATCACTCTTTGCCAACCCAAGAAAAAAGGGGATAAGGTCAATAAGTTTAGGGGTGGGCGATGAGTTAATTGATACATTCTTGACCAGTGGCGGAGATGAGATACTGCTCGTCACTAAGAAAGGGCGGGCGATTAAATTCCCAGAGAAAGAGATTCGGGAGATGGGTCGGCAGGCAGCAGGAGTCAAGGGGATAACCTTAATGAAAGATGACCAAGTAATTGATGGCACGGTCAGCAAGCGCGATGAAAAGTTGTTGGTTGTTACCGAAAAGGGTTTTGGTAAGCGGACAGACTTTCGCCTCTTTCCGCGTCGGAAGAGAGGCGGTAAAGGAGTGACCGCGGCCAAAATTTCAGAGAAGGGTGGTTTTCTGCTCCGGGCACTGCCCACAAAAGAGACAGACGATGTGATTCTCATCACCCGGTTGGGTCAGGTGATGCGGATTAAGGTAGCGGAGATTAAAGAATGCGGTAGAGCAGCGGTGGGTGTCCGGTTGATGAGTCTAAAAAGCGATGACGCCTTGACCGATGTCGCTCGGGTAGAAACCAAATGAACCCGAAGGCTCTCTTCTTATCCGAGCAAAAGTAAGTAGTCAGGCTTTTAGTAAGTAAAATCAAAAGCGTGGAATATGAACAGGGCTGATTGCTTAGGGATAATTCTTATCCTTGGCTTTGCCGTACTGCAGGCATTTCGGGGGGCACAGGGAATGGTAAGAACATTATTGGAAATGATTGGGGTGATTGTTGCGGTTTACATCTCCCTTTCCTGGTATGAAGGATTGGCAACATTTATCGGAATGTCAAAGGTTTTAACCCTCGGTATCCTTTTTTTCATCTTTAGTTTTTTGCTTATCTTCTTTGCCCATCTTCTGTCCAATCTCATGGAGTGGTCATTTGGCTCACTTGATGCCTTTTTGAGTTTTCTCTTTGGGATTGGCCTCGGTTGGGCAGTGGCTCATATCCTCTTTAAGTTTCTTATCCTACTTTACGGAAAAACCAGCCACTTGGCTTTTGTGATAGGAGAATCAGCGGTCGGGCAAGAAATCTTAGACTTCAAGTCGGCAAAGGCATTGATTGCCCTTCTCTACCGGGCAAGACTCGGACCAGAGATAACTCCATAATTAACCGTAGGTAATAGTTTAGCCCGTAGCGATTGATTGGCCTACTGGGCGGATTGTTGAATTATTATACCGATGAGGATAAAGACTAACCCAAAGACGGTGGAAAATAATATCCGCTCACCGACCACGAATTTGATGAATATTAGGGAGAGAAAGGGAACCAGATAGATTAAGTTACTCACCTGAGCGGTAGTTTTGGCTAAACTTAATGCCTTCAACCAGAGGATAAAGGTAATCCCCATCTCAAACAATCCGACATAGATTGCACCCAAAATTCCCCACCGCTCGTTAAGTGGGATTAGTGGCTTAACAGAAAGTAAAATAAAGATAGTGATAAATATGAAGCCAAAGAGAAAATTGAGGAATAGTTTTACGACCTCGTCCCTTTTATCCCGCAGATTATAAATCCAGAAGAAAGACCAGATAAAGGCACTGCTCAGAGCGAAAAAGACGCCTGCCGGGTTAGTAAAATTTAGGTGAGTGATTTTCCCCTGAGTTGATATCATCAAGACCCCAAAGAGACCAAGGGAGAGGGCCAGGATATTCTTTAATTTTATCTTCTGTTTCAGTAAGACAATTGAGAAGGTGGGGAGGATTATCGCCCAGGTCTGATTTAAGGGTTGTGCTGCCTGGGCCGGAAGTAACGAGTAGGCCTTAAATAAAATTGAATAATAGAAAAATGGGTTCAAAAAGCCAAGGAGGGCTGAATTGAGATAATCCGACTTTCTTTGCTGGCGGAGCTGATTTAATTTCTTCTGAAAGATTAAGATTAAAAAGAGAACCACAACCGAAACCGCGGAGGCGCCAAATAATAACTGGCTGGGTTCTAAGTAGCGCAGGGTAACCTTGAAAACCGAGGCAACCGTCGCCCACAAGAAAACAACGACCAGGGCATAAAGATTGGCGCGCCTCCCTCTTTCCATAATCCATTCTTTTCTAAGTTCGCTTCTTCCAGAAGAAGATATCTTCGCTTAAAGCAAGGAATGGCTTTATCCCTAAGATTATTAGGAAGAGTTCTTTGCTTTCTATGGCTTCCGCTTTCCTCACCTCCTTAAATCGCCTATGGAAGATGATATTAACGAGGATTCTCAATAGACCGGAGATAAAAAAGAGGGTCAATAGCGGGGAGCGGCCAAAGAAGCCGGGCAGGCGGGTTGCCAGATAACCACCGATTAAACTACCAGCAAATAATGCTATACCATTTGTGAAATTAAAATAGCCGAGGCATCTGGTTCGGACCGGTGGTGATGCGGCATCAAAGATAAAGTTTATCGCACAGAGATTAAATCCCGACCAGGCATAACCGGCAAAGGCATTTAAGAAGATGAGATAAATTGGGTTGCCCGAGACCAGCCAAAAAAGTGGGATTAAAGGGAGAAGTAAGGCGGAGGCCTTTAAAATCTTAGCGTTGCCCACCCGGTCAGCATAATTCCCCCAGAAGGGGAGGGTGAGGAGGGAGGTTAAGGTTGAAGAGGTGGTAATTAAAGTATAAGTGGAATAGGCAAATTTTAAATCCCTTAACATATAAACGGAAAAGAAAGGGGCAGCGAGGAAGGTAGCAAAATTTATCCCGGCAACAAAAAGGGTAAAGCGCACAAAATTACTCTCCGGCAGACGTTTTATGAAACTGAAATAAGAGAATCGCTTCTCGGGTAGAACGACTAATGGGATATCATACATCCGATTTATGAAGTAACCAGAAATTCCCCGAGTTACCGCGGAGATGAGAAAGATAAGGAAGAATCCAATGATTTTATTCTCGGAAAAGAGAAAGAGTAAAAAGCCGGCGGCAAAATTAGAAATCAGGGTGACAAATCCTAAGACCTTTCCCCGCCAAGCAAAATATTCACCGTAGCGCTCCTTTTCTACGGTATCACTCATTAGACTCTGCCAGGCTGAGGTGCCTGCTGCTCCAAAGGAGGTATTAAGGGTTAATAGGATGATATATAAGAGAATCCTTTCTACGGGAAGAATTGGGAGAAGGGCAAGAGATAACCATAAAAATGCCTGAGCAAAAACTGTGGCGAAGATAAATTTAACCCGCCGCTTTATCCACTCAACAATGTCCGGAGAGACAAGTGAGAAAAGGGAACTGAAAAATTGGGGGAGGGCGGATAAGAGCCCAATTGAGAAACTATTCGCCCCTAAAAATAGACCAAAAGGGATAAGATAGTTTTGTGTAAAACCAAGAGAGATTGAGGCGAACAGACCATCAAAAAATGAATTTCTTAGACTCGTTTTCCGTTCCGTCTCATTCATCTTCTTTTCATCCGGAGACCCAATTGAGATTGAATATATTGCTCACTAGGAAGATATCGGGAATAATAAAAAAATGAGCACCCAAAAATCAAACCTATCTTAATGTAACCGAAGATTGCGAATGATAACTACTTTATAACCACCCTTCTTCTTTATCAAGTAAACTCCTCCGGATAACCGATTCCCTCTAACCTTTCTACCCAGGGCATCAAAGAGTTCAATTGTCTGTCTATCCTTTTCTCTTTGGTGGACGAAACCGCTTCCCATCTCCTTAATCCCTGGTGGATAAATTAAGAAGTCGTTACGGCAACGGGGTAGAATTTGGAAATTAAAACCGGATTGGGCGATGTTGCCGGTAATCATAAATGGTGTCTCAGGAATTACCATCCCCGGGATATTCGTCGCTTCTTCAATCCTTACCAGTATTGACTCACTTTCTGATAGTGAATAAGCCCAATATTCCTGGTTTCCTTCAAAGAAACCTCTGGCCTTAAAGTGAAGGGTATCTAATTTCCCAAGGACGCCTTCTAAGGATTCGGTTATTTCCGGTATCCTAACCAATTGCGGTAAGAGAGGAATACCCCGACGGTAGATTACAATTGAAGACCCGGAGTCAAACGACATCCGAATCGTTGTGAGATTATTAATCTCTAAGACCCGACCGGAGATTTTTACACTGTCGCCTGTCTGGGGTGGCGGTAGGTCAGAAGTGATGAAAATTCCCTTCCAGCTGGGAAGTTCTCTCTCTTCAACGAAGAAGTTATTCCGAAATATCCCGGAAACAACACCGGTGGTAATTACCCATTTATTGGTATCCGGCGAGCGACCCTGTGGGTCGGTGGTGTATTGGATTTCTCTAATCTGTCGTATTAAACCTATGTTTAATGTCTTAGTTGGCGACTGCGAGAAACGCCCGAAGCGATTAAATGCCTTTATATAATAGAAGAACCTCTCGCCACTATCACCAGGGGGAATTGTATAAAAAAAGATAGAATCCGCTTCCGAAAAGGTATCCTTTAAGACCGGGTAAAAAGTGCTGCCCCGCCGAGAGAAATAGAGGGTATCCGAGATATAGCGGAGGGAATCGTTCGGTGTGTAAATCTTACAACTTATCCTCAGGGTCTCACCGGGTAGGGGAAAAGGGGGTTGGGATATATTGGTGATAACCGGTGGATAAGGTTTATACTGTTGCAAAAGATAGAGCCTTTGGCTAACGGTGGTCAATATCTCTTCATTATAGAGACGGTGCCGATTAGCATCACCGACCTTAACCCCATAAAATACCCTCTCCCCTACTGAGAAGATGACCGCATTCTGCCAGTTATTACCACTGCCATAAACAATCCGGCAGTGGTTAGGTAGTCCATAGTCAGTAACCGCCACTAGCTCATTCCCGGGGTTGGCATCATAGAAATTACCAATTGAGAGGTCGGTGTAAGTTGGTTCACCGGTTGGGCGGAATATTATTCGGGAAGCAAAACCACCGGAATAATATATTTCATACAAACAACCAAAGGTCTGGGGTTGCCTCCGATTTACTACACAAATCTCTTCGCCAAAACTGGCGCGGTCAAAATCACCGCTTAAAATCTTCCCCAAAGAGAGGTTAGAATTTGAGAAGATAGTCACGGTATCCCACTCTCGGCCATTCCAATGAATCCGCTTCACCTTTCCACCAGAAAATGTCGCTCCAATCTCTCTTCCCGAAGCAGTTGGGTCAAAATTACCGATGGTTACTCCTTTTATCTCCCCGGTATTGGTCAAAATCGGAACTACCTCCCAACCGGAAATGGTAAAGCGACAAATCTTTAAACTATTATAACCGCCGAGGAGAATCTCCTTTTTCCCATCATTATCACAATCGCCAACCGTTAGGTCATAAATCATCTCTCCGGCTTGTCCGATTTCCTCCCTCTGCCAAAAAGCACCACTCCAATAAAACCGGAGGATATTATAAGGGGGGATATTTCTGGTTAGAATTAAATCCTCTCGGCCATCGCCATCCAAATCTCCGGCGTCAACTAAACTATAACCCCGGCCAATTCTACCCAAGACCTCCGCCCGCAATTTTATCGGATAAAATCGTGCGGTATCAGTCAAGAGATAGGCGAAACTGGTATCAGAGAAAAAGATTCTTGCGGTATCATCCATCTCTCCTTTCAGTTTACGGGTAATTAAGACCTTACCTAAGGGAAAAGGTGAGGAAAAGAGAGACAGGGTATCCCAGTCTTCTCCCCGGGCAATCAGGGTAAAGAAGACCAAATACAAAATCTTATATTTCATCTCTCCTTCCTATCTCATAATAAGAAGTCTAACCGCACCCCTGATACCTTGGGGAGATTTCTTAACTCCTTTAATAACTCCCGGCAAACTTCCACCCCAACTCCTTTGAGACGGACGAGGCGCTTACGATTACCATCCGGCATTCGTAAAAAGACATCCCTTGTTCCTGGGTAATTACTGATAACCGATTTGAGGGGTTGGAGGTCTAATGTTTCCCCAGACACTTCAAGAATAACCTTTCCCACCCATTGGGGATACTCCGAGAAAGGGATGATGGCCAGGGCCCGGCAAGAGGGCGGGGCATCCATTTTTACCCGAACCTTTCCCTTAATTAAGACTAAATTATCTTGCCGCAAAATCTTCTTATTTTCCAAAATTAGAGGACCAAATACTAAGACATCACAATTGCCGGTAAGGTCTTCCACTCGCAGAATCAAATATTCATCACCTTTTTTATCGCGCTTTGCCTTTCTACTAATAACAAGCCCGGCGAATATACAACTTTGGCCATTGAAACTACCCAGGTCACGGATCCGAGGAAGATTAAAAGACTCGTATTCTAACATATTCCTCTCTAAGGGATGCGAAGTGAGATAAAATCCTAAGGCATCCTTTTCCCAGTGTAGAATATCTTCCGGAGTATATCTTTTAGTGAAAGGAGACTTTCTCTCTTCTCGGTCAAAAAGGGTAAATTGCCTTAGGGCAAATTCTCGTTTGTGAGAGTTTGCCCTTTCTAATTCCCGGTCTAGGCTTTCTAACAGGCTTTGGCGGTCCGGGTTAATTGAAGAAAGTGCCCCGGCTTTTATTAAATATTCATAAGACTTTCGGTTGCCAAAGGCTTTTGTCCGCAAAATTAAGTCCAAGAGAGTATCGTATCTTTTATTTTTCCGCTCACGGACGATACTTTCGGCAAAAGACTTACCGATATTCTTTATCGCGCCCAAGCCAAAGCGAATCGCTTCCCCTTCGCAGGTGAAGTGATAAAAACTATAATTCACATCCGGGGGAAGAATTGGAATTCCCATCTCTTTAATCTCTCCTAACCACCGGGCAATCTTTTCTTGAGCGCCGATTTCATTAGTCAGGGAGACACAGATGAACTCCTTAGGGTAATTGGCTAAAAGGAAAGCGGTAATATAGGCAATGGTCGCATACCCAACAGAATGCGATTTATTAAAGGCATAACCCGAGAAAGGCAAAATTGCCGAAAAGAGCTCTTCCGCCTTTTGGCGCGGGATATTCCTTTCACAAGCCCCCTTGATAAAATCCTCGCGCATTGACTTCATAAGTTCTTCATTCTTTTTCCCCATTGCCTGACGGAGGACATCAGCCTGAGCCAGGGAGAAGCCGGCAAAGGTGGCAGCAATGCGCATCACCTGTTCCTGATAGACAATCATCCCATAGGTCTCTTTCAAGATATCCTCTAACAGAGGGTGGGGATAAGTTATTGCCGAGTGATTTTTCTTCCGCAAAATATACTCATCAACATTCCCCTGGGAAAGTGGACCCGGCCGATATAACGAGATGACCGCAATCAGGTCCTCAAATTTTTCCGGGGCGAGTTTCTTTAAGATTTCCCGCATCCCATAAGATTCTAACTGGAAAACCCCTAAGACCTGGGCCTTTTTCAAAAGTGAATAGGTCTTCTCATCATTCAATGGCAACTTATCCAATTCAATCTTTAATCCGCGCTCTTGGATTAATTCGGCGGTCTCTTGAATTACCGTTAAGGTCTTTAACCCAAGAATATCCATCTTGACAATCCCTAGGTCTTGGAGTGAATTCATATCATACTGAGTTGAGATTTCGCCTTCCGTGCTTTTATAGACCGGAATCATCTCCCAAAGGGTGAAGGGTGTAATGATAATCCCCGAGGCATGGATTGAGGCGTGCCGAACCTGTCCCTCCAATTTTAAGGCAATCTCTTTTAGTTGTTTAAACTCATTCCGCTCAAAAATTTGCCGCAACTCTTCACTACCCTCAATCGCCTCAGTTAGGGTAACATTATCGGGGATGAGTTTACTGATGAAATCTATCTCCGGTAAAGGTAGTGAAAGTACTCGACCAACATCCCGCACCACCGCCCGGGCTTGCAAGGTCCCAAAAGTGATTACCTTCGTAACCTTATCCTCACCATACTTCTCTTTGATATAAGAGATAACCTCCTCCCTTCGTTTATCACCAAAATCAATATCAATATCAGGGAGTGAGACGCGCTGGGGATTCATAAACCGCTCAAAAAGTAAATCATATTTTAATGGGTCACAATCAGTAATTCCCAAGCAGTAGAGGCAAAGGCTACCGACCGCCGAACCCCGCCCTGGTCCAACCGGAATATTATTCCTTCGGGCAAAGTCAATAATATCCTTAATTACTAGAAAATAATTGGCAAAGCCGAGTTCCTTTATGACCGACAATTCATACTTCAACCTTTCGGTTGTCTGTCGCGTAATTTGAGAATACCTTCTTTTCAATCCGGCCCAAGCCAAATGAGAGAGATATAAAAAGGCGCCCTCCTTTTCTGATTGGTATTCCGGAGGCAAAGGGAAATCGGGTAAGTGAAACTTCTTCCCCGCGAGGTCTAATTCAAGATTAACCATCTCCGCTATCTTTTGGGTTGTCTTCACTGCCTCCGGAAGTTCAGAAAAGAGCGCCTTCATCTCCTCGGGCGACTTAAAGAACAACTCCTCAGAAGAAAAACTGAGCCTTTTTGAATCCATGAGTTTCTTATTCGTTTGCAGACAGAGCATCACCTCATGGGCTAACCTATCTTCCCGAGAGAGATAATGGCAATCATTAGTAGCACAGAGCCTTACCCCCAATTTTCTACCTAACTCACACAGTCCGGAAATTATCTTTTCCTCCTCCTGAAGTCCAATCCGCATCACCTCTAAGAAGAAGTTTTCGCCGAAGATTTCCTTAAATTCCCCACAAGCCCTTTTTGCCTTCTCCACTTCCCCCTTCGCTAAATAATAAGGGATTTCACCCTTCCGGCAACCAGAAAGACAGATAAGCCCCCTACCATACTGACCCAATAACTCCTTATCAATACGTGGTCGGTAATAGAATCCCTCCAAATAACCCAAAGAGACCAGCCGCACTAAATTTTTATACCCAATAAAATCCTGGGCCAAGAGGGTGAGATGGAAACTTGATTCTGGGACTTGCGGGATAATCCTCCTCTCTTTACGGGAAGTGGGTGCGCAATAGACTTCACAGCCAATAATTGGCTTCAAGCCAAATTCTTTTGCCTTCTTATAAAACTCAATTGCCCCGAAGAGATTTCCGTGGTCAGTGAGGGCCAAGGCAGGCATATTAAACTCCCGAGCCAAAAAGAGAATAGAATCTAACTTCTGGGCGCCATCTAACAGACTATACTCGGAATGAATATGAAGATGAACGAACTCACTCACCAAAGAAATATAATAAAGAAAAAAAGAAAAGT
The DNA here is from genome assembly GCA_964425275.1 of uncultured bacterium. Taxonomy (GTDB): domain Bacteria; phylum Hydrothermota; class Tepidihabitantia; order Tepidihabitantales; family JBDRVQ01; genus CAYRLZ01. The sequence continues at coordinate 611 of CAYRLZ010000050.1, read as the reverse complement.
CAACCGATAAGAATTCTGGAGTTTCCCCAAAATTTAAAAAACTACCCCATAAATGAAAATACCATTTGACCGATATTTTTTACTTTCTCCCGTATCGGTGGACCAAAACCACTTTTGAATAATATCCGATATTTACCTTCTGCTTATGCATAAAATTTAATCTCCGGTATTGGGAAAAATCTTTTCGCCTTCTCTAATATCTTTCTTATTAAAACCTTTAACCACAACCGCTCACCTAAATTCACCGCTAAAAAAACAAAAGACCGCCGCAGAAGCCCTTCTATCAAGCGTTTCCGTCACCCCCACGAGCCATTGCGACAGTTTCCTTTCACCTCTGTTCTTCCCACAAAATCAGTTGGTTATAAAACTTGTAAAATCTGTCGGTTCTCACTCTAAATATCCCAATTAACCAATAATCTTTTTTATCTCACTATCGGAATTTTTGCCAAGGTTTCCCAGATGATAATTAGTTGTGGTGTTCGGGGACATCGTACCTAGAAAGAAGGTCATCGCTAAATACCTCTAAATCATCCAGAATTAGAGGAGGAAAAGCAAAAAAGCGATTATCCCTTATATGGGTCTTAGCAAAGACCTCCTCCCGGGGAGTTAAC
>CAYRLZ010000049.1:0-44977 GCA_964425275.1 uncultured bacterium | reverse complement strand
CTCTATATTTAGATATGGGAAAAAGGCTAATTTTATTAAGTATAGTTAAATCAATAACTTATATTTTAGAGATTAACCCTTTCGGTATTTTATCTAATAAGGAGGTAAAGATGAGCGGATTGGTTTGACGTCTAATACGTAAAGTGTTAAACGTAAGGCGTATTTTCTAATTCGCACCGCAGGGGATTTTTCTTTTTGGAGGGGGGAGTGCTACAGGGGGTGCTATTCGGGATGGTATTAAATGCCCTATTCTTCTCTCTATTCTCGGCTCTAAACTCTCGCCTATTCGGTATTCTATTCTCTTGTCTATTGGGATCCCTATTCTCTATCCTATTGAGCGTTCTATTTCCTTACCTATTGTGGGTTCTATTCTCTGCCCTATTCGGGGTGCTATTGAGGATGCTATTCTCTATTCTATAAATAATCCTATTCGGAATGCTATTTTTGGTTTTAGGCGGAGTGGGAGTGAGGGTGATAATTAGAAATAAAAAAGAAAAAAGGGGCGGACTTCTCCGCCCCTTTCCCACCAAAATTCCCTAAACTGGAGGCGTTGGAGGTGGAGTTGGTGGGGGTGGATATGGAATTAGGACTGACATGTTATCTCCTTTCGGGCATAAGCCCATTTTTTCAATATAAAGAGAGCGATATTTAGACCAATAAAATTATAAATAAGTTATTGATTGGACATCACTTATAATAATTTGTCGCACCGAGATAAAAAATGGGCAGTTTTGATTATTCCAAAATTTTCCGATTTTTAATAAGTATTGTCATTTCAATCACTTAAAAATGCGACATTTTACTCGTGGGGTGTTCAGGAAAAGGAAGGAAAGATCTATCTTTTCAGGCAATTTTTAATTTATATTGCTGACGATTTATATTATATCGTTTCATTAGACGCTGTAATTGTCGCCGATGGATCCCTAAAATCTCTGCGGCATGACTCACATTACCTACGGTTTATCCAGTGCCTCCTCAATCTCTTTCTGGCCAATCTCTTTTCTTGCCTTAGCTAATCCCATCTCCTTATATAGGGCGACAAATCTTGGTCCAAGATTCTCCACTGTAACCACTCCCTTCTGGGCCATTATTACTGCCCTCTCAATCACATTTTGCAACTCCCGGATATTTCCCGGCCAGTGATACCTCTCCATTGCCGCAATCGCTTCTTCTCCAAGTTTCATAATCCCTTTATTCAATTTAGCAGCGTATCGCTTAAGGAAGTATTCGGCTAATTGTGGTATATCCGAAGACCTCTCCCTTAAAGGTGGCATCGTAATTGTCACAATATTTAACCGATAATAAAGGTCTTCCCGGAAGTTGCCTTTTTTTACCTCTTCCTCTAAATTTTTATTGGTGGCGCAGATTAGACGGACATCAACCTTTCTCGGCTCGGTATCACCAACCCTTCTTATTATCTTCTCTTCCAGGACCTCTAAGAGTTTTGCTTGAATCGGGAGTGTCGTATTGGTTATTTCATCTAAGAAGATTGTTCCGCCCTCGGCCGTTTCAAAAAGACCTTCTTTATCCCGGTGGGCGCCGGTGAAGGCGCCTTTCACATGACCGAATAATTCTGATTCAAATAAGGTCTCGGGTAGGGTGCCGCAGTTGATTGAGACGAATTTTGCCTTTACCCGGGGCGAAAGGGAGTGGATATACTTGGCTAAAACCCCCTTGCCGGTGCCGGTCTCACCCATTATCAAGACGGTGCAGTCGCTGGGGGCAATCTTCTCAACGATATTATAGACATCGCGCATCGCCTTGGAGCGCCCGAGGAAAAAGCCGGTTGTCGCATCAATCAGGATATCCTCACGCACCAGGGCAAACTCCTCTTGAATTCTTTTGAAGATACTTGACTTATCTAAGGTAGCGGCCAAAAGATTGGCGACTGAGACGAGTAGTTCCTTATCCTCCTCTAAGAAGAGGTGGGAGGTAATTCGGGAATCTAAGTAAAGTGCCCCAATAATTTTCTCTTTGGTGCGCAGGGGACAGCATAAAAGACTCCGAATCTTATTGAGGTGAACCGAACGGGCGTTTTCAAAATTTGGGTCGGATAAGGCATCCAAGGAGAGGATAACCGAATTTTCTTCACTTACCTTCTTCAAGGCGGTGTGGGAACAGGTTGTCGCATCTTCTAAGGTAATGTGGTCAATATTCCGCGCCGAAACCGGGATAAGTTCTTCCCCTTGATAGAGAAAGAGCAGACCCCGCTCGGCATCGGTAATATCAATTACGATATCCAGGACCCGCTCAAAAAAATCTTCGCTGGTTAACTGAGTATTTAAGGTCTCGGAGAGTTGATAGAAACAACGGAGGATATCTCTCTCCCCGGCTTTTAACTCGGCGGTCTTTGATGTCCCGGTTAGGTCCGAGAGGAGTTGTTCGGATTTTTCTTGATAGGACCTTGCCCCAATTGAAGAGAAGATTTCCTTCGCCTCTTTTAAGAAAGATAGTGCCTCCTGATATCCCTTTCGGGTGAGACCGAGGTCTTTCTCAAAAAGGAGAATCTCTCCATAGGAAAGCAGGGCTGAGCCTAATTCAAATAAGAGACCGGAGTTCCTTGATAGACCTATCGCCTTACGTATCTGTTCTTTGCTCTCTTCCCTTTTGCCCAAAAGGGCAAGGGCAAGACCAAGGAGTCGGGTTCCGATAATATGTTCCTCTAATTTTGGATTCCGGAATAGGCGGAGGAGCCTGATAATTGAAATGAGCGCCTTTTCTGGTCTTCTCTCTTCTAATCTCAATCGGGCGAGAAATTCTAAGAAATAACGATTATCTCGAATCCCGGGAAATTTCAGGGCATCCAAAAAATTCTCTGCGGCTCCTTCCTGATTTTTAGTCTCCAAATGGTAGTTGGCGCGAAAAAGGGTTAAATAAAGACGTAGGGAATCTAATTTATGGCTGTTGATTATCTTCTCTCCTTTATCCAGGCATTCCAGTGCCTTCTCTGGTTTTCCGCTCTTCAAGTATAATTGGGATAAATTTAAATTAGCTACCGTTAAGTAATTATAATCTCTCAGTTTCTCACCGAGTTCCATCACTTTAAGATATAATTCTTCGGCGGTGATAAATTCTCCGGTGATGGTGAAAAGTTCGGCTAAATTTCCCAAGATGCCGGTGAGATGAGGAAGGGAAGAAATCTTCTCGGCTTGCTCCCGGGCTTGTTCATAATATTCCCGGGCCACCCGATAATCGCCGGCCTCTTTTGCCGAAAGCCCAAGACCAATAAGGGAAGATATGAGGGTGTAGACATCGGAAACCTTTCTTCCCAACTCTTCACTCTTCTTATAAAGTTCTTCGGCCTTCTCTTTCTCGCCCCGGAGATAAAAGACTGTGGCCAAAAATTGCAGAATTGAGTTTACCTGATATTCATTACCCATCTCTCGACTCAGTTTTAATGCCTTCTCCCCTAAGTTGAGTGCCGAAGAGAAGTCCTGACGCCGATAGGCTAAATAAGCCAGATAATAATTGAGCCGACACTCCAACTCCGCCCGATTTGGTAGTCGGCTGGCAATTGCCAATGCCCGTCCCAGGCTTTCCGATGCCTCCGGGAAGTTGTAGCCGCTTATCTCGGCCCAGCCCTTTTCCATAAGAATCCGCACAATCCGTTCTTCCTGCCTTCCTTTCTCCATTGCCAGTGCCTCCTTGTAGAACCGAACCGCCTCTTCAAAGTTCCCCATCTTCTGTTGAAGGCCACCGAGTCTTGTGAGAAACTCGGAATAGAACTTATTCTCTTTGGCCAGTTCCCGGGAGGAGGCGATTATGGAGAGTGCCTGAGTGTAAGAGTCTTTTGCCCGATTAAAATCTCCGAGGGTTTCCTGGAAAAATCCAATCTTGGCAAAGAGGTCAAGTCGTTCCCTTATTTCCTTTTCTTTCGGGAAAAAGGAGAGGGCGGTTTTGTAGTAATTGAGGGCTTCTTTGGCTAAAAAGAGTTGCCGGGCCTTTTCCGCGGCCCTAAGGCTTGTGGCATAAGCCTTTTCCGCTACCTCGGCCTTTATCCAATGATAGGCTAAGTCAAAGATAATCGTCTCTTTCTCGGTATCGGGGAGTGATTCTAAGACTTCGGCAATCTTTTTGTGGTCTTCCCTTCTTTCTGGGAATTCCTCGGCTTCTAAGAGGACGCTCTCTAAGATATGAGAGGTGAGGGTGAGATTTCCCTGGAGTGGTCCAAGATTACTCGCCTCCTCCCGGATATAGCCCAACGTCTCCAGTTTGAAAAGAATCCTCAGTAAACTATCCTCTTCAATTTCTAATACCTTCTTTAATAATTGAAGGTTTGCCTTCTGGCCGAGAAGCGAGATAAAATGGAGGACGCGCCGTTCTTCTTCGGTCAAAAGAGAAATCTTTCTTTTAAAGGAAGCGGTCAGGGAGGAGGGGAGGGTTATCTCTTTTAGGACATCTTCAATTACTCGGCGCTGCCCCCGTTTTATTGAGATAGCACCCAATGACTGCAGGTTTTGGATTATGTCAATTATAAAGAGCGGATTACCACCCGATGTTTTAAATAGGAAATCGGTCAAGACCTTCCTCTCCCGTTCAATAACCGGGTTGGGTTCAGAAATTCTACCCAGTGTCCCTTCAACCAATTCCGCGGTCTCTTCTAAGGTGAAAGATGAAAGTGCGATATGGGAATAGTTGGGCTTCTTATCAAATACCTCAAGGGTTTCTTGAACCCTTTTTTCGGGGAGTGAGGATAAGAGTAAAAATACCTTGTCGGCTTTCAAGGAAAGACCAAGGTAACGGATAAACTCTAAGGAGAGATCATCAAAGAGTTCTAAATCATCAATAAATAAGAAAATCGGATTTTCCCGGCCAAGAGACTTGATTGCCCCGCAAATCCTTTCAAAGACCTGAAACTTATGGAGGAGAAAGTCCTCTCGGGTTAAATCTAATGGGAGAATTGAGTTATCGGCTCTCTTTTTGAGCGGCGAATTAAATAAATCCTTCGGTAGATTTAAGGCCGGCATTATCATTTCCAGGATGCTTTTCTGCCGGGTAAGGAGTGAGCCAGAAGAAAAGGTAAAAGACCGCGCACCATCCAATTCACAGAAGAACCGAAATTCCTGGGCGAGCCTTGATTTGCCAACTCCCCTCTCTCCGGTAATTAAATAGATACTACCTTTACCCTTCTTTACCCTTTCCCATCCTTTCTTCAGTTCCTTTAAGATTGAGTCTCGCCCGACAAAAGGAGCGGTGAGGAATGTCTCACTACTTCCCGACGGGCTTCCTTTCTCCGGAGGGGCGGTGGCAAAACGGGATACTTCTCCGGTCGGCCCGGGCAGAGAAAGACCACTTTTTACCACCTCCCGTAAGGCCTCCATCACCTCTAAGGAGGAACTGGGTCTTAATTCCGGGGAGGAGGCAATCATCATCTGACAGATGGTAATCAGTTTTTCCGGTGGCTCTGGGAGTTTAAATTGATAAATACCCTCTTTAACCATCTCCTTTATATCCAGTCCCCCGGCAAATTGGATTTTTAAGAAATCAAGGATATTCTCAAAAGCGGACGGTCCTTTTTTCGTAAGGACCTCTAATAAGATAATACCTAAGGAATATAAGTCAGCCCGACAATCCGGAAGGAGCCCTTTTAGAATCTCTGGTGCACAATAACCAAGGGTCCCCCGGGCTTGACCAGTATCGGACGTATCAAATGCGACAAGGCCCTGTTTGGTCAGGCGGTGTTTTTCAGCAAAGCCGAAGTCAATGATTTTCACCACCGGTTTTCCTTTACTAAATGCGACCAGGATATGCGACGGCTTCAAATCAGAATGGACAAATCCCTGAGAATGGATATAAGCCAAACTATGTAAAATCTGAGCCAATACCGAGATTAGTTCGGGTGCATACCCCTTAGAAAAAAACTGAGTTAGGGGGACGCCATCAAAGAACTCCTCAATGAAAAAAGAGGTTCCGTTTCTTAAAGTAGAAAATTCATAAGTGGAGATTATATTGGGGTGGCGTAGTTGGGATAAGAAAAAGAACTCCTTCTTAATCGCAATGCCTAATTCGGGATTTTCCCGAAGAGTTTGTGCGCCACATTTCAGGACAAAGACCTCGTCGGTCTTAATATCCTTAACCTTGTAGACCTCAGAGAGGATGCCGCCCCCGAGATGAGAAAGAATAATATACCTGTCGCCAATAATCTCTGAAACCTTAAAGGTCGTATTCGGCATAAATATAAACCATTATAACATAGAAAAGCCATTTTGTCAAGAGAAAAATGCGACATTTTTATTGTCGCTCTAAAATTTATAAGTTATGTAAAATCAATATCTTATAAGAAATGATTTGACTTTTAGTCGGTTTTTTATTATAATTTTTTATGAAAATAAGGATAGGGTATCTTCAATTTTCCCCAATTTTTGGGGAAAAGGAATTAAATTGGCAGGTGGTAGTGAAAAGAATTACCCGAATTAAAAGGACTGTCGCACCAGCGATTATCTGCCTTCCGGAACTATTTGCCACCGGTTATTCCTTTTTAAATAAAGAGGAGTTATTAATGATGGCGGAGGAAATCCCTGGTGAGACATCAGAAATTCTTTTGGAACTTGCCCAAAGAAAGAACCTCATCATTTGTGCTGGTTTGGCGGAAAGGGAAAAGGATAAGGTTTACAATTCCGCAATCCTCTGTTTTCCGGATGGGAATTACCGGGTATATCGTAAGGCGCATCTTTTCTATAAGGAAAAGGAAATCTTCACACCCGGTGATTCGTCCTTTTCGGTATTTGAATTCTCCAATGGAAGAATTAGTATATCCCTCGGTCTCCTCATCTGCTTTGACTACATATTTCCGGAGGCGGCAAGGACCATTGCCTTAAAGGGGGCACAAATCATCCTGCATCCCTCTAATCTGATTCTCCCTTATGGTCCAAAAATTACCTTGAGTCGGGCAATTGAGAATCGGGTATTCTGGGTTTTAGCCAATCGGACAGGAAGCGAAGAGCGGAACGGCATAAAACTTAAATTCCTTGGTAATTCCCAGATAATTGCCCCGAATGGAGAGATTCTGGCGAAATCGGGCAAGAGGGAAGACCTGGTAATGGTTGAAATTGACCCCTCTTTTGCGAATTCGAAAAAGGTTACCCCAACTAATGACTTGTTTTCCGACCGAAGAATTGACTTATACTTTAAATAACCGACCGCGGTATTGACAAAATCCCTTTTCCGCGGTAAAATAATATACCGTGGCTAAGATATTATCAATTCTCTGGCGGTCATTGAGCCATTTCTTTGGTCAAAGAGGGCAACTGCCGAAGAATTTTTGCTTCGCGCCCCAACCACTCGGACCAAAATTTGAATGGGTTTCTTCGGATAAGATTCGCATCTTAGAAGGTTTCTTTCAGGACAAAACCTTTCGCCTCCTATCTGAGATTAATCCCCGGGAGGCAAAATTCTCTTTGGAACTTGATGGAAGGGTTGTGGGGAAATGTGAGTTAGAGAGGAACGCCTCCGAGGCAACGATTGTCCTCTGGAATATTGTCGTGGACAAAGCCCTGCGCCATAAGGGACTCGGCTCACTTTTGACCTTCATCTCTTTTCGGGAGTTGCTCCGGCTCCACACCGAGGCCTCTTTGTTTATCCGAATGGTGAGATTGATAAAACCAACCGAGAGGAATATAAAACAGCAGAATGTGGGAATTGGGGTCATCGCGAAAAAACTCGGCTTCTCTCCGGAATATAATCTGCCGAAACTGCTGTTAGAAAAAAATGTTGTTGAGGTTAATTTCCTCTCTCCCTACGAAGATATGCCCCCGGCTTACCGCATCGTCCTTCGCTCCTATCCCTTAGTTCTCATCTCTTTTCTGGTTGACCCAAAAACCAATCACCCGCTTGATGAAAATAATCCGTTCTATAAAAGTGTCATTACCCCCGATGTCGCTCAAATCTGGCTTTCCAACGGTATGATAATTATTGGTAATGGCAATTATCTTCTAAGACGAGAGGGGCTAACAAAGGCAATAAATCATCTGGCGAGAAACGAAGAAGAGGCAGCAATCTTTTATCACAAGATAAAACCATTATAAAAAGCCACTCGCTCTATTAAAACTTGATGGTGCTTAATTTTATCCGATGAATTTCTTTGATGCCATCCATAACTTTTTGGTTGGACCGATGATTGTGAAGGTGAGGAAAGAGATAGAGAATATGCGCATCTTTGACGACGGCGACCTCGGGGCAATGAGTTATTTACTCCTCTTAAAGTTTATCGGCTCAATGCCGGACTGGTATCTCCGGGTAAGACCAAAATTCGGGGAAGTACCCCCTAATCTTGTCGTCTTTCACCAGGATCGCCCCCGGGTCTTCATCTACACTGAATCATTTCTTGTTTTAGGACAGGATAACTATCTCATACCGGAGCGGATTGAAAAGCGATTCGCTGAACTAAGAGATTTAATAAATACCTGGAAGGAGAGCCGGGGTTATGTCTTATCGGTATTTGATTATACCGAGAAATGGTTCCTCCCTTTTAAGGAGAAAGATATCTTTCTCCTCGCGGTAAATGTCCGGGATATTCCCGATTACCGCCACTGGCGCAAACATTGGGATGAGTTGAAGAGGGTTCTCCGCTAAAAGCAAATAATAACCACCGCTTCACGTAAATTAAACTTCCCAAAAGCAAATCTTTTAACCACAATTAACCCCGAGCCCCTTCAGAAAACTCAAAATTCTAAACTCTAAATTCTAAACAATGTTTAAATCCAAAACTCAAAACTGTTTGAGATTTTGGACTTTTGGGGTTTTGAGTTTGTTTAGAATTTAGGATTTTCATAATTTCTGGGTTAATCTGTGGTTTATTTTACTCTGTTCTTTGGCGGTCTTCCTATTCTTTGTGGTTCAATTGCGGATAGTGGTAAGCAGATATTTAATATTTCTTGTAGAATTTTCTTTGTCTCTCTCTGGCTAAATATGGAAAATTGGGCAGTCTGGGCATTTTGGCCGATTCTGACAATAGGTCTTACCAAGTCGGACGATTAAAGCGTGGTATTCATTATAAATCTTTACATCTCGGGGTAGGCTTTTATGAAACATCTCTTGAATTGTGTCATAATTACCTTCAGGCAGAAGGTGATGCCGGGCGAGCATTCGCTTCGTATAACCGTCAACGACAAAGAATGGTTTATTTAGGGCGTAGAGTAAAATAGAATCCGCCGTTTCCTTTCCCACTCCTTTCACTTTCAATAACTCGTTTCGTAATTCTTCACCGGCCTTTTTCTTTAGAAGGGAAATATCTCCATCGTATTTTTCCACAATAAACTTTACCAATTCTTTTAACCGTTCGGTTTTTATATTATAATAACCGACGGGCTTGATTAACTTCAAGAGAGTTCTTCTCTTCGCTTTATGAATTTTAATTGGGTCTAAGAGATTTTTTCTCTTTAAGTTTTCAATTGCTTTCTCCACATTGCGCCAGGAGGTATTCTGGGTTAAGACCGCCCCAACAATCACTTCAAATGCGCTTTGGGCCGGCCACCAGTTCTGTGGTCCAAAGTGAGAATAGAGGAGTCTGTATATTTTAAGGAGAGGATTATTAAACATCTTTGGTTTTTCTGGGTGGTAAGTGCTCGGCACCGGCAAGGCAGTTAGTGTTCGGCACACTCTTTGGGCTCTTTACCAAAAATAAAATATTCATCTCTTACCTTGGGGCAACGGGGATTAGCTAAAAGCCCGGTGGTTTCGCATACCTTTCGTTGAACGATACTGTCGGGAATTGGAAAATCCTCCTCAGGGTAAGCTTTTAATGCTTCCTTCATAAATTCCGCCCATATCGGACAGGCAACAACCCCACCGGTTGCCCCGGGAAAGATTGTTTTCTTCTGGTCAAAACCTACCCAAACCCCACAGCAGAGTTGCGGGGTAAAGCCGATGAACCAGGCATCAGTATAATCATCAGTCGTTCCGGTCTTACCCGCGGCCTTCCGATGAAATCCGTATTGGCGGGCTAAATAACCGGTGCCTTCGTCTAGAACACTCTGCATCATCTGGATAACCAAAAAGGCGACCGCAGGGGAAAGGACCGTTTGACTCTGCGGCAGGTTCTCTTCAATTATCCCACCGTCGGTCTCAATTCTGGTTATCAAAATTGGCTTAACCCTTTGTCCGTAATTAGCCAGGGTAGCAAAACTGTTTGTCATATCCCAAAGCGTTACCTCAGAGGAGCCTAAGGCAAGAGATAGGTAGGCCCGGAGGGGACTTTTTATCCCCAGTCGGTAGGCATAATCTCTAACCACTTCCGGTCCTAATTTAAGGGTGAGGCGAATTGAGACAACATTTCGGGAGAGGGCTAATGCCTTCCGTAATGATATGGGGCCGATAAAACGATGGTCATAATTTTTCGGCTCATAAGGTTCCTGAAGACCGGCGATTGGGATACTTATCGGTGCATCGTCCTCAAGTGAAGAGAGATAACTACCTTTATCAATTGCCGCGGTAAAGACAAAGACCTTAAAAGCCGAGCCGGCCTGCCGGAGCATCTGGGTCACCCGATTGAACTGGCTCTGTTGAAAATCCCGGCCACCAACCAGTGCCTTGATATAGCCGGTCTTCGGCTCAATTGCTAAGATGGCGCCCTGAAGATAGGCTGGTCTTTCTGTTTGGGGTGTTAATTTATAATCTTTCTTCTTTATCTTGAATTTATAATTCTCTTCAATTCTTTGGAGATGCCGTTCCAAGACGATATTCGCCTCTCTTTGGCAAGCCAAATCAATGGTGGTATAAACTCGTGCCCCACTGCGATATAAAAATTCCTGACCGTATTTGTCCTCAATGTATAATCTTATCATCTCCATCACATAGGGTGCCTCATTTTCTAATCGCCTTCCTTCTTTTACCCCTAACGGGGTTTTTACCGCCCTTTCGTATTCCTCCTCTTTAATCTTTCCCTGTTTTTTAAGGACCCGCAGAAATAGGTTCCTTCTTGCCCGGGCTAAATTAGGATTCCGGTATGGTGAGTAAATCTCTGGTGCCTTTACCAGTCCAGCCAAGAGTGCCGCTTCCTGGATAGCGAGTTCCTTGGCCCTTTTACCAAAGTAGAAGTTAGCCGCCGCCTCCACTCCATAGACACCGTGGCCAAAATATAATTGATTAAGATAACGCTCTAAAATCGCTGGTTTGGTTTCCGACATCTCCAATTTTACCGCTAAGATCGCCTCCTTCAGTTTTCGTTTTATATCCTTCTTGGGAGTGAGGAACATATTTCGGGCTAACTGCTGGGTAATGGTTGATGCCCCCTGCTTAAATGAGAAACGTCGGAGATTATGAAAAAGGGCACCGAATAATCTAATGACATCTAATCCCCAATGCCGATAGAAGCGCTTATCTTCTACTGCAATAAAGGCATCAATCAATCCTTTGTCTATCTCAGTCAATGGGATATATACCCGCCTCTCCCCGAATTCATACATCAATCTCCCAGAACAATCAAAGACCTTGGTTGCCAGGTGTGGTTTATAACTCTGAATATCGGCGGTTGAAGGGAGGTCTTGGGAAAGGGAGAGGTAAACCAAGGTGAGAGTTACAAAGAAGAGGAGAAAGCCAAAAATCAATCCCCAAAGAAAGACCCGTTTCATAGAGAACCGCTTACCCGTTATCCATTTTACCCTTCGGTCCTTTGTTTAGAGTCCGTCGGCCAATAATTCCGCAATATCCTCTATTTTAATATTATCTTCTTCACCCATCACCTTTACCGCATCCTCCAGGGTTGAAAGACAGAAGGGGCAGGCGACATAAATCTTATTTATCCCTAATCCCTTGGCTTCCGAAACCCGTTTTTCCGCCAGCCTACCTTTTACTTTTGATTCAATCCACATCCGCCCACCACCACCTTCACAGCAAAGCGATTTCTCTTTTGCCCGGTCAAATTCTTTTAATTCCGCAAGACTTGCTTTTAACAATGCCCGAGGCGGTTCATAAATGTTATTCATCTTACCCAAAAAGCAGGGGTCATGAAAAAGTCCAACTTCTTTACTCTTCACAAAGTTCATCTTTCTCAATCTTGCGCCCTCGTTGGAAAGAAATGTTGTGTAATGCTCAACGGGAATTGAAATATCATATTCATTCTTTAAGGTATTGTAGCAGTGCGGCGATATTGTGATAATCCCTTTTATCTTAATCTTACTAAATGAAAGGAGATTTTTTTCCTTCAACTCGGCAAATAGCCCACTCTCGCCCATCCGTTTTATCTCACTACCGCAGCAGTTCTCCGCTTCTCCGAGGATGCCAAAGTCAACCCCTAAAGAAGATAAGACCTTGACAATACTTTTGGTAACTTTTTGCATCCTTGGGTCATAGGCATTGATACAGCAGATAAACAAGAGATAATCGGCCGACGAACCTTCGGTGAGGATTTTTATTGGGGTGTCTATCTTATGAATCCATTCTATCCTCTTTTCCCGCGCTTTACCAAATGGGTTACCATGAAGGTAAGTGCTTTCTAATGCCTTGATAATTGATGAGTCAATCCTTCCCTTTTCTACTAACCAGGTGCGGGTATCAAGAATCAAATTTAATGGCGCGCAAGATTTTGGGCAGCGGAGATTACAAGTTGTGCAGGTGGTGCACTCCCAGATACCGCTCTTTTCGGCATCAAAAACCGCTTTTGGATTAAGGAGGAAAGAGTAAAGGAGTTTCCGAATATTGAGCGGTGACTTTATTGAGACCGGACAGGAACCCGAGCACCGACCGCACTGAATACAACCCAATAAAAGATTTGCCGTATTCATTCGCTAATGAATTTCTTAATCTCAGAGGTTAAGAGCGGGACGACCTGGAACAAATCACCAACAATTCCGTAATCACAAACCTTAAAGATATTCGCCTCCGGGTCTTTATTTATCGCCACGATAATCTTGGAATTAATCATCCCGACGAGATGCTGGATGGCACCAGAGATGCCACAGGCGATATAAAGGTTTGGGGAGACGGCCTTACCGGTCTGCCCAACCTGCGACTGATGGTCGCGCCAGCCGGCGTCAACCGCGGCCCTTGATGCCCCAACCGCCCCTTTTAAGAGGCGCGCCAGGTCTTCTAAGAGCGAGAAATTTTCCGGGCCTTTCATCCCGCGGCCACCGGAGACAATCACCTCCGCCTCGGTCAAATCAACCATCTCTTTTATTTCTCGCAGAACTTCTCTAACCCTAACCCGGAAGTCAAGTTCTGAGGGGGGTAGATTTATAATCTTTGGTTCTTTAGCGTCGCATTCCTCCACGGATACAACCCTCGGTCGGATGGAAAAAAATACCGGTGGTCTTAATGCAACCGAAAGTATTTGTTCAACCTTCCCGGCAAAGATTGGCTTTCGGGCAAGAAGGGAAAGTTGCCCATCTTTTTTTGTCAACTCTAAACTGACAATGTCGGTTAGACAGGGGGCAGAAAAATGGCCGGCTAAATAAGGAACTAAATCCCTTCCCTGAGTGGTGTGAGGAAAGAGACCGATGAGCGGTCTTTCTTTGGCAATCAAATCAATCAAGACCGAGGCATAAGCGGTGAGGGAATAATTTGCCAATTTCGGGTCATCAAAACAATAGACCGTATCAACTCCAAAATTCCTTAAATTGACCACGGCCTCCTGGGTAGGGTGACCAATAATCCCGACACTAATTTCCTCCTTTTTCTCAGGAAGGTAGTCTTTTAATTTTTGGGAAAGGGCATAGCCTAAACAAATCATCTCATAACTTGCCTTGCGCAACTTTTTGTCTTTCAGTTCACCAAATATAAAAATCATAGAGATATCTTAACAAATTTTATTCGTCTGTCAATGTCCGCATTTGGTATTTGATTTTTAACTACCTTGGCTTTATAATATAGGCTTAATGCTTTTACTACTGTTTCTTATAATACAAGATACAGCGCAGATACGCGCTTGGCAAACACCGCCCGATACCTCGGAGATTATAACCTATTACGGCAAGAAAATCATCTATTATCCACCTGAGGAGAAAGTTTTTCTTCTTGGCTCCGCCTGGGTAAAATATCAAGACTATCGGATATTTTCCGATACCATCGTCTATAATTTAAGGACTAATATCCTCTCCGCTTATAAAGAGGTTAATTTTATCTCAAGAACGGAAAGTATTTATGGAAAAGAATTCCATTATAATATTCATACCCGAAGAGGGGTGATGAAGAAGGCAAAGACCCGCACCGCCGATGGATTTCTTAATGCCGATTGTCTCTATCTCATAAAAGAGAAAACCCTCTTGGCCGAGAATTGTTATTATACAACCTGTAATCATACCCCTCCCCATTACTACTTTTATGGCAAGAGATTAAAGATTCTTCTGGACGATATGGCGATAACTCAACCGATATTATTAGAACTGCAGCGCCTACCGGTTGCTGCCGCACCATTCTGGTTTTTCCCAATCGCTACGAAGCGGAAATCCGGGCTTTTACCTTTTAAGGTTGGTCGGTCCTCCGTGGAGGGTTATTATGCCCGGGGTATATCTTATTACTTAGTGATAAATGATTATTCCGATTTAACCTTTTATTTAGATGTGATGCAGAAGAAAGGTCTCCGACCAAAGATTGAGGGTGTCTATTTAGTCAATCCCTTTGCCTCCGGCAACCTTCTCTTAACTTATATTGACGAATGGGATACAAAGAAAAAACTCTTCAGTATCAATGCCAAACACTCCTCCCGGTTTTTATTCGAAACCGACCTTGGTGCTTATATTGACTACCAAAACGATGCCCGGTATTTACCAGAGTATTCCGAAGAAAGAATTGAGTGGTTAAAACAAGAGATTGTGAGTGAGGTTGGACTTTCAAGAAGGATAAAGAATTTTGGTCGAACCGCCTTTACTTTTCGGCACTACCACGATTTCCCGAGACAGATAACTACAATGCTAATGCCTTCCGTAAGTTTTAACCTATATCAGCGTCCCATCTTCAAAAATTTTGGCATCTCACCTTCAATCTCATATTCAAGAGAAGAATGGAAAGACCGGGATACACTTGGCCAAGACAGCCTGCGGCGCAGGGAAGAGAGAGTTTCGGCAAGCCTTGGACTTTATCTGCCTCCCCTTCCTTTCACAAGTATCGGCCTGGTCAATAGTTTTAGTGCCGGAAGAAGAAGGGAAGAAGTGGTGATGCCACGCACGGCGCGCCGGTCTAATTATCTCTTAATGAATAATGGGATTTCACTTTCCCACCCTTTACCCGAAGGTATCTATCTCTCTGAGAATTTCAGTTATAACCACCGCTTGAACTTTGAAAGAGACTCAGTCTTCCCGGTGGTAAATTATAATTTCTCCCTTAATTCCGGATTGAATCTCTATCGGCCATTTTACCTATCCTTCTTCACCCTAAATGGTATCCTCCATCAAGTTTCTCCTTCGGTTTTTTATAACTTCCAGCCGGAGATAAAAATTAAAGGCATCTGGGGATTTCCCCGTTTTGATACCTTGCCTCTCTCTCATAATATCGGGATAAATATCGGGAATACCTTTCAAGGAAAGTTTGGCAAAGAAGAGTTCATCAGTAATATCGGTAGTGTCAATCTTAATCTTAGTTATAATCTAATCTCAAAGAATTTGACCCCCTTAAATGTCTCCTTCGAGTTCATCCTCCTCAATCAGCCGAATGCCTCTTCCCAGATATTCCTCTCCTTTAATTGCCCAATTGAAACACTTCGCCCCAAGGATTTATCAATCTCTTCAAGTTTCTCTTACCAACTTTCCCAATTTCCTTTCTTTCTTCGTTGGCTTCCCGCCGATACCCTAGAGAGAAAAACCCCAATAAGTTTTACTTTGAACCACATCTATTCACCACCGGTAAATAATATGCTTCTTTATAGTTTTAGTTTCGCCCTAAAAGGGTGGAGTTTTAGTATGAGCGGTGGTTACAATTTCCAGGAGACAAAAAGGAAGATAACCGATTATACGATAAATATCTGGAAGGACTTGCACTGCTGGGAGGCGATTATTTTTTTCTCAGGTCTCGGGACGAACTGGCGCTATGACTTTAAGATAAGGATTAAAAAGATTCCTGATGTCTCAATTGGCAAAGGGATACTTGAATTCCTGCTTCCATAATTTAGCGATGCTCTACTTAGCCTCTAAATCACCCCGTCGCCGACAAATCCTAAAAAAGTCCGGGATAGAATTCTCAGTTCTTATGCCTAAGATAAAAGAGGTGGTAAAGGAAAAAGAGCCAAGAAAGCGGGCAATCCTCATCGCCGAAAAGAAGGTTAGAAGTGTTGCCCATAAAGTAGAGAAAGGGATAATTCTGGGTGTGGATACAATCGTCGTCATTGGAAAGAGGGTGCTCGGAAAACCAAAGTCAAAACAAGAGGCGAAGAGAATGCTTTTGCTTCTTTCCAGAAAAAACCATCGGGTAATCTCCGGCATCTTCCTATTAAAAAAGCCGGAGGGAAAGATTATTAAATCTTATGAAGAGACAAAGGTGCGATTTCGGAAATTAAGCAATCAGGAGATTGAAAATTATCTAAATACCAGAGAGCCTTATGATAAAGCCGGGGCTTATGCGATACAAGGCCAGGGGGGATTATTCATTGCAAAGATTGAAGGTTGCTATCAGAATGTTATCGGCTTCCCCCTGCCGAAGATTCTGAAACTTTTGAAAAAACTTAGACCATAAATCTTTTGTGGGAGCGGGCAACTGGTGAGCGATATGGATGAAGTTCTCAATTCGCCTTTACTTCCCGGCTTTTGCTGATTGCCAAATTTTTAACCTTTCGGCAGTGCCTTTAACTCATACTCTCTTTCTACCCTTCTCACCCGGATTTCATAAAGACCGGCCATCTGTGTGATAAAACTCACTAAAATAAACTATTTCCCCTCCTTTTATAATATAGTTAGTTAAAAATCTCCTCGGTGGAATCTCTAATATAAAATTGAGAAGGATTGAAAGTCACCTTTCACTTCTTCATAATTTATCTCTAAGTTATCAACCTTTGCCCCGGGTGGTCCTTTTCTTAGGTGTCTAATCCATTCCCGGATATTCTCTTCTTCTCCTTCGCCAACCGCCTCTACCCGACCATCCGGAAGATTTCTTACCCAACCTTTTATCTTTAACCCCTGCGCCTTTCTTCGGGTAAAATCACGGAAGAAGACCCCTTGGACAATTCCTGAGACATAAATCCGAACCCGAATCATTGCAAAACGTTTGATGTATAAAGTGGATACCGTGGTTTTGAAGTCTTCATAGAATTCCGAGTTTCTATTTCCTTAGCACCCGAAAATCTCCCCGTCGTTCCGTAACCCCCTGGGAGTCAAAGTAATTCAATAGTGGGATGACATAGCGCCGGGTGGTATTCAATACCTGGCGAAACTCACTGGCGGTAATCTCCGGCTTCTTTTGAAAGAGGCTTAAAAGTTTCTCCTTCGCCTTCGCTAAAATTTCTTTGTGGAAGAAAAACCCGCCAATCTCTATCACCTCTCCGCGCTCTTTGAGGACACCGACCAATTCCGGGATTCTTTTTTCTTTTGGGAAGATTTTATTTAGGTCGGCAAGGTCGGGTGGCAAAAATCCTTTCTCTTTTATTGTCTCGGTGATTTTTACCAAGAGATGCTTCTCGGCTTCACTGACCAAAATCGTGAATCCGGGCAATTTATAAATCTCCTTGTCTAAGATAATATCCTTTTTGGCGGTCAGTTTATTAAGCAGGGATTCAATTAATTTCTTCGCCATCTCTTTTTCCAACTTACTTTTCAATTCCGCTCCTTTTATCCCAGCCCGATAGGGATTTCCGGAGTGGAAGTCTTTAATCACTCCGACAATTTTATCCTTGGCCTTATGATAGGAGTCGGTTGAGATAAATTCGTCTTCCCCTAACTCAATGATTTTATTTTCTTCTTTGAGGCAAGTTAATATTCTTTTTAGGTTATTTAATCCCACCCGTTTGCCAATCTCCTGAAAAGATATTGGATAGAATCCCGCCATTCGGATAATCTCGGCTACCACCTCCTTCTTATCTTCGGAGTTGAGAACTTGCCAGGATTTTAGTCTTTCGGCAAGGGTTATCTTTGATTGCCTTTCTTTTATTACTTCCAATACCTTACCGCCGCCAATCGTCAAAAGCGGACCGAAAGAACGGAGCACAAATCGGTCGCCATATTCGGTAACCAGTTCTTCATCAGCGATGATTTGGGCATAGCCACTATCACCGGGTAGAAGTGAATCCCGGTCAAGGAGTATAATCTTTGCCTTGGTCTCTTTGGTTCCGATATGGAGTTTCAAATCCATCCGTTTCTTAATTGGGAAGGGATTTTCCGGAAGGGCGGAGAGGTAGGCATTAAAGAATCGGGTCGGTTGGTAGGCATTGGGGCAAGCCAAGACATCCCCCCTTTTAATCTCCTCTTTTTCACCACCGAGGAGATTAAAGGCCGCCCTTTCACCAATCCGGGCAAAATCAAATCGTCGCTTATGCTTCTCAATCCCCCGGATCCGGACCAGGCACCTTTGGGGTAAGACCTCCATCGTCTCACCGATCCGCCCAATCCCTGAGAGGACCGTTCCGGCGACAACCGAGCCAAATCCCTTTATCTTAAAACTGCGGTCAATCGGCATCCGAAATACCCCTCGGTCTTCTCGGGGCGGTATCTTGGCCATCACCTCTTTTAGAACCGTTTTTAATTCTTCAATCCCCTCCCCGGTAACCGCTGAGCAAAAGACACAGGGCGCGGTTGAGAAGTCACTGCCTCTAATTAGGTTTTTGACATCTTCTTCTAAAATCTTCAAAATATCTTCCTCTACGGTATCTTTTTTGGTGATGACGATAATCCCGTGTTTTAGCCCGAGGAGTTTGATTATAGAAAAGTGTTCAATTGTCTGGGGTTTAATCCCTTCATTAGCGGCAATGACCAATAAGACTAAGTCAATGGTTGTTGCCCCGGCAATCATATGCCGGACAAATCTCTCGTGTCCTGGGACATCAATGATGGTTGCTGTGTCACCATAGAAGGCAAATCCCAGGTCGGTGGTCATCCCCCTCTCTTTTTCTTCTTTTAACCGGTCCGGGTCGTAGCCGGTTAGTGCCCTGACCAAGGCGGTCTTACCGTGGTCAATATGTCCGGCCATCCCAATAACCCAATGGGACCTGCCTTCTGAATTCATCTTCCTGTTTTCCGTTGACGGTTGAAGAATTACCGCCTCTTTCTCAAATAAGCCGGAGGAATCTTTAACTCCTGGCGATATTTGGCTATGGTGCGTCGGGCAATATTTACCCCTTCCGCTTTCAGCCGCTCAACTATCTCTTCGTCACCCAGTGGTGCATCCGGAGGCTCTTTTTCAATCATCTCCTTTATCCGCTCCTTCACACTCCGTTTTGACTTCTCACCAATTTGGGTTGAGAAGAAATAGCGAAGGGGAAATATCCCAGTGGCCATTGACAGATATTTCCCCTGGATTGCCCGGGAGACATTGGAGGGGTGTAGTCCTAATTCTCTCCCGCACTCCTTGATTGTTAGGGGCAAGAGGTATTCCTTTCCTTCCCGGAAGAATCTCTCCTGTTTTCTTATGATATATTCCACAACCCTTTTCAATAATGACTTTCTCTCTTCTATTGCCTTTATGAACATAAGAGCCTCTCTCACCTTTTCTTTGGCGAACTCAACCTCTTCGGGACTGAAGGACTTTGGATTTCTTATTACCTCCCTAAAATATTTGGCGATGCGCAGTTGCGGGAGGTTATCATCTTTATAAATCGCCTCAATCTTTTCACCCGATATTCTTATCTCAAAATCCGGCTCAATGTAACTCTCATAATGCACGGTGTAATAACGAAGCGGTCTGGGGTCTAATATCTTCATCCGCTCAAATGCCTCCCGTATCTCCCTCTCTTCTTTTTGCATTCCCTTGGCAATTGCCTTGTAGTCCATTTTCAACCAGGCCTCATAGTAGTCTTCAATTATCCTTTGTTCCAAAGAATCGCTCTTCCCTAATAATTTTAACTGGGCGAGAAATACCTCCCGGCGCGTTTGAGCGCCTATCCCGCCAGGCGGAATTGATTTAATCGCCTCTAAGATCTTAACTAAGCGCTCCTCATCAATCCCTAAATTCTCTTTTAATTCCGAAAAAGTTAGCAATAAGAGACCATCCTCATCTAAGTTGTGGAGGATATATTCCGCATAGGAGTAGTCTTCCTCGGCGAGAAGAAATTTTACGAGAGAGAAGACGGTATCAATTGGTGTCAAAACCTGTGGGGCATAAGTCTCAATCGCCTCCCCTTCGGGTTTCTCCTCATAAGGGAGGGAAAAGGTGCCTTCCGGCAAAAGTTCGGCATAATTAAATTCGTCTTTTGACGCTTCTAATTCTTTTGTCTCCTCTTCTGGTTCTTCAAATTCCTGGGTCTCTTCTAAGGAGGGGTTTTTCTCTAATTCCTCTCTCACCACCATCTCCAGTTCCATAATCGGTAGGGTGAGGAGACGGAGATTTAAAATCAGTTGTGGAGTTAGGGTTAACTTCAATTCCTGTCTTAATTCCGGCCTCATATTCTAAATCGTTCGCCCAGATATAACTGTCTGGCCTCTTCGTTGGTAATCAATTCGTGCGCACTGCCTTTTAGCAGGATACGAGAATCATATATCAAATAGGCTCTATCGGTTATCTCCAATGTCTCCCGGACATTATGGTCGGTAACTAAAATCCCCAAGTTCTCCTCTGCTAATACCTTAATTATATTCTGAATCTCCTGTCGGCAAATTGGGTCAATTCCGGTAAATGGTTCATCAAGCAGTAGGAAATTGGGCTTAGTGGCTAAGGCCCGGGCCAATTCCGCCCTGCGCCTCTCACCACCGGAGAGGGTATCACCGCGCCTCTTGGCTAATTGGGTAATAGCCAATTTAGTGAGCAGTTCCCGGGTTTGTTTCTCTTTATCGTCTCTCCCTAATAATTCTAAGATTGCCCAGATATTCTCCTCCACCGTCAATTTCCGGAAGATTGACGCCTCCTGGGATAAATAGCCAATACCCAGACGCGCCCTTTGATAAACGGGTAGGTCTGTTATATCCCTGCCATCTAATAGCACCTTCCCTTTATCCGGTTTAAGAAAGCCGGTGATTATTTGAAAGGTGGTGGTCTTCCCAGCACCGTTCGGACCTAAAAGACCGACCACCTCACCCCGGTTGACTTCAATTGTAACATCCGAGACGACATATCTTTTGCCGTATCGTTTGGCAATTTCTAAGACTTGCAGACTAGCGCCGGGCATAATTCTTTACTAGTCTCCAACTGGTGGGCAAGAGAGCAGCGGCAAAGATAATCTTTAACAAATCTCCTAAGATAAAGGGATAAAGACCAACTAATAAGGCCTTTCCCAGACCAACGAACCTAACTAACCCGAAAAGACCAAAGAGATAGATTATAATATTCCCGAAGAGAAAGAGAGGGATGGTGGTTTTTAATTTACGGGTATAGCCGCGCTCTGCCCAATAGCCAACAAAGAAGGCGGCAAAAACAAAACCAACCAGATAGCCAAAGGTTGGGCTTAAAATATATTGAATCCCGCCGCCGCGGGCAAACCAAGGAATTCCCAAAAGCCCCCCAAGGAGATACAAGACCTGGGAGAGACTACCGCGCCTTGAACCGAGGAGCGCTCCACTAAGTAAAACAGTGAGGGTCTGCATGGTAATCGGGACAATCCCAATCTCAATCTTTATCTGAGAAGTGAGGGCAGTTAAGATAACAAAACTGCTGACTAAAACCACCTCTTTTGCCACAAGACCAATTCGTCTCTTGGGTAAAAAGAGGGTATCAACCAGAGCACCTTTCTCCATATTACCTCCTTTTTCTTAAAAGCCTTCCATAGGTTAGTTCTTCCATTACAATCTCTAAGACCTCACCCCCACGGAAAAGGGATGAAAGCCTTTCCCCACCAATTTCCACTCGCTCCTCCTTTCTCTCAAAGAGAGCCTGCACATCACCCAATACCACCATCTTCTTCAACTCACCGCCCTCATTTTGGAAGCGAAATTCCTTCCCGGCAATTTCTTCGTTTTCCCCGGAAAGAATTGGTTTGCCTAAAGTAATACCGGAATCGCCTTCTAAGAAATAGGCAAGAGTCTCACAGAAAAGTTCCCGCTTCCTATGTTTGATATTCACCTGCCCATAAGCAAAGACCACCTTCCTTTCCCCATCATAGTCCATCAGATTCGCCCGAACCAAAGTCGTCTCTTTTTCTTTTAGATAGAAAAGCGGGTCTTTTTTAATCTCACCTTTCTTTTTATCCACCTGATAAATTGCAGACTTACCCGTTATTTCAACACCCCTTCCCTTTAAGGAAATAAATACCTCTTCGCTGTGTGCCTCTTTTTTATTGCCATCCCAGAAGAGACGGTCCGTAGTAATTTTTACTGTATCCAAATCTAACTCAACATTTTTGCCGAGGATGCTTTTCTTTAATGCCAAAAAATAAACCGCCGAATCACTCCGGAGAACTCCCTCTTCGCTTAATATTTTGACCGAATCTTTTAAGAAAAACTCATTCCTTTCTGGGTAATAGAGACCTTCTTGGGCAAAGATTTGAGTTGTGCCATCCTGAATCAAAAGGCCTTCCTTAAAGCGTGTCACCCGCTCTCCTTTTTCTTGAATAATCTCCATCTTTTTCGCCTTGATTTCGGCGGCATAAGAAGAGATGAAGGAAGCGATTGCTCCAAAAACGATTATTCGCTTAAAGAAAACTAATTTCATTTGAACTGATAAGGGCTACTTCCTTTAATCTCACTCTTAATTGTGATTTTTGCTAAGGCGGCATCGGCCAAGAGACCCTGTCCTTCCATCTTTGCCTTTTTGCTTTCAATCCTTACCAAGGCATCGGTTTCAATCATCTGTTTTGAGTTATTCCAGACCAGAGAATCAGTGAAGAGGTAAGTGGAATCTGAGGTAATTAGCTGGACCTCTCCTGAGGCGATTAAGTCTGATGTCTTGGTAAAGACCTCCCCTTTCCGGGCGGTTAGTATAGAATTTATCTTTCCTTCGTCAAAGAAATAGACCACCGGTTCGGTCACGCAAATTAAGCCTTTTTCTTCATAAAAAATTGCCTGGCGCGCGGTGATGCGATAGAGCCTCTTACCGGAGAAAGACTCATCCATCTCAAAGGATAGAGTTATAGAAGAAGGTGGGGGTGAGGCGGAGAGATTCGGCTCTTTTTTCTGACAGACAAGAAAGATAAGCGATATAGTTAATAAGGTAAAACTTAAATTGGGAAAAATTCGCTTTGAACTCTGAACTCTGAACTTTGAGCGCTTAAGACTTTTCATTTCCCCCAAAATATCCATTGTTCTGGATACCGCTGGATATAATTTCGGGCAATGGTGGCAAAATCCTGTATCTGCGAGATTCTTTGCCACTCAATCTGAATCAAAGAGCCTCTCAAGACCGAGAAGCAGGTGTAAAGCGGTAACCCACTTCTTTTAGCTAACAGAAAAGGGGTCTTAACAACACCGAATCCTTTTCCGATTTCGGGGAGGTAAAATCTTTTTACCCGCCTTGTATTATCCCCGGCAAATCCCAAAAGAAACCCTCTTTTTAAGAGGCTTATCATCTCCGGTATTTTATCAACTATCACTATCCCTTCCCGGCTTCGCAATCGAGAAAGAATCTTTTCCAAGATAGGAATCCGCTGGCGACCGACGGCAATTGCCACCCGGTAGCCCTTCGCTTTAAAGATTTTTGGTAGAATTTCCCAAAGACCGAAGTGGCAGGTTAAGAATATCGCTCCTTTTCCCATACTTATATTTTCCCCGATAGTTTCTATTTTGTCAAGGGGGCGACCGATAATCATCAAGGCAAGGTTTTTCCCGAGGGCTCGGGCATTTTTCCACCAGAAATGATTATCCTTCTTACCAAAGAGGTGAAAGAAATTCCTCCCGATTTCCTCTCGGTATCTTTTCTTTAAG
Organism: uncultured bacterium; assembly: GCA_964425275.1. Lineage (GTDB taxonomy): Bacteria > Hydrothermota > Tepidihabitantia > Tepidihabitantales > JBDRVQ01 > CAYRLZ01. The sequence goes on along the minus strand of CAYRLZ010000049.1, from coordinate 21,122 downwards.
AGGAGATAAAAAAAGAGTAGGGTTTGCATCAACCCGGTTAGGAATAGGCGCTTCATTTTTGGTGTTTATATTCCAGGGCCTTTTGGAGGAAACTAACAAATAATGGATGGGGCGATAAGGGTCTTGACTTAAATTCCGGATGGAATTGGGTGGCAATAAAGAAAGGGTGGTCTTTTAATTCAATCACCTCAACCAAACGACCATCGGGCGAAAGACCTGAAGCAAGAAGTCCATACTTCTCTAACAAAGGGAGGAAGTTGGGGTTTACCTCATAGCGATGGCGATGACGTTCATAAATCTTCTTTACCCCGTAGACTTTCTGGGCCAGGCTATTTTCTTTAAGAATTGCCGGATAGGCACCACGACGCAGTGTTCCACCCATACCTTTTGCCTCAGTATGTTCTTCCATTTGATAAATTACCGGATATGGGGTAACTTCGTCAAATTCGGTGGAATTTGCCCCGGTTAGTCCGCAGACATTCTGGGCAAATTCAATCACCGCACACTGTAGCCCAACACATAAACCAAGATAAGGGATTTTATTTTCCCGAACATATCTTATCGCCACCATCTTCCCTTTCATCCCCCGGCGCCCAAAACCACCGGGCACCAGAAGACCATTAATCCCCGCAAGTATTTTCTCGGCACCGGGTTCTTCTAAGTCTTCGGCATCAATCCACCTTATATTCAATTTGGTTGAAACTTGAGCACGGGCGTGATGCAAGGCTTCAATCACACTCTTATAGGCATCCTTCACATCAAGATACTTGCCACAAAAGGCAATCTCTATCTCTTCTTTGGGATTATCTAACCTCTCAACAAACTCCTGCCAACTGGTGAGGTCGGGTTCTTTCCCTTTTAGTGCGAGATACTGACAGATTAACCAGTCTAAATTTTCCTGGTGAAAGATTAAAGGTATCCGGTAGATGTTAGGTGTATCAATACCTTCAATCACTGCTTTCTTATCCACATTACAGAAAAGGGCAATCTTCTCTTTAATATCCGGTGAGAGCGCTCTTTCCGTGCGGTAGATGATTACATCGGGCTGGATACCAATTTCCCGTAGTTCCTTAACTGAGTGTTGGGTCGGTTTGGTCTTAAATTCTTCCACGGTCTTGATAAACGGCACCAAGGTGAGATGAATGAAGAGGCAATTTCCTTTTCCTTCTTCTAAGGCCATCTGCCTGGCCGCCTCTAAAAAAGGTAAGCCTTCAATATCGCCAACTGTCCCACCGACTTCAACAATGACACAATCAACATCTCCTTGGGCTAATCTCCTTATCCTTTCTTTAATCTCACCCGTGATATGGGGAACGACCTGTATTGTCCCACCCAGGAATACACCCTGCCTCTCTTTATTTATTACCGAAAGATAGACCTGACCGGCGGTCAAATTATTCTCCTGACTGAGGTTTTCGTTTAAGAACCGTTCGTAGTGTCCTAAATCTAAATCGGTTTCTGCCCCATCTTCGGTGACAAAGACCTCGCCGTGTTGGAAGGGGTTCATCGTCCCCGGGTCAACATTGATATAAGGGTCAAGTTTCTGAATGGTTACCTTAAAGCCTCGGCTTTTTAAGAGGAGACCGATTGAGGCGGTGGCGATACCCTTTCCCAGGGAAGAGACAACACCACCGGTTACAAAGATAAACTTCGCCATCAGATTATTTTGCCCAAAAATCCAGAAAAGTCAAATCTTTATTTGGCTATTTTGGGTTTCCATCCATATACAAGTCTCCTTTTCTCAAAGCATATCAGATGTGGAAGGTGGGCAGTGGATGGGATGGACGATACAGGGGATGATACTCTGGGTGATATTCCGGGCAATATAGAGGGCGATATTCTGGGCGATATTGGAGATGATATAGAGGGCGATATAGGGAGTGATATTGGGAATGATACAGAGGGTGATATAAAGAGTGATACAGGGGGTGATATTCTGGGTGATATAGAGGGTGATATTGGGGGCGATATAGAGAGTGATATTGAGGGTCATATTGGGGGCGATATTCCGAGCCGAACAGAGAATCTAACTGAAAGGCGCCTCCCTTACCCTTACCAATTACTCCCGAAATAGAGACCCTTGGTTAGACCCATTTATTGAATAATCAGTTTCCCTTTGAGGGAGATTTTTGGCTCATTCTCTTTTGCTAAATCGCCGGATGAATTCCCCAGTTGCCAAATTCCTTTTTTTTTATATAATAATCCCTATGGAAGAGAAGATTTTGGTTATCGGCGCAACCGGTCTGGTTGGTCAGACTCTTCTGACCGTGATGGAAGAGAGGAATTTCCCTACCTCTTGGCTAAATCCTCAATTTTTCTTCTTGGCCAGTGAAAAAAGCGAAGGCGAAAAGATTTATTTCCGCGATAAACGTTATGAAATCCAATCGATTGAGAAGGCAATGGAATTAGCGGAAAATGGATTGGTCTTCTTCCTCGGTGAAGCGGATTTAGCGCAAGAATTTTGCCCGAAACTTAAAGAGAAAGCATTGGTGATTGACAATTCCCTTGCCTTCCGTTTAGAACCCGATGTGCCGTTAGTGGTGCCAGAAGTCAACGCCGAAAAGATAAGGGAGCACAAAAATCTCATCGCCAACCCCAATTGCACAGCGATTCAGTTGGTTTTAGTTCTATTTCCCTTAACAAAGATTTATAAATTGGAAAGGGTTATTCTCTCTTCTTATCAATCGGTTTCCGGGGCGGGCCGGGATGCCTTAGAAGAGTTTTATTACGAGACCGAATTCTTAGCGATGAGACAGAAGATAGAAAGAACCAAAGATTCACCATTTCCTTATCCGATTGCCGATAATCTAATCCCCCAGATTGGTCGATTTGATGAGAGTGGTTTTAGTCAGGAGGAGATAAAGGTTCGGGAGGAGACAAAAAAAATCCTCTCTCTCCCGGAATTAAAAATTACCGCCACCTGCGTCCGGATCCCAGTGAGCCTTGGTCATTCACTTGCCGTTTATTGTGAGTTTGCCGAAGAGATAAATTTAGAAGAGATACTTAATCTCTTATCCGGTTATCCCTTTTTGCAGGTCGCAAAAGAGGGTTACCTTTCACTTTTTGATGTGCGGGGTTCGGATTTGGTCTATGTGAGCCGAATCAGGAAAGACCCGGATAATCCGAGGGCGATTCATCTCTGGGTGGTTGCCGATAACCTGAGGCGCGGGGCGGCAACTAACGCCTGTCTGATTGCCGAGGCGGTGATAAAATTACTGGGAGAAAAGGGAACTTCTTCTGGTAAGGAAAGTTAGCGAAAATTTAGCACTGCTTAAAATCTATCGCTAAAACTTTGTCCCCAAGGTGTAGAGTTTCTTTATCCCCCGCTGCTTGATGCTATTCCGGGTATCAAAAATTAAAGGCGAGTGTTTTAATATCCAGTCGTAGTCATAAGAAGAGTGGTCGGTCAAGATTAAAACGCAGTCAATTTTTTTAAATAAAGTAGTGGTAAGTGGGACCGATTTATATCTCTTGCCTTTCACCTCGACCTCCGGGACAAATGGGTCGTTATATAAAATCTCCTTCACCTTTCCGTTTAGAATCTCCATCACCTTCAGGGTTGGAGAATTTCTCACATCGCTCACATCGCGCTTGAATGCAGCACCGAGAATTAAAATTCTTGCCCGGGACGCGGGGATATCGTTTCTTCCCAGTATCTCAAAGAGGCGTTCATTTACCCGATACGGCATATTTTCATTAGTCTCGGCGGCCAGTTCAATAAAATTAGTATGAAAGTCATACTCTTTTGCCTTCCAGGAGAGATAGTAGGGGTCAACTAATATACAATGCCCGCCAATCCCCGGACCGGGATAAAACGGCATAAAGCCGAAGGGTTTGGTGGCGGCGGCGTTAATCACCTCCCAAATATCAATGCCCATCCTTTCACAGAGAAGTGCTGTCTCATTAACCAGGGCAATATTGACACTGCGGAAGATATTTTCCAAGAGTTTGCTCATCTCCGCAACTTTTGGCGAGGATACGGTATAGACCTTTTCGCTGAATTGAGTGAAGAAGAGTTCGGTAAGTTTGGTGCAAGTTGGTGTTACACCACCAACCACGACCGGGGTATTCCTCATTGTCCATATCTTATTTCCCGGGTCAACCCGCTCCGGGGCAAAGGCTAAATAGAAGTCATTACCGACTTTCAGTCCTGATTTACTCAAAATTGGTAGAAGGAGTTTTTCCGTCGTCTCCGGATAGGTGGTGCTGCGCAGGATTACCAGTTGTCCTTTATGCAAGACCTTAGCAATGCCCTCACCACTCTTCATAATATAAGAAACATCCGGTTCTTTGTTGGGATTGAAAGGGGTAGGGACACAGATATTTATTATATCACATCTCTCTAAGACATCATAACTGGTGTGCGCGGTAAAATATCTCGGACAAACCTTTCTCAGCGAGGCATCCGGGACATCTTCAATATAACTCTTTCCCCGGGCAATCATTTCTACCTTTCTCTTATCCAAATCAACGCCCAAGACCGAAAATCCGGCATGGGCAATCTCTACCGAAAGGGGAAGCCCGACATAACCCAGGCCAATAACACCAACCTTCGCTTCTCTCTTTATTATCTTCTCGGCTAATGTTTTCTTCATTTTTACCTCCCGAAGGCAAAAGAAGAATAATTGTTTATTTCGTTTGCTGGCAAAATTCCCATCCACATACCACAGACTTTAATCTTATCTAAGATTGATGAAAAGTCAACAGAAGTGTGGTAACTTAACGGAGAACGACAAAAGATTTTGTCGTGGTAAAACCAGTCCCGGTCATCCGCACAAAGTAAATCCCAGCGGGAAGTGGCTCTCTATTAGAGTTTAATAGATTCCAACTGATTGTCATTTCCTTTTCAGAATTTAGTCGCCACCCGGCAACGGTGCGCCCGAAGGCATCAAAGACCGTGAGGTTTCTTACATTACCCGAAATTCGGAAATAAATCGTCCCATTGCCCCGGGTTGGGTTTGGTTCAATCTTTAAGATTGAAGGCACAACCGCCAAATTTTCTTCTATCCCACTACCGGTAAGTAGATATTTAGTAATTCTCGCCATTAAAGAGGGGCGTTGAGTCCCCTGTAAGGCACCAAAGATTACCGCGGAGAAAACCGTCCGGTAGTTTGCCGACTGATAGTATATCGCCCGGCCAATCCCTGACTGGTCCCGGAGGTAGATTGTCCCGCCGTTTTCGCCAATTTCGTCCACATAGTTATCTGGTCCTTTCCGGTAGAGATAGCCGAGGTTTACCCCCTGGGCAAAAGTTCCTTGTTGACCGGTGAGATTTTGCACATTACCGGTGTTCATTGGGTTACCATCTCCAAGATAATGGCAACCAAAATAGGGCCAGAATTCATTATTCCGATTGGAGAAGCCGAAATCAGCGCCTTCGGCATAGACCCCTTTACCGGAGTTAAGGAAATTTATTAATTGGGTTCGTTCCGTCGGACCGACTGTGCAGTTATCCCCTCAGGTTCGGAACCAACCCATCAGGCAATATACCAAATCGTATCCGCTCAAATCTGATGGCAGGTATCGGTCAAAGACCTCAACCGTGTGCCCCTGGGCGGTCAAGTCCCGCTCCACCCAATAGGCACAGTTAACGGAATCGCCAATCTGGGCGTCGTAGAACCGGTCCACTGGGTCATAATTCCAGACGCAGATGCGCGCCGCCGGCATCAAGATTGGAAATAAAAGCATTGCCTTTAAAAATAATACCCTAACTTTTTTCATAGGCCTCCTTTTTTAATATAAGGATGATTGAGAGTTTTCATAATAAATTATACACTAAAATTAAATCAGCGTCAAGGCCAATATTTTCTCCTTAATTATTCCTAAATGAAAGCCTATGATGAGAAACTCACCGATTTTAATGCCAGATACTCCTATCAAAACTGCGATACTGGATTGCCTCGGCAATATGAAATGGTTCAATATTTTCCTTCCCCTCAATGTCGGCAATTGTCCTTGCCACCTTTAAGATTCTGTCATAGGCACGGGCGGAAAGTCCAAACTTCTCAATTGCTGTCTTTAAGAGATTTTCTGAATCCTTAGAGATTGGGCAGAAGCGCCGAATTTCCCTTGTCTCCATCTGGGCATTGGCAAATATCCGCTTCTTTCTTTTTAACTCCCTAAATCGCTCAATCTGAATCCTTCGCGCCTTAATCACCCTTTCCCGGATTACGGCTGAACTCTCTCCCGGCTCTTTTCGGGCAATCTCCTCAAATCTTAAAGAGGGCACATTGATATGGATATCAAACCGGTCAAGTAGTGGACCGGAGATTTTCCTCCGATACCTTTGGATTTGGGCCGGCGAGCAGGTGCATTCTCTTAATGGGTCGGAAAAATAACCGCAGGGGCAGGGATTCATTGATGCCAATAATAGAAACCGCGCCGGATAAGTGATGCTCATCTTTGCTCGGCCAATGACGACAAACCCATCTTCTAAGGGTTGCCTTAAAGATTCCAGGACATCGCGATGGAATTCGGGTAATTCATCTAAAAAAAGAACCCCATTATGAGCTAAGGAGACCTCCCCGGGCTTAGGGAAGGCGCCGCCGCCAATCGTTCCTGCCTCTGATGATGTGTGGTGCGGCGAGCGAAAAGGACGGGTGGCGATAAGCGCCTGCCCGGGCTCTAAACTGCCATAGACCGAATGAATCTTGGTTGTTTCTAATGCCTCTTCCAATTCCATTGGCGGAAGAATCGTAGGCATCCGCCGCGCCAACATCGTCTTGCCGGTTCCCGGTGGTCCTAACATTAAGACATTATGCCCACCAGCCGCGGCAATCTCTAATGCCCTTTTGGCATGTTCCTGTCCTCTAACCTCAGAGAAGTCAACATTATATTCCTGTGCCTCCTTGAATATACTATCAATATCTATCTTCACTGGTTCTAACACCCTTTCGCCATTCAGGAATTGCACAACCTGGGTGAGGTTTTCTACGGGGAATACCGGAAGGGAAGTGGCAATCGCTGCCTCTTTGGCATTATCCTTGGGCACGATGAACCCCTTAAATCTTCCTTCGCGGCCAAGCATTGCCATTGAGATAGCACCTCTTATTGGCCGGAGACTGCCGTCAAGGGCCAGTTCACCGGTGATGATGAAATTTGTTAAGGAAGCCTTTTGGATTAGATTAAAAGCCGCCAAAATGCCGCAGGCGATTGGCAAATCAAAAGAAGCCCCCTCTTTTTTTATATCGGCTGGTGCCAAATTGACCGTAATTTTCCGAAGCGGAAACAGAAGCCCAGCATTTTTAATTGCCGCGGTCACCCGATGTTGGGATTCTTTGACGGCGGTATCGGGTAGTCCGACAATTGTGAAAGAAGGGAGACCGATTGAGAGGTCGGTCTCTACCTCTACGAGATAGGCATCAATCCCTAAGATACTGGCTGAGAATACCTTAGAAAGCATTGGGAATTAGTTCAAACTCTTTACCTTTAATACAGAATAGGTCAAACCTTATCTCTTTATCGTAAATCCCTTTCTCGGCGAGGAAGTGGAGTGCGGTTCGTTTTATTTTAAGAACCTTTTTTGGGTTGATACTCTCGGCCGGCTCGCCAAATTCCGCTTTGGTCTTTCGTCGGACCTCAACAAAGATTAGCGATTGCCCCTTTTCACAGATTAAATCAATCTCGCCCAATTTCGTTCGGTAATTATGGGCGATAATTTTATAGCCCTTACTCTCCAAAAACTTTCGGGCAATCTCTTCTCCCACTTTTCCCTCTTTTCTCTTTTTGGGTAGGGGTTTAGAAAGGAAAAGCGCCAATTGGCCTTTCTTACTTGGCATCGCGCCTCTCGCTCAGTGGTGCGAAACTGCGGCGGTGAATTGGACAAGGTCCATATTTAATCAATCTCTCTTGATGACGCTTTGTGCCATATCCCTTATGGACAGAGAATTCATATCCCGAATAGATTTTATCATACCTCTCCATCATTCGGTCTCTTTCTACCTTGGCGACGATTGCGGCACAGGCGCAGGAGAATATCTTACGGTCAGCACCAACTACTGACTGAATTGGTAAGGTAATTTTAGGGGTAGAATTACCATCAACTATCACCAGGTCGGGTTTGGGGTTTAATTTAGTAATTGCCCTTTTCATCGCCAAGAGCGTTGCTTGATGAATATTTATCCGGTCAATCAATTTCGGACCAACCCGAGCAATCCCAATTGTCAGGGCCTTTTCTTTGATTGTGCGATATAACTCTTCCCTTCTTTTCGGTGAGAGGAGTTTTGAATCTTTTATCCCCTTAATCTTAACAAAAGGCTTTAAGATAATAGCGCAGGCAACTACCGGACCGGCTAAGGGACCTCGGCCGGCTTCATCAACCCCAGCGACCAGTTTCCCTTCTTGCCAGAGTCTAATCTCTTTACTTCGGCGCATCGGCTTCAGCGGAGACCTTAGGGGTAGTTTTTTCTCTTACCTTTATCCGACTTTCCAGCCCTTTCTTTTTGCGCAAGTAATAGAGTTTTGCCCGGCGCACCTTTCCTTTCTTTTTAACCTCAACCTTTACCAGGCAAGGTGAATGGAGAAAGAAGATTCTCTCAATACCCACTCCCCGCGCGACCCGTCGGACCGTAAAACTTTTTGACTCCCCTTCGCCTCTTATCTTTATTACCGTTCCTTCAAAAACCTGACTCCGTTCGCGTCTTATTTCCTTCTTCTTTTCCTTATCAATCTCCCTTTCAAAATATTTAGTATAGACCTTTACAACATCACCCGGTTTAAAATCAATCTTCATTGGTCCTCCAATAAACTTTTGGTAATTATAATAAAAAATTTAAATAAGTAAAGACCCCGGACTTGACTTTAATCAAAAAGGTGATAAGATGAGGATTTGATGACCTCAGACCTGAAATCAATTAGAAAAGAATTCCCAATTTTACAAAGATGTATCTATCTCAATCACGCCAGCACTTCCCCTTTACCCCGGCGGACAAAAAAGGTAATAGATAATTTCTTAGAGAGATATGTGCGGGAGGCGAATATTGAATGGGCTGATTGCGAAGCAATATCCGAGGGGGCAAGAGAGAGGATTGCCGCCTTCCTTGGGGCAAAATCTGAAGAAATTTGTTTCTTACGAAATACCAGCGAAGGCATTATTACCGTCTTGAACCTTTTGCAATTCAAATCAGCCGATAATGTGATAATTGCCGCCGATAGTTTTCCGGCAAACTTTTATCCATTTATTTACTGTGTCCCAGAGATTGAAAAGCGTTTCATAAAGATAATGGATGGTGATATCTTAGAACAGATAGAAAGAAAGGCAAATAAAAAGACGAGACTTATCTCCCTTGATTGGGTTCACTTCCTCTCCGGCTACCAGATTAACCTTAAAGAGTTATCGGAATACTGCCGCGCTCGAGGAATTTATCTTTTGATTGATGCCATTCAAGGATTAGGGGCGTTGGCATTAAACTTAAAAGATATAAAGATTGATTTTTTGGTCGCCGGAGCCGCCAAGTGGCTATTTCCCCCACAAGGCATCGGCATTCTTTACATCAATGAAGGGGTATTACCTGACTTAAAACCAAATCATTTGGGTTGGCTCAGTCATAAGTGGCAAGAGTTTAATAAAATATTTGGTAAGAAGGTATTGAAAAAATCCGCCGCCCGATATGAAGAAGGAACGAAAAATTATCTGGGGATTGTTGGTTTGGATGAGAATATAAAGATGTTGCAAGAATTCGGGATGAAGAATGTAGAAGAGCGAATACTTAATTTAACCGATTATTTAGTTACTGAACTTACCGAGATGAAGTTTGAGATTTTACCCCGAGGACTGGGTAGCGGTATCGTTGCCTTCCGAAAGAGAAAAATTCCCAATGAATATTTATTTGAACTCTTAACCAAGAGAAGGTTTGTCGTTTCTTTAAGAGAAGACTGGATAAGGGTCTCGCCCCATTTCTATATCTTAAAAGAAGAGGTCGCGGAACTGCTAAATACCCTGAAAGACCTAGCGATTGGTGCTTAAAAGACCTTTTTTGCCTCTTTGATATCTTCTTTTATCTGTTTTTTCAGTTCCTCAATATTCAAGAATTTCTTTTCCGGGCGGATTCTCTTAAGGATTTCAACCCTCGCCTCTCTTGGTTTGACTTTAAGGTCTTTCACCCCAAGGAGATGAACTTCAATGTGTCTACCAGTGCCCTCAAATGTCGGTCTTGTCCCGATATTCATAACACCCGGAAAAGAGGGATTAGGGATTGGGGGGTGAGGTAGAAAGTAAACCGCATAAACCCCATCAATCGGGAGGAGTTTGTTTTTATCCTTCAACTCTAAATTCAAGGTTGGGAAGCCAAGTTTTTTCCCCCGGCCCGAACCTTTAATCACCTTGCCTTCAATTAGATAACTTCTTCCCAGGAGGAGATTGGCCAGCGGCAAATCACCGAGCAAGAGTTTCTCTCGGATTGTCGTGCTTCTTACCGGAATCCCCAACTTTTTGATTGATGCCAAGACAAATAACTCAAAGCCATATCTCTTCTTTACCGTCTCTAATAATTTAACATCCCCAACCCGGTTTTTCCCGAAACGGAAGTCATAGCCGACAACAATCACTTTTGGAGAAATCTCTTCTTTTATTCTATTTAGAAATTCAAGGGCCGAGAGATTGGCGAAGGTTTCGTTAAACTCAATAATCCAGACAAAGTCAACCCCAATTTCGGCGAAGAGCGACAACTTCTCCGAGAGTGGTGTCAGGAGAGATGGAGAGTGCTTTTTTTGAAAGAAGAAATAAGGTGGCGGTTCAAAGGTGATTATCCCGGAAGGAATTTGCCGTTTCTTTCCTTCGGCTTGTGCCTTCTCAATTATTAAACGATGGCCAAAGTGGACACCGTCAAAGGTGCCGATGGTGATGCTAGAATCTCTTATCGCCGCATCCGGCTTTCTCTTTATCTGCATAGAGAAGTCTTTCCGGAATTATTCGGGAATTTTTCATTCGGGCTAAAAAGAGAATATCCCCGGAAGTGGATGAGAGTAGAAGGACCTTCCCTTCGGTTGGGATTTTCCCTTTTACATCGGAGGGTAGAATCATCTGTCCGGCCAGTAGCCTCTTCTCTTCGCCGGCCCGGAGGACCAATTTCGGAAGCAAGGCGAGTGCCTCTTGGATTGGGATGATATTTTCTCTTATCGCCTCTTTTGTCAGGTCGGATAATTTAAGGCTTTCGTCAACGGAAAACTCACCAATCTTTTCTCTGGTCAACTCTTGCAGTGTTCCCCCGCCGCTCAGCTCTTTCCCAATATCCCGGGCTAAGGAACGGATATAGGTTCCTTTTCCGACTGTCGTTCTTATCTCAATCTCTTCTGGACCAAAGGAGAGGAGTTCAATCTTAAAGACTTGAACCGTTCTGATTTTGGGTGAGACCTCTTCGCCGCGCCTTGCCTTTTGATAAAGGGGAAGACCTTTCTCTTTTAAGGCGGAAAAGCGGGGAGGGATTTGTTTAATTGCGCCCTCGTATCTCTTCAACACCTCAAGTATCTCTTCTCTTTTATATTCCCGAGGGGTTGTTGATTTTAATATATTCCCGGTTATATCGTCGGTATCAGTAGTGATGCCTAACCTTATCTTCGCCCGATAGGTTTTTGGGTAAGAAGAGATTATCGGAAAGATTCTTGTCGCCTCATTAAAGAGGATGATGAGGAGCCCAGTGGCCAAAGGGTCAAGGGTGCCACCGTGCCCAATTTTTTTTATCCCGGTAATTTTCTTTATCCTTCGGATAACATCATAAGACGATAATCCTTTCGGCTTATTGATTAAGAGAATTCCCCGCATCAGTCTTTATCTTTCAGGTCATCTAAAATCTTGCCGACTTTTCTTTCCTGTAAGGCGAGTTGGTCAATCTTAAAGTCTAATTCCGGTATAAATCTTAGTGTGATTTTTTGGGATAAGGTATGTCGGATAAATCCCTTTGCCCGGTTTAGAATAGTCTCGGTTTGTTTCATCTTTCTCTCATCGCCGAGCACCGTGAAATAGATAGTTGTCTTTTTTAAATCTCTTCCCATTTCTACACCGGTGACGGTAACAAATCCTAAATTGGGGTCAGAGATTTCTTTAAGGATAATCTCGGCTACCACCTCTTTGATTAAAAGGGCAACCCTTTTTACTCGTTCCTTCATCATTTAATAATAATTAAAAATTTTTGGTTTGTAAACCCCAGTGAAGGAATATCAAAAATAGCCAATTAAAGAGTTTAACGAGAGGTATCAGTGGTGTGGCAGCCGCAGTCTGGGGCAATTGGGACAGCTAAAAGTATCGTGTCCCTTAATAAAGATAGGAGGTCAATAAAATCTCCCTGATAATAGACCTGGTCAATTTCCTCTTCAAAGACTGCTAACCCCTTACCCTTGGTCTTGGCTGGTTTTCCCTTTATATAACAACTGGTAAATTGTTCCATAAAATCCCTCTCAAATTCCTCACCACAGAAGGCACAATTAACTCTCCCTCGGAAATTAGCCCGACCCGAAATTATTAACTTATTGTCACTTTTTGTAATCTCCATAGATACCTGGACATCGCTGCGCAAATCAATTCCTTCTACTTCTATCTCTTCGGACCTTATCAGCCATTCTAAGATATTAGCACCTTCCTTTAAGTTTCCGACAACGATTAAGCCAGGGCTTTGTTTCTTTTTCATTTGATTTTATTCTGGTATATCTTTTAATAGATTATCAATTATCATCTCCGGTTTTATCCCATCGGCTTCAGCATTAAAGTTCATCACCAGGCGATGCCTCAATACTGAGTGGGCAACCATCTTTACATCATCAATCCCTGGGGTATACCGACCATCTAAGATTGCCCTGGTCTTTCCTCCTAAGATTAGATATTGGGAGGCGCGGGGACCGCATCCCCAACTTATATAGTCTCTTATATATTTGAGATGATTATTAGAAGAAGGTCGGGTGGCAAAAGTGAGCCGAACAGCGTAATCAATAACTTCTTCGGCGACCGGAACCCGGCGCAAAAGTTTCTGTAACTCTAAAATCTCCTGATTATGTAAGACCTTCTCTAACTTTGGCGTATAAGCCGAGGTGGTCTGGGCGACAATCGCCTTCTCTTCTTCAAAAGAGGGATAGTCAATATAGATACTGAACATAAATCTATCCAACTGGGCCTCGGGCAAAGGATAAGTCCCTTCCATCTCAATTGGGTTCTGGGTGGCCAAGACAAAGAAGGGAAGCGGTAAGGGATAGGTCTCGCTACCGACGCTCACCTGATATTCCTGCATTGCCTGTAAGAGAGCGGATTGGGTCTTGGGTGGGGCGCGGTTTATCTCATCGGCCAGAATCATATTGGCAAAGATTGGTCCCTTAACGAAACGGAAGGAACGTTTGCCGCTCAATCTGTCTTCTTCGGCAATTTCCGTTCCAGTGATATCGGCGGGCATCAGGTCTGGGGTGAATTGGATCCTCTTGAAACTTAAATCCAAAACCGAGGCCAAGGTATTAACCAAAAGGGTTTTAGCCAGACCCGGCACACCAATAATCATTGCGTGACCATTAGCCAGGAGGCAGATTAAAATCTTCTCAACCACATCCTTCTGTCCGACAATTACCTGGGCGATTTCTTTTTCAATCTTCTGCCGGGCTAATTTCAATTTGTTTATCGCTTCCACATCTTCTTTTTGCTCTATGTTAGCCATCGGATATTCTACGGGGAAAATTAAAATATGTCAATCAGGGATAAAGATTTTGACAAAGGAGGAAATTTTTGGTATGATAGCTAAATTCAATGAATGAATTTCTTAGAAAAAAATTGACCGAAGAGAGTTATCGTAGATTGTTTCGGATAGATAATCCCCAACTCCATCAATTTATCGCTCACTATATTGAATTGTGTAATCCGGATAAGGTATTCGTCAGCACCAATTCCGCCGCGGATAACGATTACCTACGGAAGAAGGCCAAGTCGTCGGGGGAAGAGATTCCTCTAAAAACTCCTGGTCATACGGTGCATTTTGATAATTATTATGACCAGGCCCGCGATAAAAGGAACACAAAAATTCTTCTCACCCAAGAGATGCGGTTAGGTCTTGGGGTTGAAACTAAATCTCGTTCTGAGGGATTGGCGGAAATCTATGAAATCCTTAGGGATATTATGGTAGGAAGAGAGATGTATATCCTCTTCTTCTGTTTAGGACCGGTTAATTCGGAGTTTTCTATCTCCGCGGTGCAAATTACCGATTCCAGTTATGTCGCCCATACCGAAAATCTTCTTTACCGCCCCGGTTATGAAGAATTTGTTCAACGAAGCGAAAATCTTCGTTTTTTTCGCTTCGTTCATTCCCAAGGAGAACTGGATGAAAGGAAGACGGCGAAAAATCGGGATAAGCGGCGAATCTATATTGATTTGGTAGAAGATACTGTTTATAGTGTAAATACTCAATACGGTGGCAATACCATCGGTCTAAAAAAACTGGCGATGCGACTGGCAATCAATCGGGCAAAGAAAGAAGGCTGGCTCACTGAGCATATGCTAATTATGGGTATCCATGGACCAAAAGGGAGAGTCACTTATTTCACCGCTGCCTTCCCTTCCTTTTGCGGTAAGACCTCAACCGCCATGTTAGAGGGGGAAACAATTGTCGGTGATGATATCGCCTTTCTCCGAAAGAAGAATGGTGAGGTGCGGGCGGTGAATGTAGAAAAGGGAATCTTTGGCGTAATCCAGGGCATAAATTCAAAAGACGACCCAATTCTCTGGCGGGCACTGCATAATGCCACCGAGATAATATTTTCCAATGTTCTGGTAACACCGGATAAGGATATTTACTGGACTGGCAAGGATGGTCCGTGTCCGCCAAAAGGGTTCAATCATTCCGGTGAGTGGTGGATAGGAAAGGCGGATGAGACAGGCAAGAGAATTCCACCCTCTCACCCCAACGCCCGTTTTGCCCTGGAATTATCCCAACTGGAGAATCTTGACCCGAACTTAAACAATCCGGATGGGGTAGTGATTAGGGGGATTGTCTATGGCGGTAGGGATTCCGATACCGCAGTTCCGGTTGAGCAGTCGTTTAATTGGGAACACGGCATCATTACTAAGGGCGCCTCCTTAGAATCCGAGACAACCGCTGCGACTCTGGGCAAGGAGGGAATGAGAAGATTTAATCCAATGTCTAACCTTGACTTTCTTTCAATACCAATTGGCCAATATATTCAAATGAATCTTGATTTCGTTAAGGGACTCAAAGAACCACCAATAATCTTTGGTGTCAATTACTTCCTCCGGGATAAAGATGGAGACTTCTTAAATAAAAAAAACGACAAGGCCGTCTGGTATAAGTGGATGGAGTTAAGGATACACGGTGAGGTCGGCGCCCGAAAGACCTCAACCGGTTATATCCCGAAGTATGAAGACCTCAAATTTTTATTTAAGAAGGTCCTCAATCAAGATTACCAAAAGGAGGATTATAATAAGCAATTTCTTTTACGGATACCGGAGAATTTAAGAAAGATTGAGCGGGTGATAAATATTTATCAAGCAGAGCCTTATATCCCGGATATCGTATTTAGGGTTTTAGAGGAACAGCGCCGCAGGCTTCTCGCCACAAGAGACCGATACGGCGACTATGTGCTCCCAGAGGTTTTTGGCGTCACCGATGAACCAAAGGGTTGACATTTAGGATTTTGCCGTTAAAATAAAATATGGCTGGACATTCAAAATGGGCAAAACTTAAGCATAAGAAACCAAAAACTGACCAGGCAAGAGGAAAACTATTTTCCAAACTCATTCGGGAGATTACGGTGGCCGCCAAAGAGGGTGGCGGCAATCCGGATTTTAACCCCCGCCTCCGTTCGGCAATTGAAGCGGCAAAAGAAGCCAATATGCCAGCAGAGAATATTGAAAAGGCGATTAAACGGGGAACTGGTGAACTCCCTGGTGTCGTTTATGAGGAGGTAGAATACGAGGGATATGGACCGGGTGGTGTGGCGATGATTGTTCGTGTCCTAACCGATAATAAAAATCGCACCACTCAGGAGATTCGGCACATCTTCTCCCGATACGGCGGCAACTTGGGCGCAACCGGTTGTGTTTCCTGGCAGTTCAAACCAAAGGGGGTCTTCTTTATCCCTAAGGAGAAGGCGGACGAGGATACAATCTTCACTATTGCCTTAGAAGCCGGTGCTGAGGATGTTAAGACCGAAACTGATTCTTATCAAATAATTACACCACCGGAGAAATTCTTTGCGGTCAAGAAAAAATTGGAAGAGATGAATATCGTCCCGGAGCATGCCGAGTTAACAAAACTGCCGACAACCCTTTTGCCGGTTGATGAAAAGACGGGCGAGAAGGTTCTTAAACTTTATTCCGCCTTAGAAGAATTTGAAGAGGTGCAACAGATTTATGCCAATTTTGATATCGCCGAAGAGTTGATGACCCGACTGGCTGAGAAGTGAGAAAGGTCTAAATGAAGATACTGGGTGTTGACCCGGGTGTCTTTCGGACCGGGTATGCAATTATCTCGGTTAGTAAGATATCTTCGGCGATAAAATATGGCACATTCCAAACCGATAAAAATCAACCGCTCGGTGAAAGGATTAAATCGGTCGTTCAGCGGTTACAGCGGTTGATAAAGAGAGAGAAGGTAAAATTATGCGCGATGGAGACCTTGTTTTTCAAAAAGGATGCGGTAAAGAGTGTGATGCAAACCTTACAATTACGGGGGGCGATTTTATATTTTCTGGCTAAGGAGAATATCGCCTTATATGAAATTACCCCGGCCCGCTTAAAATTAGCGGTCACCGGACAGGGGAGGGCATCTAAGAGACAGATGAATTATATGGTGAGGAGTCTTTTTAATATCAAAGACAACTTGCAAGAGGATGAAGCCGATGCCCTGGCCTGTGCCTATTATCTAAGAGAGATGTTAAAGAGACGGCTGTGATTGGTTATCTTAAAGGAAAGATTTTAGAGAAATCGCCAATGGGTCTAATCCTTGACTGTTCGGGGATTGGATTTTTTATTAACTTGCCACTTTCCACCTCCGCAAAACTTGGGGATGTGGGCAAAGAGGTTGCCCTTTATATTTACCCCCATTTTCAAGAGTCCGGGATGGAACTCTACGGGTTTTTGACGAAAGAAGAGAAGAGTATGTTTCTCCTCCTTCTCTCCTGTCCGGGTGTCGGACCAAAGGCCGGTCTTTCGGTCCTCTCCCGAATGGAGATTGAAGAGATAAAAAAGGCAATAAAGGGGCGAAAGACTGATGTCTTGAAAAAGGTTCCGGGGATTGGACCAAAAAAGGCGGAGATGATTGTCTTTAAATTGAGAGATAAATTTAAGGAGGTCGCCGAAGAGGCAGTGGTTCCAGAAGAGGCGGTTGAGGTTCTTGTCTCCTTAGGGGTTTCGCGCAAAGAGGCAATAAATAAGATTAAGGCAATTCCCGATTACGGAACCCTATCAACGGAGGAGATAGTTAAGTTGGCCCTCAAAAGATGAAGGAACGGATTACCCAACCGGAGAGGTTGAAAGGCGAAGAGGTCTATGATGCTACGCTCCGACCAAAATATCTCCCGGACTTTATCGGTCAAAAGAAACTTAAAGAGAATTTAAGCGTCTTCATCGCCGCGGCGAAGAAGAGAGATGAGCCATTGGAGCATATCTTACTCTTTGGTCCATCCGGGCTCGGAAAGACAACCTTAGCCCACATCATCGCCAATGAAATGGCGGTCGGTATCACAACTACCTCAGGACCGGTCTTAGAAAGACCGATTGACCTGGTGGGAATTTTAACTAACTTGGGATGTAAAGAGGTTATTTTCATTGACGAAATCCACCGCACCAATAAGACGGTTGAGGAATATCTCTATCCGGCGCTGGAGGATTTCTCAATTGACATCCTGATTGATAAAGGTCCAGCGGCCCGCAGTCATAAGATTAAATTGGCAAATTTTACCTTGGTTGGGGCAACGACCCGCTCCGGACTTTTGACCGCGCCGCTCCGTTCCCGCTTTGGCATCGTCTTCCATTTAGACTATTATCCGGTTGATGAGTTGTGCGAAATCGTTCTCCGTTCGGCGCGGATTTTATCTATCGCAATTTCTGAAGAAGGAGCGAATGAGATTGCCGCCCGGGCCCGGGGCACACCCCGGGTTGCCAATCGTCTTCTCCGACGGGTTCGGGACTTTGCCCAAGTAGCCGGAAAAGAGGTGATTGATAAAGAAATTGTTGAGTACGCCTTGGAGAAATTGGATGTTGACAAAAGGGGACTGGATGAGATGGATAAAAAGATTATCCTCACGATAATTGATAAATTTGATGGTGGACCGGTTGGGATCAATAGTTTAGCGGCCGCTTTGGGAGAAGACCCTGAAACAATTGAAGAGGTTTATGAGTCCTATTTAGTTAAGGAAGGTTTTATTAAAAGGACTCATCGGGGGAGGGAAGCGACGAGTATCGCCTATACCTATTTTAACCGAAAGCCCAAAGGTCTTCCCTCTGCTCGGTTGGAGTTCTAAATCTCCACCGACTTTGACCTTTTGATAAAATAGAAATTTCCGATATAACTACTTAGGTTAAAAAATAGAAAGAGGAGGAGTTATGAATAAATATCGGGCTTTATTTTTATTACCGCTATCCGCTTTCCTGGGATTTACCTCTACCGCGGACGAGATTTCCATTCCCCGAATGCTTAATTATCAAGGGAAGTTAACCAATAACAACAATATCCCGGTTCGGGATTCTACTTATTCCATAACCTTCCGACTATTTTCTGTGCCAACCGGTGGCAGTGCCTTTTGGACCGAGACCCAGAATATTTCAACCCGCGCTGGATTATTCAACTGCCTTTTAGGAGGCACCGTGCCAATTCCCTATATCCCAACTGATGGCCACTGCTATTTAGAGATGCAGGTGAACCCAAATCCGCCGATGTCGCCTCGGGTAAGGATTGTCAGTTCTGCCTATGCTTACTGTGCCCGAAAGGCGGATAGCGCCAATTATCTAGTGGGTGGTGGTGATTATATCCAAAACCAGAATACCAACCCTCAAACCCCAGGTCGTTTCTGGATTTCCGGGCAGGGACGGGCAACGGCGGCTTCTTCTGGGGTCCACGCAATTTTAGGCGAAGGTGGGACACTAGCCCGGGGTATTCAAGGAACGGCTGATGGTAGTACCCTGGTCGGCGTTGCAGGTTGGAATCTCAATTCCAGTGGCACCGGTATTATCGGTGCGGGAAATGGATTAAGTTCGGTCTTTTATCCCGCAGCCGGTTGTGGTGGTGCCTTTAATGGAAATTTAACCGGGATATATGCCCGGATTCCGATTCAAACGACCGGGGCGCGTGGCGGATACTTCGTCCTTACCGATGATGGGGTTACCGGTTACTACGCATCCGTGGCCGCGGCCGTCGGCGGGTATTTCTATAAGGTTATTGGCGATGGAGCGGTGAGCACAATCAAAGCGACCAGAGAGGGGAAGAAGATACTCTTTGCCCCGGAGATGCCGGAGGCTTACTTTGAGGATGTCGGTCAAGGTCAACTGACCAACGGACACTGTCGGATTAATTTAGACCCCCTATTTTTAGATTGCATCACTGTCACCGACCAACACCCCTTAGTCGTCTTTGTCCAACTAAAAGACGACTGCAATGGTGTCTATGTGAAAGAGGATAGAACCGGTTTTGATGTCTATGAACTCAAAAATGGCACAAGCAACGCTCGGTTCTCTTATCGGGTCTTGGGGAAATGGAAAGGCTATGAGAAGCTCCGATTCCCTGACGCCGACCAATCACTAAAAATTAGGGAGGTTAAAGAAAGCCCAAAGTAAAAGCGCTACTGTAACAGGACCATAGGCGGGCAATTCTTGTCCCGGCGAAGCGGTGTTTAGGACAATCATCCATTCAATGAAGCCGAGGATTAGGCTTTGAATTAGGTTCTCAATTAGATAGAGAGTTAGACAGAGGATTAGCCAAAGGAATACTTGCTCCATTAGTTAGAGAATTAGCCTGACAATTAGACACTTAATTAGCCTTTCGGTTAGTTAGAGAATTAGACCTTGAATTAGGCCTTTAATTAGTCAGAGGATTAGGTAAAGAATTAGGTTATAAATTAGACCAAGAAGGCAACCCAGGGGACTACCCCCAATAATTCATCAAAAATCCCCTAAGTTATGTTTAATCAAAGACTTAAATGAAAAGGTGCTTCTCTTAAAATATTAGCCACACTTATATTAATCTGGTTAATAGTTTCTCTCCCGCCGACTGACCGTTCAGGAACATTATAGCCAAACGACAAAAATACTTAACAAAAGGCAAGGATTTTGTATATTAAGTTAATGCTTCGGGTGGTCTTTTATGGAAAAAGAAAAAGTAAAGAGGAATAATGAATAGACATAGCGCTTTTGTATTTGTTTTAATCATTGCGAGCCTTTTTATCATCGCCAGGGCTCAGACTGAAAGATGGGTTTACCGGTATAATGGTCCGGGAGATACCGTTGACTGTGCTTCTTCTCTTATTTATGGTGCGGATGGCAATATACATTCTGCGGGATATAGCACGGGCAGTGGCACTTATGAAGATTTTACCGTCATCAGTCTAAATCCAGCGATTGGTATTCAGGAGCAAAGAGAAGAGGTTGAGAAAGGTGCTTTCTTCACAATAAGAAGTATCACAAAAGGAAGGATTAAGTTTTCACTCTCCCTTTCTGAACCATTAAAAATCAATCTATCCCTTTATAATCTCATCGGCAGAAAAGTCTTCTCTTTTGACATTCCCGCTAAAAAGGGAACTTCTCTCCATCAGAAGAATCTACCCTTCTTAAGTTCCGGGATTTATCTTCTGCGGGTTGAAGTTAAAGGGAAAGAATTGAATAGAAAGTTTCTACTCTTAAAATGAGATTATTTTTGATGAAAACCACGCCCTTGACAAGATAAAAATTCGGGGTATAATATATGTAGTTTATAAAGTATTGGCGGAGAACGCCGATGAATGGTCTATCTCTTCAAAGGGGGTAAATGAAGTTAATATTATTTCAACTTTTAACTCATTTCGTAGTTTTTCCCCTTGAATGGGAAATAACCCGAGTCGCAGGACCTTATCAGGAGGGACCCTGGGATCCTTCAATTGACCTCGACTCCTTTTCTAAACCCCATATCGTCTGGGATTATCGTATTCCAAATTACCCGAGACAAATGGTA